>NZ_QTVR01000002.1:0-273237 GCF_003460685.1 Blautia sp. OF03-13 | reverse complement strand
CTTGCGACACCATTCTCATTCTATCACAGGAGGCTTTATTTTGTTATCCTCACCACTTCCGACTACTCTATTCTCCCCAGCATAGCTGGGGGATTAGACTTTTCATTCATTACCTTATCCAATGACTTTTTAGGGACTTTTATCTTATATTTCTTTTCTTGAAACTGATAATAGAAGGCAAATCCCAGATATTGTATTTCTGTGGGTCTCCCTATTTTACTCTTGTCCCTGTTCACTTTCAGCCGCAGAACATTTTCAACATACTTCGTGACCGATTCCATTACCCTTGCCGCAGCTTTTTCGCTTTTGACAAAAATAATACAGTCATCTGCATATCGTGCAAATTTAAGTCCTCGGCTTTCAAGTTCCCAATCCAATTCATTGAGCAGTATGTTAGCGAGAAGTGGTGAAATATTTCCCCCTTGTGGGGTTCCGATTTCTGTTTCTTCTATCTGTTCTCCAACCATAACTCCACTTACTAGAAATTTTCGGATTAGCGAAAGTATTTTTCCATCCTTAATCTCTTTGTTCAAAACAGATATTAACTTGTCGTGTTCTACCGTATCAAAAAACTTTTCCAAGTCAATATCCACGACCCAGTTATATCCTTCATTCATGTATTCAACTGCTTTTAATACTGCCTTCTGTGCACTTTTTCCGGGTCTGAATCCATAGCTGTTCTCATGAAATTTTCTTTCATATATAGGTGTTAATACCTGTGCAGCTGCTTGTTGTACCATGCGATCTGTGACAGTTGGAATACCAAGTTTTCGTTTGCTTCCGTCTGCTTTAGGGATTTCCACTCTCTTTACTGGCATTGGTTTGTATGACTGATTTCTTATACTCTCTCTGAGTTGCTGGCCATTTACTTTCAAATGAGAAAGCAAATCGGCACATTCCATTCCGTCTATTCCTGCCGCACCTTTATTCTTTTTCACCTGTTTGTAGGCACGATTCATGTTTTCATTTGACAGAATGCGTTCTATAAATATTCCTTGTTCCTCCATGCACTGTTTCCTTTCCTTTTCGTGAGTTCCGACCACTTAGTACTTGTGGTACTCCTCTCGGCATGTGTTTCGTCTAAAACTCTCAATTAGGACGTACTCCAGATGATTAACTGTTCTGTCCTTTGCTCCATCCGGTTTCCCGGACTTCTTCGCTACTATGACATCTGCTGACTTCCTATGATTCGTTGTTACTATGGCTGATGAAACCACTCATAGGATCTCCCCGGTTAAAATACGCTATCTTTCTCATCACCTATCCGCCATGTCTACTACCAGTCCTCTGTTAGCTATTGGACTTCAACTTGTTCAGCAGTCTTATCCGAACTGTAAGCCTTATACATGATTTCTGTCCGTCGGACCAATGGTTTGCCTCAGGCTTCCTTCAGATTCCATCTCACAATGGACACCCTTGCCTTGTTGGCTATGTGCTTCCCGCTAACAGGCGCACTTAGGACTTTCACCTTTAAGAATAACGTTCGCGCCGGGCGAACTGACATCCTCCCCCGCCTACAGAGGCGGGGGCTTCCTTTCGCAAAAAGCGAACCGTCGGTTCTCGTTCGATGACACCACTGTGTCAAGCATAAGCGAGCTATCCCCGTGTGCCCCACGGTTTTTTCTATATTCCTGTCACTGCAGGCTGTACATAAGACGCATACCCTCATTCCGGATATTGACTGCAGCATTGACATCCCTGTCATGGTGTGTACCGCATTTCGGACAGATCCATGCACGGATTCGCAGATCCTTCGTTTCGGTATTCTTATACCCGCATACACTGCACAGCTGGCTGCTTGCAAAGAAACGGCCTACTTTCACCAGCTGTTTTCCCTGTTCTTCCATTTTGTACTTCAGGAAATTCACAAATATCCCCCAGCCGTTATCCAAAACGGATTTGCCAAAGTGCAGCGCCTGTGACATTGCTTTCATATCGAGATCTTCTATACAGACGCAATCATACGCATCTGCAATCTTTCGCGATTGTTTGTGTAAAAAATCTCTGCGCTGGGCCGCTACTTTCTCATGCATTCTGGCAACCCGGATCCGCTGCTTTCCACGGTTTTTGGAACCTTTCTGCATTTTTGAGAGCTTTCGTTGTTCTCTCTTTAATTTCTGTTCCGCTTTTCTGTAATATCCCGGATATTCCGGTTCTCTGCCTTCGCTGTCCCTGTACAGTTCCTGCATGGAAAAATCCAAACCAAGAAATTGATGCATGGGCTGTTTTTGTACTTGGTTTTCGTACTCGAACAGAACGCTTGCATAATAGTCCCCGCCCGGATTTTGACTGATGGTGACCGATTTGATCCGGTAATCTTCCGGTATCGCTCTGTGCTGTTTGACCTTCACAAACCCTGCTTTTGGAAGCTTCAGGTGCCCATTTTCAAGGGCTACCGTGCCCTTCTGGTTATTCGTTGTATAAGAAGCGCGGGTTTTATGTCTGGATTTGAATTTCGGAAATCCAACTTTCGGATCCCGGAAGAAGTTATTATATGCCTTTTGCAGATTCATCTGTGCATTTGCAAGGGCTAGACTGTCAACCTCTTTCAGCCACGGAAATTCTTTTTTGTACTGCGCCGGGGTATTGTTCCGTTTCTTTTTCGTTTTCTCGTAATATTTGATTTTATCATCCAGCATTTTATTATAGATGAACCGTACACAGCCAAACGTTTTGGCAAACAGTGTTTTTTGTTCCCTGTTCGGATATATCCTGAATTTATATGCTTTGTTTGCCATAAGACCTGCCCCTTTTGCGGCTTTTTTCTCCCTGTGACTCAATATATTTTCTGATGACTTCTATTGGTGCGCCGCCTGTTGTAAGCAGGCAGAAACTCTGGCTCCAGAAACATTCTTTCCACAGTTTCTGCCGTATCTGCGGAAATTCTTTTTTCAGGAGTCTGCTGCTTGCACTTTTATATGCATTTATGAATTTGCTGATTTCTGAATTTGGGTGCGCCCGAAATAAAATCTGGACATGATCTTTATCATAATTCCATTCCTGCAACATAATGTTATACTTCGGTGCAATATACACAAAGATTTCCTTTGAACGTTCGGAAACCGTTTCATCAAAGACCTGCCTGCGGTATTTGACAACAAGGACAAGATGGTAATACAGCAAAAATACCGAATGTGCATTATTGTCTAATTCCATATATGTTCAGCCTTTCTTTTTTTCTTCGACTGATTTTATTATAACGCTTCTTATCCTGTATTTCAATATTTTATGACGGACGCAATTCATCCCCCACTTTAGAAGTCGGGGACTTCTTGCTGAGCATAGTTAAAAACTGAAAATGATACCTTCTATATTGTTTGCGATGAAAAAAGCGTATATCTGGTTACAGAACAACTTCCCATTGATATGGATTTAGCGCTCATTATTGATGACACGATAAATCAATATAAGCATAAAACTCCTATGCCACTCAAGTCAAAGTTTAAAAAAATTTTTGATGATGCCTGGGGAAAGGCTCATTTGATGCAAATGGAAGATCTGCCGGCTGAAGAAAAATATGCTTTCTCTCTCTTTTACAAAAAGGCAAACGACACCATGACAGATGAAGAGAAAGAAAAAGATGAGTGGAGTTGGGATGATGAAGATCCTGTTGCTGATAAAGCAGACTTTTTGTACAGCTATAAACTCGCTGCTGACGTATTACAAAAAAAACGGTTATAGCTATGAATACGTAAAATTCGTTGCCGAATTAGACCATCACGATGTGCCAACTTTTAAAAACGATCTTGAGTGGTTGTATGACGGATTCTTTTGGCGGAGCACAATGGCAAAGTATATGTAATATCAAATGAGGAAGAAAAAATGGAAATAAGAGAGATGCTTTCTGAATCAAGAGCTGAATTCTCCAGGCAGTATAATATTCCTGTGCGAACTTTGGAAAACTGGGAATCCGGTAAGAGCAGCTGTCCTGAATATGTTCGTCAGCTTCTTGAAAAAGCTGTAAGGGAAGATGTGATGTCACAATAAAAATATCTAAATAGGGTGTACGTTTTTATACATTGTCAAATGGACAATAAAATGTTAAAATAAAGTCAGAGATTCAATTATTGAACAAAATGTAGACCATATCTAAGAAGTTATTTGTACAAAGAGGAAAAAATGAGTAAAGGTAAGAATATTGCTTATGTAAGAGTATCAACGGTTGAACAAAATGAAGCCAGGCAACGAGAGGCACTGGGAAAATATAATATTGATAAGTGGTTTATTGAGAAGGCATCCGGTAAAACGATGAAAAGACCTAAACTTCAGGAAATGCTGGGGTTCATTCGTGAAGATGATGTCGTATATGTGGAAGAATTTTCCAGACTCGGCCGGACTGCATATGATCTCTTAAGTATCGTGAAAAGAATCGAGAATACTGGAGCAAAGTTCGTAAGTCTCAAAGAAAACTTTGATACATCGACACCGACAGGACGTTTGCAGCTCACCATGATGGCAGCCATTGCAGAGTTTGAGCGAGAAATGATTCTGGAACGGCAGCGGGAAGGAATAGCCATTGCCAAAAAAGAAGGACGCTACAAAGGAAGAAACAAAATCGTTGTTCCTGGAATCGAAGAATACTATAATCGTTATATGACCCGACAGGCAACGAAAACGCAGATTGCAAAAGAATTGAAAATAAGTAGATGTACGCTTGACCGCTTGTTCCGAGAATATAAAATAAGTCAATGAAGAAATGGAGGCGCAATTTATGTATGAAAAAAATATTAATATTATTATGGGAAACCAAATCGCCACTTCATATGTTCGGAAAAGGGATTGTTATAATCAATTGAAAGGTTTCATGCAGCATGAATATCCTGGAAAGATTTGTGCTTTATATGGCCTACGAAGAACCGGAAAAACAGTAATGATGTATCAGTATATATCAGAACTATCGGATAAAGACAAAGAAAAAACAGTATATATTCTTTGCCTACGGGAATGTGATATGCTTGAATTGCGGCAGGCAATGGAAGATTTATACGATAAAGGCGTTCGCAACTTTTTCCTAGATGAAATAACGGAAGTTACAGACTTTCAAAAATATGGAAATACTTTTTCAGATTATTTTGCAGCAAAAGGAGCTAAAATCGTTATCGCTGGAACGGACTCATTGGGAATTATGCTTGCGCAATCCGATATTTTATATGATAGGATTCAAATGATACATACATCCTATATTCCTTTTGCGGAGTTTTCAAAACTTATCGAAAATGATTCCGTAGATGAATATATTGAATACGGAGGAACATTAACAAAAAGTCCATATAAAACATTGCAGGCCAGCGAAGAATATCAAAATACCGCTATTGTTGGAAATATTTTACATTCATTGGAGAAAAGCGAAGATGCAAGAAGGTATGGAGCTGCAATAACTGAGTTGTACGAACAGAATGAATTGAAATCTGTTTTGAATAAAATGATTAATAAGTTCAGCTATTACACTACGGTCAAAGCAGTTAACAAGTGTTTTAAAAGTGCCCCGCTGTATTCTACGATCCATAATATTCAAGAACCATCTTATGTGTCACTAATTAACACGGAAGAAGCCAATCAGGCAACCAAGAATGCTTTGGGAATTAAGGATTTGGATGAAATGCAAACGTCTTTAAGTAAGCGACATCTGGATGAACTAAAGAATTACTTGTTGGAACTCGAACTATTTCTCGAAATTCCATCATATATTTCATTGAATAGTGGGGAACGTTCTGAAGATTTAGAAATTTTTATGCAACCAGGTATGATATATGCCCATTCAACTGCTTTGATCAAAAATTTGGCGGATGATTCTATGTGGAAGGATACTTGTGGTATAGCTGACAGAAATTTATTTATTTTAAGAGCAGATCATTTCGTAAAAGGAATTTTACTTGAAAATATAATTCTTGCGGAAACATATAAAACATTCCAAAAGATTGATCTGGATCGTTATTACGTATCACAATTAAGCATCACCTTGAGAAACAACAACCAGCATGTTGAAGCTGATATGATACTGGTTGATAAGCAAAAAGGAGAAAGCTATCTGTTTGAAGTAAAATACTCTAATCAGATCGTAATAGATCAAACAAAGCATTTAAGAAACACTGATTTTTTGGAATATATAGATGAAAATTTTGGAAAGGTGAAAAGCCGTTTGGTACTTTATACGGGAGCTTCTTCAAAACAAAATGATGTACTTTATTTGAATGCAGCAACGTATTTAAAACGACTTTCGATAGTTTCCAATACTCCACGGCCAGAGATAAAACAATTACTTAATGAAAACTGCAATACTTCCAAACCAAATCTCAAGACTACATCAAGAAAGAAACCACGTAAACTATAATGAATAGAGAGCTATCATAATCACATTAACTTTAAAATCCGTGTCAATTATTGACACGGATTTTTTTCATAGACGAGGAGTTGATTTTTTAATATTTTTCTTTTTAGGTTGATCGGGAGACATATATATTTTTTTTGATTTAAGGATAGATCTTGATTGATGGACTATTAATTTGTTTAATTCAGTTACTCTCCATTTTGGTAAACCGTTTGATGAATCAGAAAATTCAAAGTCCTGTAAATTTCTTAGATCTGATCTTATATCTGGAGTCATTACCATGGCTGCAGTTTCTGAAAAGTCTGTACCGATTCGTGGAATTTTTTCGCTCAAATAGGAATCGAGATCACGAAAATCATCTTCCATTGCGTATGGTAATAAACTTTGATTGTGATCGAATACAGGTGCCATTTTTATCGGTTGAAGAGTATCAGTTTGAAATAATATTCCATAATTTCCTTTGTGACGGTCAGTGTTGACTATAAGGGCATCTAAAACTAGCATTCTACGAAAAGCGTTTTCGCTACCAATAGAAGAAAAGTATTGCAGGGTTTGGGCAATACCGGCTTCTACTCCGATGCATTTATAAGTTGGAGCGAAACCATATTGCTCATTTGTAAAAAGCGGACATTTAGAGGCTTTTTTTTCATGGTAATTTACAACATCGTATGGAACGGAGTCTGGACAAAATACAGCGGCTAGTTGTGAAGCATACATCTCACTGTATGGCTCAAGCCCAGCATTCGCACCACCTTCAGACCCTCTTTTCATGAGGAAAATTTGATTGTCTAAACGAGTCCAACACTTTGCAAAAGTTCCATCAGTAGAAAATTCAGGGGAAGCTGTTGAAAAATGTTCACCATATAAACCACCTTCAAAGGCTATCCGAGCAACAACGTCATCGAAAGGATTTTGGAATAACGAAACATTATTCCAGGAAAGATGACTCTTTGCTGGACGAACCCAAAACGTATCATTTAAAGTTGCAGCATGTGTAACTTGAAGGAAGCCTTCTAAATCATAACAGTTGCAACGCTTAAGCAATTTTTCAATGTGCTGGCGATTGCTAGGTGCTCTACGATTTTCGATCCAGTCTTTAAATGTTTTGAAACCAATTGGTAATTGTGAAAATATATGATGAATTTCAAAATATAAGTCATTAAATTCATCTCTTGTACAGCTTACAGTTGCAACAATATTATCTTTATTCATTAATTCATATTCGTTTGTATTAAAATATGATACTGACATTTTTAAATCACCTCCGTAGTAATGGAACTATATTAATTTTATCATTTTCCTCAAAATAAAACAACAACTGTAAATGTGGAAGAAAGCTATTTATTATTTTTTTTTCTGTGAAGCTTTATGCAGCTGTTCTATTTTACGCTGTAATATTTTCATGCTGTCAATATCTGATTGTGCAGCAAGTGTTCGAAGATCTTCTAAGGTCCACTCTTCCGTTCCTGCTGCATCGAGAAAAAGCGCAGCCTGTTCTTCAGAATGGGATGGATCATAAATGTATTCCTTTGCAAGTCTCTCGCGTTCAGCCTGTTCTTGAATGTCTAGTTCTTCTTTGCGTTTTATTTTAGAGTCATGAAAAAAAGATGACCAGATTATTCGACGTTTAACGGGAATGTGTTCAAGCTGCTTCTCTTCTTCCTGGGTAATTTCATTTTCTTTAGCTTGATATACTTCCAACTGCTTTTCAAGTTCATCAATTCTATTATTCAGAATAGCAATTTGTTTTTCATAAGAAGCTGCAGTTCCCTGAGATTTCTGCAGCGATTCAGTCGCATCAACGAGTTGTTGCTGAATGGAAATTTTTTCTTTCTCTGAATCCTGCAGCTGATGAAAAATATCTTCCTTCTCAATGGAAATTTTTTCATGCTCCTTCTGCATAGCATTTATTCTTTCTTGCAGGTCACCTTTAGATTTATGTAGATCATCTTTCTCTTGCTGGACGGCAAATTGCTGCTGCAACAAAGCGGACATTTCGTTGTAAGCGTCTAGTTGGTTATGAATCAATGGAACGTATTGCTCCATTGATTTTTGAATCTGTTCAATATCTGCACTGCTTTTTTTTTCAATATAATATTTCTTCCGAATAGACTGAAAAATTTCTACAGAAGAATTTTTTACGGAATCTTCCAACATGGCTACGAGATCTTCCGGATCTTGATCGAAAAGACTGATCATGCGTAATTGCCATGATGTAGTATCCTCATTTATATAAGGAAGCATTTTTTCAATCCAATCTTTGGGAAATCCCAAATTCAGTAATAAACTTATTTTTCCACGCGCATTTTTTTCCTGTTGAGAATCTAAAATTTCATTACGTTTTTCTTCAGAATATTTTTGGAAAGCCATTTTCACTACTCCTCTTTATCTCTTTTGGATCTTTTTTAATTTTGATAAACGTCTGGATGCCTGTTGCAAATTTTTGATTTCTTTCTGTAGTTGTTTTTCTTTTTTACTATTAGATTCTTTTTGGTGTATCAATTCTTCGATCGGATAGTTTTCTTCGATCTCATCCAATCGGTTTTCAAATTTCCCTTCCATTTCAATAGGAACAGCGGCATTCGCAAATGCACTTTGAATGGAAAGATATTCGGAAATGACATTCTCTGTTTCTGAATCTTCACGGCTAGACTGTATTGCACGAAGTTCTCTTCGAATGGAATCGGTCATTTGATTCAATTCATCCAAGCGGGAGGACAAATCCTGAACGGTTCGAATTTTATTATCTTGCACGGTTTGCAGGTCACGCAAATTTCTATCAGCCTCTTTTGAATATTCTCGAATGTTCCCTGTGCCACTAGTAACTGTGCGTTCGGAATTTTTTAACCTCCAGTATGGAATCATATAACGTTTTTGATGCTGCGTAAGGTATAAACCATTTGCTGAACGAAAACCAGAGCCGATGGAAGATTCAAAACCTCGAATATGTGGTGGCAGTCGTTTTAATGATTCTGGAATTTCCATCTTATTTAATGAAATGCGCTTTTGAATACTTGCGACAGTGTATGATTTTCCAAGAACGTAATTTCTACGGTATCGTCCGGCCGGAGTTTTAAAATCTTTAAATGAAAGATATTCAGAATTCCATTTTTGTGAAAACCCAATTTTTACTTGATATGACTTCCTCATTATAGAAAGAAAATCATCGTAGGAATCAGATTGCGCTATTGCCATGTCAATAGCTTCACGTAATCGTTGACTTCCGGATGGATCTTTCTTTTCCCTCCATGTTCCATAATCAACGCCTTTTCTTTTTCCTGGAACGTAAGTCAATTTTTTCAGTCCATATTTTTCGCAAAGCTGATCCGTTATCGGTTGAATGTTACTCTTCCACTGTCCATCTGAATAATGATACTTTACTCCGTCTACTAAACTGACAGAATTAAAAACTATGTGAGCGTGCATATGCGCGTGATCTGTATGGACAGAAAAAACGTATTCATATTTTCCGGCGAGATATTTTTCACAAAAATCCTGAGCAATATTGAAGCAGGTGATAGCATCCGTTTCGCCTGGTGCGAAACTAATAATGAAGTGATAACATTGTCGGCCATCCAATTTGCGAAATTCTTGTTTTGTTGCCATCATCCGGTTATATACTTCCTGTGTAGTGGAACCCGCGTTTCCTCCGATATAACGCTCTTCTGTTTTGTCAGGATTCAAAATATAATCAATGCAATTATAGAGTCCTGCGTTAGGATTTCCGGATTTCCGTTCTTTGACATGACTCAGTTTGGTGATTGCCATTTTGAAATCTCCTCTTCCAATTTTTGAAAATCAAACTCTAATTTTTCAAGCTGCCGTTTACATTCAGAGATTTTTTCCAACATTTCTTCCGGATAAAAAGATCCTGCCGAATTTTTTTCGATCTGCAAAAGTTTGCTGTCAATATTGAGTAAGGCCTGTTCGACTTGACGAAAATTCTTTTTTAAAAAATGAAAATTTGAAATTGTGGAATCGTGTAAAACGCTGCATAAGTATTTTGAAATATTTATTTTTGTGGATTCCGGATTTTCCATTTTTGCTTTTTCTAAAAAAATATCATAATCAGTTTGAGAAATTCGAATGGCAACTACCTTCGTCAGTTTCTCAGAGGCAGTTGCTTTTTTATTTTCTTTTTCCATCAATACTTTCCTCTTTTCTGTACTCGGTGATAAAAATTTTCGAGACAAATCAATTAAAAAAAGCCCATGGACGTTTTACGACCATGACAAAAATATCCATGGACGTTTTATGACCATGGGCTTTTTGTGGAGAAAAATGCGTTTTTTATGAAAATCCCGGAAAGCCGCATAAACACTGGGGCTGCAGGCTCATGGACGTTTTACGACCATAAGAAACACATTCCTATTTCTTAATTAGCAAGATACGCAAATTGTAAACAATTTGCATCTTGTTAGGGAGTCCCCTAAGACCCCTTTTGCTCGATTTTATATCGAGCGTAGGTATAAGGTAATGTAAATTTTTACAATTCTTACTTAATGTAGATGAGATAATCTTCATCACTGTCTTCAAAATTTGTTTTATCACCATCATCAGTTGTGTTTGTTTCTATGTTCAATGCTCCAACAATTCCATCCATCACTGCGTCTGTGATGAGTTTTTTCAAAGAATTTTCTGGAGTGAAAATTGTGTCATATGCTTTTATTGCTTCAAGAAAAAAATCAGTTCGGTTTGCAAATCCATATTCATTGAAGCGTTCAATTTTTGAAATCAATTCGGGATTGCTCACATTGAAATGATAATTTTTGCTTTCCATTTGCTACCTCGATTCTATTTGAAAAACGGGACGTCCTCACCCCAAAAGGATGTCCCGCAAAAAATTAGTCAGCTAAAAACTCAAGATCATTTGAATCATAATGAGAAATTTTTTGTTCCGGAACAGTGCTGGATGTTTCTTCTGTTTCAGAATTTTCTTCTACGTCATCAGTTGATTCTTCTGAAGGTGCAGAATTTCCGGTCGATTGTGAAACTGAATTTTTCAACTCAGGAGAATAAGTGCTCTGCAAAAACTTCCACATCTCTTCAAGATCTGGCTTTCCATTTTTGCTTGCAGACTTCAAATAAGCTAAAGTCTCTTCGTAACTTTCTGTCTGATACTGAACAGTCAAACGTTCCTCTTCTGCCATAAGTTTATTGAGTTTATCCTTTGTCTTTTTGATTTCGGTCTGAACCTTTTTTAACTTTGCTGTTGTTGCCTGAGTTTTTTTTCTTTCCATTTTAGTTACCTCACTTTTAATTTTTTATGAAACACAGAATAGTGATTCTGCATTTTTCTGATTATTTTGAAATGTGTGGTGTGAAAATAATTCATTATTTTTGTATAGGGACAGTCTGTGATGCACGATAGTGGACTGTGCAGCGTGATGATAATTTGCTTTGCACTGCAATTTCTTCTTGCGAATGAAAAAAAGTAAACTGCTTAATAACTTTAATATATTTCTCTTTATTGAATGGCTGCAGTGCCTGCAGTACAATGGCAGAGCGTATTTTTTTTGAAAAGAGGCACGGAAGATCGAGCATCCTGGCCCTTAATATTTTTCCGGTTGATGTATCGAAAAGTGCTATGAATAAATTTATTCCGTACTTACAATTCGGAAAAATAAATTGTTTGCTCTGCCATGTGTCTAAGTATGGAGAATATGAGATGCTGCACCAGTCAGAAGATCCAAAGCGAAAAGAGATAAACATGATTTTTGAAAATTCTGTAATTCGAATTTCAAATTTTTTTTCGAATCCATCCAATTCTTTCAAAGAAGGATTTGCTCGAAAAATAAAAAGCACTGCACCAACTTCATCAAAATGTATATACGCACTATCTGGATAGCCGATGTATTTTCTGATACTGCTGGATGGAAATTCGTCTGCGCATCTATTTTTCTTCTTCATAAAAAATCGTATTTACAGTCTTGGTGTTTTCTTTTTCTTTGGTTTTCTCTTAGCAGTTTTATTTACAACTTTCTTTTTTTCTGAATTCACTTCTAGTTCTTGCGGAAGTAATTTTGTTGCAAGCTCTGGAAAAGCTTTAACTATTTTTTGATCCAGGACAGTTGAGTGTTCCCTAAATAAGTCAAACATTTTCCGCATACTTTTATCCGGATGAAAATTGTTCGGATCGGATTTTTTCCAATCTTTGTAATGACCAGAAAGATGACTCTTTCTTTCGTCGGTTATTTCAAGCCCATAGTGTTGACAAAACATAATACTCATAACATCAGCTTCAAATTCTTTTTGATGCAAATTTGTATTCAGAGATTCTTCGACAGATCCATGTGCAAGAGCGTGTCCGAATTCATGTGTTAATGTTGAGAAAGCAGCGGTATCCTGTAAAGTTGAAGCAATATGAATTTCGTGTTCTGACGGACTGTGATAGCCATAAAGGGAAACTCCTTTAATATTTTGTTCCTGGTCTTGCAGAAAAACTTTAAGCCCAAGATTCTCTTCACAGTATTCTTTTAATATATTTGTGCAGCTTCTGTGAAATTCAGATGGAATTCCACGGTCAAGAAGCTTTGGATATTTTTCCGGAGGAAAGTTTGTCTGCGTAATATCAAATGTATATCCTTTTTTGAAATACGAAAGTTTCTCTCCTTCTATTTCTCCGACATCATAAGCGGCCTGCTGTTCTTTGGATGCTTTACTATAAGGAATATCTCCATCATCTGTTTTTAAAATAGTGATCGGTGTATGGACGTACACTTCCATTCCATGCTCACCTTTTTTTACAGAGTAACCAAGTTCTTTCCAGGCTTTAAAGGATTTACAGAGTAAAGCTCCTCTTTGCTGTTGAGCAATGAGCATCATGTTGCGTGGTGAATAAGCGTAAGAAAATTTGCTGGAGAACTGTAAAAATTCAACAATCTCTTCCGGATTTTGATTCCATCCATTAATAATCTCATTGATTTTCTTATCCAGACTTTCTAGTTCCTCTGATCTGTTTTTTTTCTCTTCGGCCATAAGGTATACTTCCTCTCTAAGTTACTTTAGTTTGCTTGTTTCATATAAAACTGCAGCATAAGACATAATTTTTCCGGTGGAAGAGTTAAACAATCTTTGATCTTCTTTTCCGGGATATGCCGATTCATAGCTTCTGTGATGTTTGATACTTCATCTTCGGAAAGTTCGAGTATATATCTTCGGATAACATCTTCCAGATTCCCGGAAAGATCCCAAGATTGACGCACATCATAAACAGAAATGGTTTCTGCGGCAGATTCTTCATCTGCCTCCAAGGAGGATGTGTTGTCTGACGTATCATAAATTACAGAATTCATTTTTTCGTTGACAGCATTCTGTAATTTTAAAGTGGCACTATCATCTTCCAATTTCTTTAACTGTTGAAGCAAAAAAAGATTTCCTTGCGGGCCATTCAGTTTCGGATCATCCAGATCCAGAGAACAAAATTCATCTTCGCTGAGTTCGAATAACATGCCGGAAGATTTCCCTTCTTTTAGATCATCGCGTATTTTTGCTTGAAGACCTTCATCCGGAAAATAAAATTTCTCCTGGTGATTTACTGTATGCAGGTTTCCGTTTTTATCACGGAAAATTTCAACTGGATGGGTATAAGGTCCATATTTTTTTGCCTTCAAATAAGAGGGATCATGGAATGGCTTATATTTTTTGTCGATGATTGGTTTACTTGCAAATGGAAGAATGATGCAACTGTCTTTATCCATTTGTGCAACTTCATTTGCATCCATAAGCGAACGCTGCAGGCGATCGTAGCTTGTGCTGCTGCTTCCGTTTTGACCGTATGAAACACTACCGGATGCCTTTTCGATTGTGGCAGCACCCAACATTTTACTGATAGTTTCCTGGGTGTCATACGCACCACGGCCGGAACCAAGAAATAAAAATACAGCACAGGAATCCATGAATACTTTCCATCCGTCACCCTTGTACATGGTTTGCAGCTGACTAATTGATTGCAGGAACAGCATGACAGCAATGTTACGAGATCGAAGGGTTGTGATTAAATGTTCAAAACCTTCCGGCCGTAACCCGTTGCCAAACTCGTCCATCCAACACTCAACACGAATAGGAAGAACACCATGGTAATTCTGATCTGCTTCTACCAAAAGTTCATCGAACAGCTGTTGATAAAGCATATTTCCCACAAAATTGTAGCTGCTATCGTTTTCTTTTAGGACTAGAAATAATGCTACTTTACTTTTTCCATCCCTGTGCCAACCGGTTCCAAGTTCCCATAAGTTCATATCATCTGCTTCAAAGATGCGCTGAATAGATTTCGAATAAAAGAACTTGAATTTTCCATTTAAAATTAAAAGAACGGAAGCAACTGTTTCGGGCGCACCTTCTTTTAATTTACGATAATCTCTGACAGCTGGATGATCTGGATACATATCTGCTAATGCATCCATTAATAAAGATAATTCTGTGGACTCTTCTTCATCCTCAGAGCGAGGTGGTACTTTTTTACTTTCCAGCTGCATGAGCTTTGTTACTTGATTTAAAGTTTGCGTAGCATATACAGGTTCCCATTTTAAACCGGCTTCTGCAAAAATCTTTTTTTTATCTGGTACAGATACAGCCCACACGAAATAAAAGAGAGACTGCAGATAAAGAGCGCAACCATCATCCAGAAAGGGTCGCCTTTTTGGGCATCCGGGGGTTCCACAGACTTGAAAATATTCATAATCAATCGTGGAATATCATCTTCTGTTCGGATATAAACAAAAGGATTGTATCGATCAGAAGATTCCATGTTTTTTAAGTTCAAAACACGGATCTGATAACCGTTCTTTTGCAAATAGTTTCCATATTTTTCCACAAGTTCACCTTTAGGGTCCATGAATAAATAGGAAGAAATACATTTTAAAATATTTGGAGCAATCACAAATAATGATTTACCGGTACCAGGAGCACCGACAACAATCATATTATTATTTGGAAAGGATTTCGAACCGGATAAAGCCTGATTTACGTGTTTGGAAAGAATGCGGTTATTTTCCGGATGCTTAAGATCGGCCATGCGTTTATTTGCAGTGTCCGGATCATCCCATTCTGCAGAACCATGTTCGATGTCTGAATGTGTGTTGCGATGCGTATCCAAATAAAACGCAAGAAAAAATACCCATCCGGTCAGACCACATCCAAGACTAATCAATGTGTACTGATTAAAACAGCGCCATGGATGATTCATCCATGACGCTGTTTTAAGATTTATATCATTACCAGGTTCACCCAAAATACCTGCAAATACAAGGCAGATTAATTCGACCAAAATAAGAATAAGCACAAGACTTTTAATTGGAATCTTTTTTTTCTTTATCATTTTTTCTCCTTATATTAAAGCTTTAAGTCTTTTTTCCTTATAGGGGAAGATTTAGGCTTGTGTTTAGAAGCAGGATTTTGAGAAAACTTTAAAATCTTATTTTGATTCTGGCCTAACTGTTTTGTTATGTTTTTGCGTCGAACTGGATCATAATAAGGTAGTATTTGCGCTCCTTTCATATTCAATAAAGGATTCGATGTTGGTGAATCATTTTTAAAAATTTCATATTCCTTTTGTGGATCAATTGCTGAAACAAGAGTTTTTCCGTCATCAGCAATGGAAAAAAGAGGAAGTTTGATATGCAATTTAGAACCAGGAATACGAGAAATAAAAGTCTTGTCATCCATAATATCATCAACAAGACTACAATTAATGGTAACGGGAAAAGCTGCTTCTTGAGTAGAAACATCTGGAGAGCTTTGTGAAACAGTTTTTTCCATAGATTTTGCTTTTGATGATTGCTTTTGAGGAGCTTCGGACGGAGTTTCAGTTTCTGCATACGGAATATAATCTAAACGATGTGTTTTGTCAGATTGTTCTGTATACTTGGAAAATTCTTTTCCAGACAGACTGCCGGAAGGAGTCTGAAGAATCCCTTTTTCATCCGGACGATAGACATTATAATTTTTTTCCGGATCAAGAAAAATAATAAAGCCCTTACCATTGTCAACGGAAAGAGCTTCCTGAATACGAACATATTCTCGGTCACCTGTCTGCAGCGCAATTTCATCTTCTCTTCTGGCAGCTACTCTTTGAGAAGGAATATATCGTTCGATTAACCCTGGTCGGTTCTTTAAGGTTTCATAACGATCGACTTCTTTCCCAGCCAGGGCTTGCTCAAAAGACTGTGCATTCAGATTTTTTCCTTTCTGCCAATTTTTTGGATCGGTTTTTTCCTTTATTTCCGGCGAAGCTGTTTTCATATAATCTTCCTCTGACATACGGCCAGAATCAAAATATTCTTGTTCAGTTATATCTTCTACCAAATTTTTAGCTGCATCCGGAAATTCTTCTAAATATGCTTTAATAGCTGCTGCGAATTGTTGCAGAGATTGATTCGCAACGGCAATCTGGATGTGATTATCTCCATATTTAAGATCCGGAAGAACAGAATAGTTCACGCCACGTTCGTCCAATATATCCAGGAATTGCTCTAGTTGCTCATTATCTTCCGAAGCATCTCCGAGTGCAAGACTTTTGATTTTATAATTTCCGGAAGTAAGAGCTTTCAACTCTTCAAAATCCAGTGGACCACCAAGATCGAGCTGGTTTGTTACATAAGATTCGTATAATGCCTGCCATTTTGCAACGTCTTTTCCACGTATGGCAATTTGCTGGCAGGAATCCTGAATATCCAGATCAGGAAGGAGACAGTAGGTAATTCCAACCTCTGTCATGGAATCCATGAGTTTATCCAACTGTTCCGGATCGCGTGTGGGGAGATTTGCGATAATATAATCTCCATCACAGGCTTTCATGAATTGTGTAAAACTTTTGAAGTCTGACGTGGAGATTATATGTTGCTTATGTAGTTTCATACAAAATTGAATCAGTCGGAAGGGAGAAAGCAGAGCTTTATTTACTACCTTTCCGGTTACACTACCTGCGGAAGCTGCTGCTTTAACAGCCCCTTTAAGAATAATCATTTCTGTGTTGACCAAGATAGCAAGGTCACCACTTCCACCTGCATCTTCAGCTGCCATTTTTAATACCTCCTTTAAATAACCTTTTTAGTTGTCTTTTTTACCTGCTTCTCGGGTTTCTGCTCAGGACGTTGCATTTTAGAAAGTAATGTATTTGTTCTTTCCTGCAAATTACCCAATGTACGCTCCATAGCGTAAATCTTACGCTGGACAGAAGCAATCTTACCCTTTTCTGGGTCCCACGGGACATATTCAAGAAGTTCTTTTCCGGTCAATGCCCGGCCAACGTTTTTTACACTATTGGAAACATCTTGTACGGCCTGCTTTGCATCGTTCAGCCGCTGGAATAGTACATCGAGAGAATCCTGCGTATGCTGCATTCCCTTTTGCAACGAAGCCAAAGCTTTTGGAACATGAATTTTTTCAGCAAACGATAAAAGCGCATTTTTTCCAGCAGTTTTTAAGTTACTCTTAGTCTGCAGAACAACATTGGCAAGGCGGGACTTGTTAAGTGTTATGAGTTTTTCACTCTGATCAAGATTATTCTGTACGGTATCAACACTGTCAGAATCATTAAAAAATCTTTCGTCAATAGAATTTACCTGTTCTTTGAGTTCCCTGAATTCTACTTGCATTTTCTGATGCTCTTCTTGTAATTTATCCAGATGACTTCCGAGATATTGCAACAGATTAGCTGCTTGAGACATATCATTTTTCAGAAGAGCCTGTAGTATCTCTTGAAATGGTTCCTGATCAACCAATGGAAGAGATATATCCATAAGATTTTCCATTTTTGCTTGTTGATGTTCTGCCTCCGGACTTTCCGGAGTGGTGTTTTGATGCTGCATAACTTCTTCATTGTTGGATGAAGGGATACTAATTTCAGGTGCAGAATTAAGATCAGGGACAGCAGTTTCTTCTGGAGTTTGTTCGGAAAGCGGAACTGCAACTTCTTCGTTTGGTTTTTCAAGAGTAATAGAACTTCTGGTTGGCCGCTGTGGAAGTTGTTTTCCAGAATTTAAACATTCCCTTGCTTCTCTTACATAGGAAAGTAGAGCATTTGCATAAGATACATTTTTTGAATCACAATTTAACTTCTGCAATCGTTTGGCTCCAAGTTCTGTATCGTTTAATTGTTGATGCCGCTCAAGGTAATCCGATAAAGCAGGTGGAACGCTGTGCGTAACGCCATCCATTAACGTGTCGGCCACTTTAACTTTAGAAAGATCAAGGAATGCATTATACTCCTGCGGCGTACCATTCATCAAATAATGAAGTTCATAATTAAGAACACCGGATTCTTGGTGAATCAAAAAGCTATCTGCGTCTGATAATGGGATTTTGTCTCCGACGGACAACTTTTCTACTGTACTTTGCAATATAAAAATCATAGGCTCTTGTACATCTAATTTACTTTGAGAACCCCATGTTTCACGGCGTTGCTGCATAGTAGCCAAAGGGAGTTTGATTCCATTTTTAATCTCTTCATCTGGCATTCCAGAAGCTTTTTCCAAGTTGATTTCATTAAGCTCATCATTAGTCAGTTGATATATGTACCTTCGAATAACATCGCCCAAAAGCCCGGTCAAGTCCCAGTCTTTCTTTCGTTCTTCAAAATTATTTTCAATTTCTTGTGACATAAGAACCCTTCTTTCTTTTTAGTTCATGTGTTGTAACTGATCCTGAAAGGATGTTGAAGTGTTGGATAAACGATTGGCTGTACGTTTCATTCCATATAATTGCTGAGAGTATAAAGCGATCGCGTGTTCTCTTTGATTTAAAAGGTATAGATTGATTTCCTCTAATTCTTCGTTGGAAAGTTCGAGAGTATGACGATCCAGAAGAGTTTTTAATGTGGATGAAAAATCCCAATCCTTTTTCCGGGGGCCCAGTGACTCTGACATATGGTTTCCTCTTTTCTACAAGTCAAATTTTACTCATCGTTTTTTTGGGACGTTTCAGTGGATGCTGCGTAGGACGTGACTTCTGTTTGCGCTGCTCTTCATATTTGTGGTCAATATATGATAAGTCCTGATCGCGAAGCGCACGTACATTTTCAGCTCGTAATTCATAGTCAGATCCATTACTTGGCTTACCTTCTGCAGCGAGATCTGCCTCGATTTCATCAAGAGATTCATAGTATGATCGGTAAATACTCGCAACTTCTTCCACGTCTTCCGGGGTATAACCATTTTTCAAGGCAATAATTTTATGCTTTTGGACCCGAGGATCTTCTTCTTGCTCAACAGTCTTATTTGGTTCATCAAATGCTATTTCCTGATCTATTTCTTGACGTAATTTTTCTGCTTTCATTAGGTCAAGTGTAGACACCATCGCAGATAAAAGCTGTTTTTGATTTTCAACCAGTACTTCTTGTCGCTCAATTAATGTATCTATATCCATAGTTTCTTTCTCCTTTTTTTGTAATAAAAAAGACTGCTTAGCAGTCTTAAATGATTGGGCGTTTTTGGGAACATTTTGTATGCTTGTTTACTGTTTTTTGCCTTTTGAAAATATTATTTGAAAAGATATTCTTTTTTGATATATTCTTCTAACGTCATTCCTGCGGCAGCAGATTCCTGATTAAGTTCTTCCTCTACAGGAATTAAATCCGGAACATAATCTGTAAATAGCGGCTCATCAGGCAAATCTAAACCAGAATTAAGGCAGTATCTACATTTGGATACATATTTATCAAAATCTGTCAAGTATTTTTGCTGCCATGATCCTTTCTTTACAGATTGCTCGTTAAAAATCTCGTGAATTTTCATGGATTTCTCAGAAAGTTCCGCTTGCATTTTGTCAATAGACTTATAGTATGATCGGCAAATACTAGCAATTTTCTCCGCTTCTTCTGGAGTATAACCCTTTTTCAAGGCATTAATTTTATGTTTTTGAATCCGAGGATCTTCTTCTTGCTCAATAGTTTTTTTCAGTTCAGCAGAAAGCTGTTTTTTATCTTTGATTGGTCTTTTTTGTTTTTGAATTAATGCATTAATATCAAATTTCATATTTCTTTCGCCTCTTTCATTTTTTCTCACTTTTATAATAACAGAAAATTAGGTATATGCAAGAAGCCGGGGATAGATTGCTGAACATAGGTTAAAGGGTTGGCTGTTTTTTTGTGGCTTTCTTATTCGTTGTTTGCTGCTTTGGAGAAATAAAATCATTTGCAGCATATTCCTCTACCGTCATTCCCGCAGCAGCAGCTTCCTGCTTAAGTTCTTCCTCTATTTTTTGCCTTTCTGCAATTAAAGCTGGATCGTAATCTTTTAACATCGGTTCATCGGGTAAATTCAAACCAGAATTAAGGCAGTATCTGCAGTCGGATACATAGTTATCGAAATCTATCAAGTATTTTTCCTTCCATGATTCTATCTCTACAGATGGCTTGTCAAACAGAACATGCACTGTTACTGATTTATCGGAAATTTCTTCATGTGCTCTCAAATACGGCACCAGCTTATTTAAAAGAAACAGTCCATTGGTACGGATTTTCTCTGCAAGTTCCGGTGTATTACTGGATGCCACCGAATCATAATACTCAGAATCATATGCATACATAAGTGCCATATTATGAAGGTGATCGATCAAGGAACCCTCATAATCACCGAAATCCTGGCGGCCTTCATAGGAAAAATTTTCTTTCCCCATATTATAATTCAACAGGAATTTTGTCTTTTCATAATAGTGGCCGCCATATTGTTCTCGAATATCGGCATCAATTAATTCAAACCTTTTATTTGCTTCTGCGAGCGGAATAACCTCGCCATCTTCAAAATCGTTACACTCTGACCAAGTTATTGTAACAGTAGGTTCTTTACAGCGATCCTGATAGTCCTTTGCAACACGTTCGATGCAATCATATTCGGAATAATTACCGCTGTCAGCATACATATCATATGCCTCTTTTGCGAGATCTTTCGAATATTTATGTGGTACATCATATGAATTTTCCAATTCGGCAGCCATAAAACTGGTAACAAATTCTTCGTGGGCTTCCATAACTTCTTCGGCCGTCAAGGTATATTCTTTCCCATCTCGTTGTATTTTCATGTTTTTACTTCTTCTTTTTTTTGATTTGTGGTTCAAAAAAGGCAGCCTCAAAATTAGGCTACCTTTTTCGGAAAATTTATAAGTATCAGTTTTCCTTGGAGACTATGAATTCCAGTTTTCGTTCTCCATATACGCTATTAAGATGTTATTGAGGCGCGAAATATTATGTTTATTTTGCTCGATTTGCTTTTGAATCCAGTTTTTCTGTGTCTGATTTGTAATGTCACTTAAATCATACTTAATAATAACGTAAGTATCATCATATTTTGAGATTGCCGGTGAATCCATGGGAAGAAAAACCCACTCGCCAAATATGTCTCCGGTTTTGTATAAGTAATCATCTACAACCAGAACATATACGCCGGTATGTTTGATTTTATTGATTTTGTTCTGCATTTTTCTCCATTTCATTTAAGGCAGATTCAGAAAGTGGTGCATCACCGGCATCAGAAGTATTATTGGAATCATCCTGGTGCCCTGTGGTGTCTGATGTATTTGCATCCATTTTCTTCATTTCCAGTACCTCACTCTCTGTCATGCCGGCAAATTCAAAGGAAAAGTCCTGGGAATTTTTGTTGTATGTAACCAGAGTTACGGTTCGGTTACTGTCATTCAGTACGAGATAGAATGTTTCCTTACTTGGTTTATAGGTTCCATAGGCCAGATATTCACCTTCCGTTGCTGTGATATTGTTTTCCGTGATCCATTTATGCAGTCTGCAGGGAAGAAACCAGCTTTTATTGTAACCATAAGCGTCTGTACATATGGCTGTGATAGAGTGGGCGGAATCTTCTTTTACCGGTGTGCATTTCTTCAGCCAATCGTCTTTCTCTTCATCAGACATATAGATCCAGTTACTTTGATTGATAACTGGAAGATAGTCGTTATTTTCATAAATATAATCTTCCCCAAGGATATGGTATTTATCTTCTTCTGATACAGAGGAAGAAGTAACCTCCCTTTCACTGGAAGAAGATGTTTCCGTTGTCTGTGTTTCTTTTCGTTGCTCTTCTTTTTCACTCAAACTTCTTTGGTCGATGTAATCGAGTGTTTCCTGCAGCGTGCTTTCTATGGTACGTTCAGACTCAGCTTTTTGGATGTTTTCAATATTCTGTTTGATATAAGAGTCAATTTCGGATTGCTGGTCATCCGATAAGTCTTTTACGGCATCCTGAATCTGCTGGATTGCCTCTTCCTTTTTTTTACTGTAGTCTGATTGCTCCACGGTAATAGAATGTCCAGTATTTGAGTTGCTGGAATCTTTATGGATAGCGACCGCGCCTCCAACCGTTGCTATTGCAAGAGCGGCCGCCGCTATGCTTATGGCAACCTCTTTTTTTGAAAATTTTCTTTTACTCATAAATGCCTCCAACAAAAAAGGTCGTAAGAGAAAGATGAAATTTCCCTTAGCGACCTTTTTTTCTTTTTAACACCTTTTTTATTTCGAAACATCAATCATGTAGTCAACAACCTTCTTGTAAAGCTGCCGTTTTTGTTCCGAATAACCGAAATATTCAAATGCAAGATCTGGGGAATATTCGGCTTTTTCGACAAGCCGCTGCATAGCCACCAGTTGCATCAGAACATCCTCTCGTTTTTCTTCCGTATCAAGCTGCAGCTCACTTCCTAGCTGCATCCCAAGAATTAAAATAGCTCCGGCTTTTATCCGTAGGATTTTGCATTCTATTTCTGTTATTTCCATTGAAATCCTCCCCATTTTCTTATAAGCATAGTCCAACCACTTTTTTCTTTAGCATTGGTTTTGTTTTCACGGATGTGATTGGCGTAACTGCCATGTCGGAGTTTACTATTGCAGGTTGTTCATCATCTTCCAGTATAAGAGCATCTGTTCCTTTCTCATCCATGTTCAGGAGCGCATTCAGTTCTGCCAGTCGCTTTAGCTTTTCAGCGAGTTCTTCTTCCTGTTGGAATGGTTTCGTTACTTCTATTTTCGCTGATTCTAATTGATTAGTTAAGGTTTCAAGTCTGTCTTTGGCTTCGGCAAGCTTATCCGGCATGGTTTTCAAAACATTGTCCAATCGAATAATATTTTCAACTGGATCAGGACCAATTTCTTGTTTTTCTTCGGTATCTGGCGTCGTTTCGTCTGGAATAGAATTTTCAATGTCTCTTCCATCTGCAGCAAGTTCATCGGCCCATGCCATGGCATCTTCCAAAGATTCAAAAGTTTCCAATGGCGGATAACCTTCTGCATCATAAATGGAATATACGGCATTTCCTTTGTTGATCCACAAAAAGACATCCGAAAAAAGCCTTGCGCTCCATTTTGTTGGATTTCCAAACGCATCATCTGCCTCATGTACCACCTGCCAGGATAACCGTTGCAGTTCTTCCCCATCAAGTTTGGCACCAACTTCCGCTTCATGTCGATCAATGTCTTCTTCAGCAAGAATGTCGATATAATAGTCCTCTACTTCAACTTTATCTGGCTTATGGTCAAATTCAAAGACTCGATTTTCACACTGAACATAATAAAAGTCCGGATCATCAACACAATTTCCGATCAGATATTTAACGTTTCCGGATTCCCACTGGTCAACCAGAATACAGAGATTGCCATCCAGTGTAAGCTGTTCCTGTACTACCTGTTTTTTTTCATGCTGCAGGTTTCTGACTTGGTTTGTAAATCCATCCAAAATAGTTGGGTGGGTGTTTAAGATCAGTGTATTGCTCCATTCCCCTTCTGTAAGGATGGAACTTGCCCATTCTTTGTTTCTTAGCGAAAACCGACCTTCCTTCCATGCCTGCACAATGGTATTGGCCAAAACAAATTTCACACAGTCTATGCCGTATTTTTCTACAATTTCAGATACCGTATTTTGTGGAACGGAAAATCCATTGTATTTTTCGGCAATCTGTTTTTCGATCTCCTGTTTGCACTCTAACCGGATTCCGTTATTCAGCCGGGTAATTTCGGCTTCTTTTGCCTTTTTTTCCTGTTCTTTTTTATAATTCTTATACTCTTCTTTTTCCTGTGGTGAAAAGTATTTGTCTGCATAAATCAGCTCGCAGATTCTTTCTTCTACGACATTCCAATTTAAAAGGACTTTTGTATATGGATTTAAAAGGCTTCCTTTCTCCAGGAGAATACCTTTCGCATCATGTTCACTGTTGGAACTACTATTGCCAGGTAACGCACCGGATTGGCCACCAATCCCATATTCTTTTTTCAGAAAGTCTGCATTTTCTTTCTGGTTATGCAGGTCCATGAAATATTCGTAGATTCGAAATTTTCCATCTGCAAAACCACTTCCAATGCAAAGGGCATAGTCGATTTCGTCCTGTGTGATGAAATCTTCCTGTCTGACATCTACCGTATCATGAAGTGGAAAATGAATTCTCTCCCTGTCAAGATCCGCGATTTCGGATAATAGATATCCTGGAGATTTCACAGTTTTCGGCTTTAATTCTCCATAGGAAATCCGTGCATCGACATCTTCCAAAAAGCTTTCCAGCTGTTCTCTTCCTTCATGCGTAGAAAGAAGAGTTTCTATTTTTTCTATACTGTTAAGTTCTTCCGGTACATCATCTATCCAATCACGGAGAAAATAGCCGATCTGATAAGATACCCTCTCCATCTCTGTTTTGTCTACGAGTGCTGCCTCGTTCGCATCCATATACAAGCCATACGTAATCATGGCGTGAATGTACTTTTCGATTTGATCCCAGCTTAATGTTGTAACTACAGATTCCGCTGCCTGCATACCATAACCGGCAGTCATTCCGTTTTCATCAAACCATACAGATATTGGATGACCGTGTAATTCAAAACCTTTGCCGACCTGACCATATTCTTTTTTCAGGAAAGCAATTATTTCATCGGTACTTTTTCCTTCGGTATATTTGGCGTAAATCCGTTTCCGGCTATCTTTTTGCCCGCCACCACTTCGGATGATTACTTCAAGATCGGTTTCCGACAAATAGAAAGCAGCGGGCATAGTATATTTTTTACTTGCTTCCGCTGCTGTAATTGATCCTCTCTGTTCCTCTGCTGATGGAAACAGACTTAATTGTGTGTATGATTCCTCTGGTTTTACAAAATTGGTCGGCTGTAAATCAGTTCTTTCAGTACGACTTCCTCCGCCCGGCTCTGGATGCTGTTCATCTTCTTCACCCAAAGCATCTGATCCTGTGCTTTGAGCTGTTCGTTTACTCCTTCTTTCTCCGCCATCTGGGATGTCAGGACTTCCATCCTCTCTCTTGCCTGTTCCTGAATCTCGAGAAGATGTGCTTTCAGCGTTCCTTCCAGAAACATTGCTGTTCTCGCCCCATCGTATCTCTCCCTCAGAAATTTGTCCCTCAGAAGTCCGTATTTCGTTACCATTCCCTCCGGTTCCGGATTTGCTTTCAGTTTCGGAATCAGATAATCTCCCATCTGTTCGTATTCCAGGTCCATTTTGTTTTCCTCCTTCAATATTATCTTTATCTTTGGAATTACCCTCTTGCAAACTTTCACGCTTTAAAGCATTATATCGCGGTTGTGGTGCATTTGCAAGTTCTTTTTTGGAGATTTCTTTTTCCTGTTCTTTCTCGCGAAGTTTATCATAAATGCGTACTGTTTTTCCGATTTCTGCAAGAACACCTCTGGAAGAATCATTAATTTTTGTTCCTAATACGGACAATGTTTTAATAGAAACAAACTGATTGATATAATCAAATGAAAATTCATGATCGGAAATTTCTATTCCACAGGCCGATAAAATTGTAAAAGAAACACTTTCCGATATAAGTTTTTTTAAGCAAAGAGCAAAGTCCTGTTCGCTCAGTTTATCAAATCCTATCCTATCCTATCCTGTAAATCCGGATAATCAATTTGAAGTTCTGTATAGGCATCCGCCGCGAGCTGATCTGAAATTTCAATAATTCTTTCTTCAAAGGGTTTTGTGCTGTCTGTACTGCCATATATTTGTTCGAGCCTATGCAGTACATCACTTTTATGCTCTTCCCGCAGTTTCCACGCCTTCGGATAACGTCCATTTGGCTTTACAGCATGAACATTCGAAACATCAAATACATATTTAAGCTTATGACCGTATGTTGCAGTATCATCCGGAAGTGCAATTCCTGAAGATCCTTTATTTACCCAGCAGTTCATACGTTTATTCCATATCTCGATGGAAGCACACGCTGTTGCATCCGGATTCTGTGCATAAATCAGAAGCTGTTCTTTAAACGGATATTTATAAATCCGTGCAGCGGAGGTCAGGAACTTCATCCAGGATTCCCGGTTCTGTGAAACCCTTTTAGCTGTTTTTTCTGCAAGATTCACTATGTATTCATATTTATCCATCTTATTTTCCTTCTACTATTGTGGCCGACAATATAATTGCGGCGAAAGATTTGATTGTGACATTGCCTGTTTACATACCCCTCTGGATTCATCTGCAGCATGAACCATTTCACCATTTCCAAGATATATGGCAACATGGGATATATTCCTGTATTTTCCGTTGGCCGAATAAGAATAAAAGATCAAGTCTCCCGGCTGCAGTTCACTATAGCTGACAGTCATTCCTTTGTTTACCAGGCATTCTGCTTCGCTTGCTGCATCCATTCCATTCAGATAAGTAATACCAGCTGCAGCATAACTCCGGTAAACCAGGGAAGAACAATCATACCATCCCGGATCATCTCTTCTGCTTTGGGAATAACCACTTCCTACAGCATTCAGAGCTGCCTGCACGGCAGCATTTCCGGACTCTCCGGCACCTATGCTTTTTTTCCAGGACCAGTCAATCCCACCGGCACCATTTTCGGATGGTGCATAAATGTCAAGCGTCCCATCAAGCTGCGCCAGGCAATCCGCTTTCTCATAGCTCCACCTGGATACGTTCGGTCTGCGGGCGATCATGGCATCATATGCCCTTTCAATAATTTCCCGGTCCGTTGATGCAGATGTTGTTCCATCAAAATATCTTTTCAGGCTTACAACATATTTTCCATCTCTGTTGCCAAAAGAAAGAACGCAGCCTTTCAAAGCATCAGACGCGTTTGTAAAATCAAAACCATAATATTCTGTCAGTGATGTAAGAAGTGGCTGCAGTGTTTGTGTATAGACGTATTCGCACTGGGCTGCCTCAAATGCAATCTTATGTTCTATGCAGATCGAATGCCATGCCCCGTAAAATCCGGCGTTATTTTTTAGTTCTGTGGTCATGCCAAGATATGGTTCAAACGGACCATATGTAGTTGGATCTTTTTCATAGCACCACCGAACAAACGGCCCAAGCTCATAACGATTATCGAACTGAAATTCACCACATGCATTTCCGCCATCGCCACCAACCTGATCCGGGTTTCCGCCGGATTCATATTTTGCCGCCAGATAACAGGCTCCATCATAAGCGGAAGAAGCACTTTGACGTTCAGCCTTTACCCCAAGAAACAGAAGACTCAAAAGAAGAAAAAGCGAAATAATCGGAAGCAGCAATAAAACATTGGATGCTATAATTTTAATGATGCCTGCGGATATTTTCGCCGTATTAATGACTCCATGCCGAAGTAGCATCCGCTGTTGATAATCAGCCCTTTTTTTTATCTCTTCTTCGTTCCCGGATAACCGGAGGGATTGAACGGTTGTATGGAAGTTCTTTGTTCTCCGAAACCATTTTAAGGATGTTCTAATTTTTCCCTCTTTACGAGAACTTTTTTCATCCTTTTTTCCTCTGCGGTCATTAGAATCTTTTTCATTCTTTCCTGACTTTTCTGTATCACTTTCTTTCCGATTTTTCTTTTTGGCTTTCCGTTTTTCACTTCCGGAATCATCCTCTGAGTCCTCTTCCTCAGCATGATCCATTTCTTTATTCCATTCCTCTGCCGCCTGGGACGGTTTTATTTCCTGCCTATTTTTATCTTCTGCCGGATTCTTTTCAGATGTTTCTTCTGTATGTTCCTTATTTTTTATTTCCTTCTTCTGATTGGACGTTTTCTCCTCATCTTCACCAAGAGTTTCCTTTTCCTCTTCTGTTGAAGATTCTTCTGAAATTTCACTATCTTCCGAAGTATTTTTACTCGTGATTTTTTCTTTTTTTCGATTCTTTTTTAATTTTGCCAGATATATAAGTGTTTTTGATTTTTTTAAATCATTCTGGGAATCCGGCTCATCATCTTCAACCTCTTTTTCTACATTCGCTGCTGTCATACCATGCAGCATGGATGCAGTATTCAAACTTTGATGCTGCTGTCTGAAAGTTTTACTCTGGTTGGATGATAATTCTTCCCCTTTAGAATCTTGTACTGTGGATGATTGTATCCTGCCAATCGTATATTTTCGGCTGAAATCCTTCTTTTTTTCTCTCTCATCCGTATTACTTTCTTCCTCTTCTTGTTGAAAAAGTGTCGGTTTTCCAGACAACGGATTTCCGTTTCGCTTCTCCTCTATTCCAATGCCCTGTGTGTTTTCTGTATCTTGCCGCCGCAGATATTTCCACATGGCCAGACGCATACTTTGTCGTTTTTCTTCTTTTATGTCATTATTTTCCGACATTTCCAGCTGTTCAGTATTCGGGATGGAAGCTCTCATCTTGGCTGCAGCATATTTTTTACCGTGATTTTCCTGAATCCGATTCTCTGATGCAGCCTCAATATTATCTTCCCGTTCTGAACCTGTACTTTTTAAAATAAAATGGGTTGTTTGTTGCTTCTCTTCTGCATGGGAACGTCCCGCTTCTGTTTGCACATATTTCTGTGTTGCCAGTCGTATACTTTTCAACTGCTGTTCCCGGGCAACTTGTCTGTCCGGTTTTTCTGGTATTTTATACGTCTCTGAAACAGGTGCATGGAACTGTGCAGCTTTCGCCTCATATTTTTCACTGGAGCCATTATATACAGGCTGTTCCGGTACATAATTTGATTCATTCTTATGCCACAGGATTTCCGGTTGTACAGCAGCCTGTTCCGTATGTCCAGTGTTTTCCGGCAAGATACTTTGTGTATTTACTTGATTTTCCGGCTGCAAATATTTCTGCGTCGCCAGACGCATATTTTGCAGCTGTTGTTCCCGCGTAATATGGTTTCCTGTTATTTCCTGCGTTTCAGAGTGGCTCATAACAGATCGTATCTCTGACGCAGTATAGATTGCAGAAGTAGCACTGTGTACCGTCTTTTCCACAGATCCTGTTTTAACTTCCCGCTGTTTTGCCTGCCATGCAACTTCCGTGTGCTTGTCTTTTGGTGTCATGCGTTATCCTTCCTTTAGTTTTCCGGCATACGGTAACAACCTTGGATCTTTTCGATATATCCTTTTTTCACAAGAGATTCCAGTATCTCTTCTGCCTGTTTATTGGAAACACCGCATAAAATTCCGGCACCATAGCAATCCAGCCATTCATCACATTCGTCAGCTTCTTGTACTTTATGGTACATGAACAGCTCTTCTTCACTGATTGGCTCTTCTACTTCGCCATTTGAAAGCTCAACAGACTCTTTGTCTGGATCAGTGTCAAATGTTGACACCGAGTCTCTGTTTTCATCCGTGTCAATCTTTGACACGGATTCCAGATCATCTTCATGTTCATCTTGATCCGCTTCCTGGCTGTAAAATACGTTCCGATTTTCGGCAGCGGCTTCATGGAAGTTTGTACTGTAGAAATGATACAGCGGATTGTCCCGGCTAATCGTCGAATCACACTGCAAAATATGCCCGCCCCAGACAATCAAACTCTGGCCCGGTGTCGGATCAGAAAGCGCTTCAAACTCTTTCTGTGATAACTCCATAATCTGCAGCAATTCGTTCCGATCATCACCGGCTTGGTCAAGCAGCACCTTGAAGTCGGAGTTTGATACAATCTCCATAATTTTCCGGTTGGCCGTTGCTGCTGAAACGTTCTGCAGACAGATCGTACAGATACCACCAAGTTTACGGTACGTCAGATACGCCTTTTCCAGCTCATTACAACTTGTCTCATGGCGGCAGACATATTGAGCCTCGTCAACGATAAAATGCGTTGCCCTTTGCTGTTCAACGTTGTAGGAAAAACGCTGCGTTAAAACATGCATGATTGTTATCATCAGCGGTTCCCACATCAATTCAGGGATATTTTTCATTCCAAATGCAACAAACCGGCTGCTGGTAGACAGTGTACTTTGTCCTTCCAATGTCAAAAAGCTATGCTTTGTATAAGCCTCCAGTGATCCATACAAATCACGCGCTTCCGGTTCCCGCTGTTTCTGGAAAATTGCTTCCAAATCAGAAAGCACCGGGGATATCGGTTTCTTTTTTGAAAACGTATTCTGATATAATTCCTCAACGCACCGGTAAATCAACGATTTATGGATACCGTTTGGACGTATACCGGTCATGATACTGTACAGAAATGCTTCCATATACTGCAGCTGGGAAAGGATATATTCTTCACGGCCCTTTGCATTCTTTTGCAGCAAAGATTCCGGAATCTCAAGAGGGTTCAGGCGCAGATCCGGATCAGAAAGATCAAAATACTGACCGCGGAATCTCTGGGTGATTCCCTTCATCTCATTCTGCGGATCAATCAGGAAAATATCATCTGTACTGTTAATCAATGTTTGTCCGATTTCCGTAATTTTCAGCAGCATGGACTTTCCAGAACCAGTGTGGCCAAAAATAACACCATTACTGTTTTTCAATGTCTTTCGGTTTCCAATGATCGGATTTCTGGTTTTTTTATTTATACCATACCATGTTCCGCCAGGCTGGATCAGATCCCAGGAATAGAATGGCTGGAATGCCAGATAAGAACTTGTCAGGACGGAACGCATATTATTTACACGCCTCGCTCCGATCGGAAGCAACGTATTCAGTGCCTGAATTTGCTGATCGTAGTAAGGAACAATCTGTATAGAATGTTTCCGGCAGCGGCGTCTGACTTCTGCCGTGTTTGCATCCAGTTCCTCTTTATTTGCTCCACGCACTGCCAACAGGATTCCTACATAGAAGCCATTTTCATCATCTTCCTCGATCTGATCCATATATTTTTTCAGATTGGCCTGCTTCTTTTTCTTTGCATAGGACGGCTCACTATAGAAGTTACCCATACTTGCATTGGCCTGTACTTCCTGCCCGATCGCATTTTCATTGTAGAAATTCGTGTTGCTGATTTTTCCACGTAACACTTCCCGTGGGATATATGCCGTATCTATGGTAAGGCAGGTATAAAACGGAAAATCTGTCAGTTCAAAAATCAACTTTTCTTCATTCAATCTGGTTGGCAGAACCGCAGCAAAAAGAATCCGCATACACTCTTCATCAAATTCCATGTAGCTTTTGTGATTCCGCACAGAATGTGGAAGGATTGAATTGCGAAAATCTCTTCCGGCCTGTACCATATCCTGAAACGGGAGAATAAAACTTTCCTCTCCATCATCTGTGAAAAAGTAATTTCTGATTTTCTGAAACCGCTGCACAGCGTTTAAAGGAACCAATTCCGAACCCATTGCATAAAAGATTGGAAGTGCTGTATGCTCGAATGTATCAAACCATCCTTCCGCTTCTTCTATTGACCGGCAATTTGCACTCACAGTCAAATAACGCTGTTTTCGAACGTTTTCCTGTCCCTTTTCAAGAGATTTTTTAATCATTTCGTTATTGTAGCGGGCCAGCTCTGGATACTCACTTTTATTTTCATCCTGCAACAGAGATTTCTGGAAATTTGTTACGTCCCGTGGTTCACACTGTATTGTGATCTTGAAATCTGTGTCCATGGAATTTAGAAATTTCCGTAGTTGAAACAGGATGCCGTCTTTTTGCTGCTTGTCCTGATCCACATAGTTTAAGTCTGAAAAAGAATACACACGATCAAATTTTCTCCGCTTTTTCCCTGCCCCGTTATTCGGTTCTATTTCAAATATTCCATTTTCGTGTACACCTGCAATATCCAGCATTTGTTGAATACTGGCCGGTGTCTGGTAAACTGGCTGTGTACATTTTTTATATCGGATAAATTCCTCATTCGAAAAAAATCCCATTCTGTTCCATCCTTTCCAAGTATATAAAAAAGTCGGGATTTTTCCCGATCATTATTTTTCTTTTTTCAAATAATTTTTTCTTGCCTGGTTATATTCGTCACTTTTCCAAACAAGTTTGGCTGTGGACTTTCTGTATTTTCTTGCCCGGTAAAACTCTATTGCAGAAAGCCCGCTACGTGACTTCCATACCTGACTGAAAATGATAGCTGCAGCAACAGCAGTTCCAATCAAAAATGATATATATAAGTTCCATCCAAGTATAAAATACAACAAGATAATGATAATACCACAGGAGACAGCAGAAACGGCCATCACACCTAACTCTCTTGCTGTAAGTCCTTTCCAGATGCTATCCTTATATGCACCAAAATCTTCATTCATGTTTACCATAAGCTATGTCCTTCCTACTATTAAAATCCAAATGCTCTTCGAACCATCGCATCCGTACCAGATACTGATCCCGTTATAATAAGGATACCAAGAATAGCTTGAAGTCCTTCCCATCCTTGTGATCCCAACATTCCGCCCAATATATCTTCTGATGCAGTAGGGAACAGCCCACCAGCATTTATTAAAATTGTTCCAAGTCGCATCATTAGCATGATTCCTGTCATTTCAAACAATGCACAAAGAAATGTACGGACCCAGCTTGATCCGGTATGTCCAATTTCATGTGGGCCTGCATAAGTGGAAAGTGCAAGTGGTGCAACAGCCATATAAAAAAACAATTTAAGGAAAACCCTATAAACCGTCCATAATGTAATAACTGCGCCACCCAGGCAGATAAACAAAAACACAAGGCCAAACAGATTTCCAAAAATAAGTCCGGATCCACTCATTTCCCAGTCATCCCCTACTCTTATAACCAGTGAAGCGGCATCTTCCGGAACAATAATCCCAAAAAATGCTTGTTCAATTTCAATCAAAAAAACGAGTATATTCGTGAGATTTAAAAAAACAGCATCCACAAGTGCCAGCTTGATAAAAAACTGGATGCTTGCTTCCATGGTCATTCCGTGTTTAATATCCGTTGTTTCTTTGAAAAAATTAATCATAAAGAAAACACTTACAAGTGTCGCACCTAGAATCTGTAGTGCCAGGAAAATCCGGTATGCTTCATCCCAAAGTTCACCATCTGCCAAACTTTTTGGATTCGTTTGCAGCATATCAAACGCATATGCAATTAATGAATTCCAAACATTGCACCCAAGGGAAAAGAAACCACTTCCCGAAAAAACCGTTTTGAAAAAATCTAATATCTCATTTATCATATTTTCTCCATAAGAAAAAGGAGGATATTCCCTCCCTTTTCATTATCCCTTCAGAGCAGTTGTAATTACCGGAGCAACCAGCATAACTAACGCACCGCCAACCCCTTTTAAAGATCTTGTAATAGCACCTCCGCCTTCCTGTGCCTGCATGGAAGCTCCAAATTCAAATGCGTGCCATAATAAAATAACACCACCCACAGATTGTACCACAGCGCTGATCAGATTCCATAAAATTTCAAATTTCGCATTTATTGCGGCCGTTGCATCTGCAAAAACCATTGGCGCACCTACTCCCTGCAGGAACATCAAAAACGCAAAGCAAGCCGTATATTCCGTGACTTTTTTCAGTTTCTTTTTTACTTCGATTGGCTTTTTCATATCTTTTACCTCTTTTTGATCTAAAAATAGCCTGCACCAAATTTTGGTGCAGGTCTTATTTTCGTTTGTTCTTTCGTGTCAATCCTTCACACGACATTTTTTAATCGTCATCATCATCATGTTTGTGAAATCTTCCAATTAAAAATGCAATAACACATCCTACCACCGCTATAATCGGGATAATATACTGAATCGGCATTCTCTATTTTCCTCCTTTTTCTTCCTGTTTCAGAACCGGAAACTGGGGCAATCCAGTACACAATTCCAGTCCATTAAATTCTTGTTTTTCAATTATCTGCTGATAATCTACCGTCACAGTAACGAAATATACTTTTTGATTGTTGGCATCCCGGCCTTCCTCTGTATGAAGATGTCCCTGGACAAACACTGTCGTTCCTTTTTTTATTTTCTGAAATGCTATCATTGCCCGTTCTCCAAAGGCAACACAGTACATGTAATCGGAGTAAGAACTTTTCGGTCGCTGCACGGCCAGGATGTACCGGCATGTTGGAACTGATCTCCCTCTCCTGTCTTTTTCATAGGAAAATTGTGGGACGCAGGTGCAAACACCCTGGATTTTAATCTGATTCATGTTTGCCCTCCTTATACCAGATTACCAGTTGTATTTTCTTGACGGTAAGGCAGCCTCCGGTATCGCAGAACTTCCATCCGCAGTAAATCATCCCGCAGGGTTTCTGCATCCATGCCCTCAAATAAAATGTCAAGGGTTGTCTCAAAATCCCGGTAACGACTGCGCTGGCTGTACATAAGTGCCTTTTCAATCCTTTCCAGAATCGGACCATTTTCATAAAGTTCCTGCAATTCTAAAAGGGATTGCTGCAGTGTGTCTTTTCGCCGGAAATGTTCTATCATCCGGCTTTTAAATTCTGCCACATCAGCCGGGTTTAACACTTCCGGTTCCGTGTCAATGTTTGACACGGGAACTTCTTCTTTATCATTCGGAAGTTCTTCCGGCGCATTTTCCGTTTTTTCCTCTTCTATGACAGGTATATTCTTTTTTCGTTTTAAATCTGGAACATTTAAAACATTTTTCAGCTTTTTGGTATCAACCCCAAGCTTTTTTTCCAACGGCTCTTCTTGAGTTTCTTCCTTTTTCTGTTTTCGCTCTTGTATTAAACTGATTACAGCTGTTGCTGCAAAACCAAACGCTGCGATCGCAAGCACCGCGGTCATCAAGTAATATGGATTTCCCAAAAATGACTTTATACTTTCCATGGCCGATCTCCTTTACTTGAAATTCCGTGATGCATCTACCGCAAGTTCTACCAGCTCCTCTGCCGAAATTCTTCTGTCATACCATCCGGTCAGAACTGCCGCTTTTTCGTATTCATCATAAGATGCCTTATATTCCGGCATTTCTGCGTTCATCTGGTAGATGACTTCTTTTAAGTTCTTGGTTTCGCGGCGTGGAACACTGATTTCATAGCATGGAAGGGAATCAAAGCGGAAATGATAATTCTTTTCGCCACATACCGCATCTACAATAATTCCATCCGTATTATGGCGGGTTGTCACATTTTCGAACTCTGGCAGTGTCAGCAAGTAATTCTGCAGTTCTTCTGCACTTAAATCGTGGCTTTCCGGCTGATTACTGTTTTCTTCCAGCTGTCTCTGTAATTCTTCCTTGTCTTTTGCCTGATCATCCAGATCTCTCTGCAAAGATTTTACCTGCTTATTTAGTTCAATGACTTTTCCTTGGAGTTCTCCATTCCGTTTTCGCAACTTTTCTTCTACTTCCGGATCAGTGCTGCTATCCTCTGCTTTTAACTGCAGGTTCGCAAGTTCAGCTTCCTTTGCATCAAAATCTTTCTGTAATTTTTCCATCTGTTCCGTTTTGGAATCACGTTCTTTCTCTGCCATGGAAAGACGGCTCTGCAATGTTTCAATTTTCGCCTGCAGTTCTGTTTCCTTATCCGTTGGAAGTGACATATCCGGATACAGTTTTAAATTTTCCTGCATCATCTTGAGGTTATCCCTCTCTGCCTGCAGCTCAATACTTAAGTTCTGTGCCTGCAGCTTTTCCATTTGCAGTTCCTGCTGTTTCTTAAGCAGCTCATTTTCCTGTTCCTGCTTTGCTTTCGCCAGGGATTCTTTTGTTTCCTGTTCCCAGGTTTTTAAAGCAGTTTCCTGTTTTTCCATGTCCTCTACTTTAGCTGCAAGAGCATCCTGGATCTGGTCCAGTTCTTTTTCCCGGTTATCCAGATCTGTTGCTTTCTGTTCCTGGCTATTTTTCTGCTTTTCCAATGCATTTGCAAGAGACTGCAGCTGCTTGGAACGGTCATCGAACAGCTTTTCACGTTTTTTATATTGCTCTTCTCGTTCCTGATACAGCTGATTCATTTTTTGGGCCATACTTAATGTATTTTCATCCATGACGTATCCTTTCTTCGGGCGCTTAGCCCAATATCTTTCTTACTCTTTTTTCGTATTGCAGTAAGAAACATCAATACACTCCAACTGCCGATAAAAAAAACGGCAAAAAACAGATATGATTCCTATCTGCGTATCCACCGGATCAGCCTTTAAAATCATACCTTCTGTATCTGTGTCAATGTTTGACACCTGTTTTGTGGTTTCCATATCGGTGTCAACGTTTGACACCGCTTGTGGCTTTTCCGTACTCGTGTCAACGTTTGACACCGCTTGTGGCTTTTCCGTACTCGTGTCAACGTTTGACACCGCTTTGGGATTTTCCGTATCCGTGTCAACGTTTGACACCGCCTGGTGGTTTTCCGTACCCGTGTCAATGTTTGACACCGTTTTGCTGCTTTTCTGTCCCGTGTCAATGTTTGACACGGATTTTTCAGCCCGTTTTCCATTCCATAAGGAAACTCCGGTTCCGCAGAGCAGCAGGCAAGCCAAAATCATACAAATTCTGGCTCTTACTTTTGCTTTAAGACGCTTCCTTTTCCGCATTCGCGACCTCTTTCTGTGCAACCGTAACGGCGTGTATAACCAATCTGTAAGGACTGGAGCCATCACCTACGCAGGTGGATAAAGTAAAAACTTTCTCCTTTCCGGTCGGGGCAATATTACAGTCATATTCCGCATTCTGTACGGTTTCTGCAATCCATTGTTTCCATTCCTCGCTGTCACCTTTATATCCCAGTGTAAAAACATCACTGTCATACCGGGTGCTGTATACGCTGTATATCGCACAGGTATAAGTAGTTTCCGGTGTATAAACATATACATAAGGATAAGTGTTCCGGAAGTCCTTATCATGGTACTTTTTCAGGCTTCCAAACATTTTCCCGGATGCCATGTTATGCCCATATAAAATAATGTGGCTTTCTTCGAAATCTGTTCCGGCAGTTGCAAAAATGGAACCAAGAATATTGCTTTCTCCTGTTACGGTATGGTTCAGGTAATAACTGTTGTCCTCTCCTAAAGCAACCGGATAATCAATGGGTGTTCCGGGAACTGTGATCCATGCCAAAATCTCAGGATTGATCTGCTGTAAATTCTGAAAATCAACTATTCTTTCCATATTCGGATCTGTTTCCTCTTCCGGTTCATCTGTAGTTGATTCTGTGTTTTCTTCATCTGTTGTATCCGGGTTTTGGATATAGCCACTGATAAGGTTCTGCTGTTCCCGGTCGGTTTGTGCTTCCTGCAAAATCCGTGGAAGATAAGACGCACCCAGCAGACATAAAATTGCCAGCAGGACACACCCAGCAGCTTTTCGCATTTTCACGCCTCCCTGTTCTTTAATGAAATACCCGTGTCAAACATTGACACGGGTATAAATCCGGTTTTGCTGGCTACTTTAACGGAATGATATTCTTAACAGAAGTATCATGCGTTGTAGTTCCCCAGTCATCTTTCTGGTTTTCAAATGTGATGGATGTACCGGTTGGTTTTGCCTTTAAGTTTGCATGTACGGAGAAAATTTTATCCGGAGCAACGCCCTTCGTCGGTTCCTGTAATTTTGAAATCGTTACATTCTCTGTTCCGGTAACGTTCACCAGATGATACCGCAGCACATCCTGTTCTGTTACTGTGTAGTCCTCTCCTACCGGGATTTTGTTCCAGGTGACAGAAAGTTCTACATATCCCTGTCCATCGGTATGTGAATTTACGTAATTTTCCGTGAACTCTACATAATTCTGGAAGGTACGGTCTTTTCCATTAATATCTTTTCCTTTTACGGTGAAGATAAAGGTTGGGTTTCCATGCGCCCAGGTAATATCGCTTGCTTTAATTTTCTTTACTATGGTAAGGTCTGCATAGCGCATATCCTTCATGGTGATGGTCTGCGTATCTGCTTTGCTTTCCAGCGTAAAGGTAATTGGATCAGCAAGTTTATAATGATCCGGGGCCTGATCCTCACGTAAAGTATACTGGCCCGGTTTCAGTTTTTCGATTCGGTGCGGTGTGCTTCCGGATGTCCAGCTTTCTACCAGACGGCCATTGCTATCCAGAAGAGAAAGTTTCGCTCCGGAAATATTTTCTCCGGTACCGGAATCTACTTTTGCAAGATCCAGTTTTGTATAATCATTTTCCACCGTGATTGTCAGGTTTGACTGCCCATTGACTTTTCCATCGGATACTGTGAAATCTTTCACTGCATTATCCAGTACGTATCCATCTTTGGTTGCCGTTTCCTGGTAATGCCAGGTTCCATCCTTCACACCATCAATCGTGATCCGTCCATTGCTATCTGTTTTCTGCGTTTTATCATAGCTCTTGTCATCATTCCAGATATGGAACGTAACACCTTCCATGACTGTGCCATCGTTTTTGCTTACTTTCTGCAGAACGATCGCATTTTTCTGGTTCTGTATGGCTACATTGACGCTGGTATGGCTATCATCCAGGGTAACTGCATGTTCTGTAGTATCCAGGACATATCCATCCGGAGCTGTTTTTTCTTTGACAATGTACTGACCAAGTTCCAGTTGTTTGCTGGCTGCCGATCCATTGCCATCTGTAGTTACGGTATCAACTACCGTATTGGCAGCAACCAGGGTTGTGCCTCCGGCTGTCTTAATATCCTTTGCAGCTTTGATTTCAAATACCGCACCGGAAAGTTTTTTATTATTCTCACCGGTTTTTGTGATTGTGATCTGACCGGTTTTTCTGGCATTTGTCGCATCCAGTGTTAAAGTAACAACACCTTCTTTTTCTGCTGTAAACTCATGTTCCCAGGTTCCGGTATATCCTGTCGGATTTTTGGTTTCTACTACTTTGAATTTTCCACCTTCTGAATCTTCTGCATGGAGATTTAATGCTCGATAAGCTTTATACTCATCTTTCCATTCGGCCTTGGTATACGTTACCCACTGGCCGCCTTGCATCTTGTAAACAGTGAATTCTGCGCCTTTTAGGGCTTCTCCTGTTGTTTCATCTGCCTTTTTGATGACAAGGTCAACATTTTTGGTCTGATGCATAACCATTTCTGATGTATAACCAAACTCAGAAGTATTCCATACGTGCCAATCTGTTGCTTCGGTCCGGCTTGATCCTTTCCATCCATTAAATATGGCATCCCCACCAGTAAATGTAAAGTCTTTTGGATATGATTGCACTGTGGTAAGTCCCTTACCTGGACCGTCCACATTTTGTATGGTTCCTCCATTATAAAAGACCATAGTCTGAGAATCGCCTTCATATGTGTAAGTAACCCATCCTTCCGGGTTATCCGGTGAAGTACCATCATCTGCATTTGAACCCTTTTTTGCTGACCAGATTGCATCCGTTCTTGCATCATAGATTAGACGATCATCAGCTTCCTTCGTGACATAAATGCCATCGACTTTTCCATCAATATAAAATCCCTGGGAATAGTCCAGATCAGATAAAGTGAAATGTCCCTTAACCTTAAGTGGATTTCCATTTTCATCGTAATATGAAAATCTTACCTTAATCCATTTTAAGCCTTTAATATCAATGACAGGAGTTGCACCGCCTTTTGTATTGTCTACAGAAACAACAACATTGTCTACATCTTCATATCCCGGATACCCGCTGATATCAGTATTCTGCCAGTCCAAAAACCAGATCCGCATGGTAACAGGTAAACCATTCGCATTACCTACATTGGTATACTCTGCATACATCTTTCCTTTTAATCTTTCATACGGAATAAAAGATCTTGTATTTCCACCATCGTTAATATTGGATAATGGCCACCATTGTGAACACGCATGAGCATGTTGTTCTGCATTTAAGCAAAATTTGTTATCCCATGATCCACTTCCATCGCTACATCCAAATCTAATCTTTGTATTTGCTCCGATGACCGGCGTAAAATTGTAGGTTCCGTCAATCGTGCTGCTTTTATCTACCATTTTTCCAATACCAGAATTAACTACAGATGGTAACCCATCCATGCCTGCGCTGACAGCAAAAACATTTTCCGGGAAAGAAATTCCAGTTACCATCAAGGCTGCCATAAGCAGCCCTGACAGTGCCTTTTTCCATCGTTTCACAGTTTCTTCCTCCTCTCTTTCTTTTCTTTACGGGACAGTTTCACGGTTCCAAGAGCCGTTACCGCCGCAATTCCAAGAGGAACAAAAACGTATGGATCTGCAAGACCGGTTTTTGGTGCCGTAGTCTGCGAAATGGCAGGAGACGGTTCGTTTTTGCCCGGTTCTTCAGCACCCTGTACACGGAAAATCCAGTTTACCATGCTTTCCCGTTTTGCATATGCATTTTTCAGTTCTGCCGGTAACTGCAGCGTAAACTGTACCCGCGAATTTTTCCCTGTTTCCAGTGTTCCTAGGCTGATTTCCTGATTCAGGGATGCCGCCTGCAAATCACCATCATACAGAGTTTTTCCATTTTGTGTGATCGTCAATTTAAACTGTTTCAAAAGATCCAGTTCTTCATCCGTTAAATTTCCAGGCGTTTCCGTATGAAAGAAAAATTCGGCACTGGTTGCTGTTGTATTGGAAAGCTGAAAACTATCACTGATCGTATCGCCAGGCATTGCCGTCTGTAAATTCTTAAAGAAATCTTCCGGCGCAGCCACCAGATTTCTAGCAGCCCCTTCATAAGTGACGGACATAGCGGTATACTGTTTTGTCACTTCTGTGATGCTGTTATCCTTCTCATGTACGCACTGTTCAATTTCCGTATCGCCCCATGGGACTTCCGAATTAAAATCCGGTGTAAAGTTTGCCGCCTGCACCGCTTCTGCTGTAACGGTAAGTCCAAGAACCCTGTCCTGTGCTTTTGATGTCCACGCTGCAGGAATCGTTACGTTTTGGAAAAAGTCTGCGGATTCTCCGTTTTTCAGTGGCTTCGTATAGTAATAATACTCTCCCTGTTTTACCCAGGCATCGGAAATTCCATCCAGCTCTTCATCACTTAAGACATACTCCACAGATGTTTCGCCGTTCTGGTCATCAGAAGGTGTTTCCGTAGGTTCCGGCGTTGTCTCCGGTTCCTCTGGTTCTACCTGTGCTGGTGTTGTTTCTTCTGTTGCGTTCGGCGTTTCCGTGGTTTCTGGATTTTCATCCTGCCTTTTCGTGTCAATGTTTGACACCATTTCTGAATTTTCCGTTCCCGTGTCAATGTTTGACACGGAGTCCGCTGCCTCTCCGGAATAAGTGGTTTTCACCCGGATATAGCAGGTTTCTGCGTAATTTGTGATTCTCGGAATTTTCGAAATGGTCTGGGAAGGAAGAACAATTCCCTCTGCCGGTCCTGCATAAACTTTTTCCGTATCACCATCTTTTTCGTATTCCTGGATTCCAATGTTTACATCACCGGTACTGATGTGGTTTGTAACGGTAACGCTGTCCTGATAGTAAGCATATGATCCACTGATGGTACTTACTGCCGTGACCAGAATTCCGGCTGCTATTGCAATTTTCCTTTTCATTACTGGCCACCTCCTCCAAACCGTTTCCATGCGTCCTGATAAGAAGTGTATTCCTTCTGACCATCTGTTGTCTGAACGGATTCCTCGTAAACTGTTACTTCCAGGTTATCCTGCTCATATTCATCTGCAACAGTAACCCCCGTAAACAGATAAGTTGTTGTTCCTCCAACCGGAACAGCTTTTTTGTAATAGTAATAGCCATCATTTCCCTTGACCCAGTTTGTGGTATCAAGTCCCGTGAACTCTTTTACAGGTTCACTGCATGTAATATATGCCCGGACATAGCAAGGTACATCTCCTGTATTTTTTGCCCTGACTTTTTTTACTACTGATCCGCTGGATGGAACCGGTGTCGGTGTCGGAAAATCCTCATCCGGAATAATGGTGTTATTTCCAGTCCTGATAATGTTTACTACTTCATCATGGTCCGTCTGGTAAGCAGAAGATCCCGATATTGCGGTGGCTGCTGCAAGAAAACCGCAGCAGCACATTCCGGCAATTGACAGCATTCGTTTTTTCTTTTTTTTCATGCTGTTTTCCCTTCTTTTTCAGAACAGTCCGGATGGCTTTCCGGACTGTTCTGAAAAGTATTCTTATGATAAAGTGTTGTTTCCATCCTGTTCCGGCTCAACCTGAACATCATCTGGGGTATTTGTTTTGTTTTCATCCGATGCTGCATTTCCGTTTCCATCAACGGTTGTAACCCCATTATTTCCGCTTTCGTCAGACTGCGGAGTCGTGATCTGTCCTGCCTGGCCCTGGTTCTGCAGTTCATATTTTTTCCATGCGGAAGCTGCTTTCTGTGGAATCGTGGTTCCTTCTCCGGTGTTGAGTTCCTGGATTGCATAGTAATGTACCGGCACATTCAGATCTTTTCCATCCAGCTGTCCCTCTACAATATTGGCAGCTGTCAGGCTTGTAAAGATCGGATCTGTTGTTTTTCCCGGTGCAAGTATTTCGTTATAGCTGTAGGTGTAAACCATATTATCTCCTACACGCTTGTTGTACATCAGAGTCCATTTCTTAGAAACATTGTTCATGGAGAACAGCTCTGTATCTTTTGCAACGCCTCCATTCAAACGGTTACCTGCAGCATTAACAGTAATCACCTTTGCAATCGGGATAGAAACATCCAGATATACATAAGCATCATTTTTTCCAACATTTTCGATCTGCGGGTCTTTTTTGATTACCTGGGTCGGAACGATATTGTTGGTTTTTCCATCATTATCCGGTGTGTAGTTCGGCTCATGGCCAACGATGTCTACTTTACCTACAGAAAATTTGTTGGTTACAGAATCATGATCTGTCAGATATGCCATGGATGATCCAACGGCCAGTGCGCCGCATAGTGCTGCTGCTGTAAAAAATGCTGCTACTTTTTTCTTTGTCATAATCGTAATTCTCCTTTTTTTCTTTTTGTTTTTTTTACCTGTTCCCGTTCCTTTGGTTCAGGTCTTTTCTCCGGAAAATAGAAAACCAGAAGCATAAACAGCGCCAGAAAACCTACGGTTAAAAACATGTGGTTTTTAGCCCACATGAATCCGTAGCCCAAATATGGAATGCAGAACAGATATGTTCCGCGAATGTTTTCTGCCGGAATGGTTCCGGAATCCGGATCTGTGTTTGCATCCCCTTTTGTCTGGTATCCCTCTTCTGTTTTTGACAAAATCCGGTGAGTCACCAGATCCCCGTGCCTCTCAAACGTAGCAATATTTCCTGGACGTACATCCCTCTTCGATGAATCCACAACTGCCACTGATCCTGTGGGAATCACAGGTTCCATAGAACCTGACAGAATCACATAACCCCTTAAATCACGGCACTGATAACAGGTAATACCAAGCACCATACAAACCAGAATCCATAGGAATGCGTGTATTACTTTTGTTTTCATTTTTCCTCTCTCTCCTTTTTTACTTTTTGTTGCCACTTTTTCCGTGCAACGGCGTCACCCCCTAAAAATGGGCATAAAAAATACACCAGCCCATGAAAACCATGTTCTGATGCATGAAAGCCCATTTTTCTTTTTTCCGTGTCAATCATTGACACGAGCAATTGAAAGATTTTTTTGTCCTACCTGCTGTCCCTTCTGTTTTCCTTCTTTTGCAAGTATAACATAGCATACCTTTCTGTGACGTGCAATATGACATTTTTTTGAAAAACATGACATTTTCTCAAAAAACATGACATTTTTTCAAAAGATATGACATTTTTTCAAAAAAGATGACATTTTTATAACTGCCTTTTTTCTAAAAAAGGGATGCACAAAGTTCTGCGCATCCCCCGTACTGCTTGACTTTTTTCGTCCGGCAGCTTATAATCAAATCAGAAGCAATCAAGGATATACCAGTGTCGGTGGTTGCCTTTCTGAAATAATCTAAATTATTACAAAGAGCAACAAGAGACATAGGCTATCCCCTATTTGCGGTAGGGAATAGCCTTCTTTCTACTTGCGGTGGAAGTTTATGTAAGATAACGCCGCAAAAACAACAAGTAAAAGCGTCAACACTTCCATTGTATTCATTGGCATTACCCCCTTTCTGTTTTCAGAAAGGACAACCACCAGACTATCCCTATCACGTTCTGATCTGATTAGATTCAGTATAGCATATCATCGACTATTTTACTACCTCTTCGACATACAAATCCCCTCTCGCAATTCGTCTACGAGAGGGGATTCTTTTTTATCGGATAAAGTAGTTTGTAATCTGATAATAATCGTTTTCTGTCATGCCGAGTACATCACTCATACCATCGTCCATATGTTCCCAGGTTGTTGCATAATCATAATCTTGATCTGAGAAGGAAAATACAGCTGAGAAATTCACAATCTTTCTTCCGTTATACTCCTGCGGTTGTCCATACATTACAGCGATTGCTCCATATGCATTATAATCATCCATCTGGTTTGCTTTATGGCCTGGAGAGGACATCCAAAGGTTGAAGATCTGGCGGGCAAGATCATCGGAATCTGTATATGACAGACCACCGCCGCAGCCGTTCTGTCTGCCACCATGCAGGGCCAGATTATCGGAAGTTCCATATCCTGGCTGTGTGATTGATCTCATGATATGGTATCCGGCAGCGGCAACGCTTCTCGGATAACAATGTTTTTCATCCCAAATCATAGCTGCATGTCCTTCTTTGACACGTTCTTCATTTACCAGGTCGAAAATCTTTCTGGAAACTTCCTGATCGTAAACGGTCATTCCAAGAGCCTCTTCGTTGGTATATGGGATATTAATTTTTACTTCAACATATCTACTTACAGATCCTTGATTCGGTTCTACACCTTCTGCAGATGCATAAATTGTAACTTTTTGCATACCATTTTTTTTATGAACCGTTACAAGTCCATTTTCATCTACGCTTGCTACTTCTGGATCATCCGAAGTCCATTTTACCGCTTTGTTGGTTGCATTTTCCGGATATACGGTTGCGGCCAGCTGCAGTGTCTGTCCAACTTCAGTTAATTCCAGATTACTGTTCGGTGTAATTGTTACGCTTGTTGCATAAACGGTTTCTGCTGGTGTCTCTGTTGGCTTCGGTGTCTCTGTTGGTTTCGGCGTTTCCGTTGGTTTTGGCGTTTCCGTCGGTTTTGGTGTCTCCGTTGGTTTTGGTGTCTCCGTTGGTTTCGGTGTTTCTGTCGGTTTTGCTGCTGGTTTTGTTGTAAGCGCACCGTCTTTTCCGTAGTAATTTCCGTTTACCGTCTGATCCGTTACCATCTTACAGTCTGATCGGAAATAATATGTCTTTCCGGAAATTTTCATCTGCATATCCTTGCAGGCTCCGCCCCAGCTCCGGATATAGTATTTTGCTCCGTTTTCTTCTTTCCAGCATCCGGAAAGCATAACTCCGTTTCCGTCCACAAAATACAGGTTATCTTTGTATGTAAAGCTTGTGTTCACTGCCATGGTGCTGTCTGCCTGGAACCAGTACCATTTTCCTCCGGTTTTCAGCCACTCATTCTGATAGGCTGCACCGTTATCATGCAGGTAATATTTTTTTCCGTTCCAGGTCTGCCAGCAGTTTTTATAAGCTCCGCCCCAGCTGCAGAAGAAATAGGTTTTTCCCCCGTCCGTGAAAGATTCATTTGCTTTCATGGTTCCGTCTGCGTTCAGATAGTAACGGTTATTGTCCCAGGTCTGCCAGCCCGTTGCAATTTTTCCATCTTTTGCCAGTTTCCACTGTCCATCCATCACGATCCACTGCATGTTGGTTACATTAGCATTACCATCAAAAGTGTAGGAGCGTCCGTTGATTTTGGCAGATCTGTTCTTATATGCGCCGCCCCAGCTGCACAGATAGCGGATTTTCCCTGTATCATCCAGTCTCCACTCATTGGAGCGCATACTTCCATCACTATTCATGTAGTATTTATTTCCATCCCAGGTCTGCCAGCCCGTTGCAATTTTTCCGTCTTTCACCAGATACCATTTTCCACCTTTTACAACCCACTGGGAACCCTGTACCTTACTGTCTGCACCGAATGTATAACTTCTGCCGTTGATTCTTGCCTTGCAGTTCAGGTAAGCTCCACCCCAGCTGCGGAAGTAGTAAACCGATCCATCCGTATCAATCATCCACTCATTTGCTTTCATGGTTCCGTCTGCATTCAGATAATATTTTTTTCCGTCCCAGGTCTGCCAGCCGGTCTGTTTTACACCGTCTTTATAAAAATACCAGGTTCCGGACTCCTGCGTCCATCCGGTTTTTCCAGCTGCCTGTACTGTCTGGGCAGAAACTGTTGGGAACATATTTGTTGCGGCCGGTGTACCTACTGCCAGGCTCAGGCCAAGAAGTACCATTGCGATTCTTTTTCTCATACTTTTTCCTCCGTCCGTGTCAAACATTGACACCGATTTTTCTGTTTGAATTCCATGTCAACGTTTGACACGGGATTCCTTGTTTTGTTATTTCACTTTTTACTCCGGAATTTCTTCCAGAAGTTCCCCGGTATAATCTTCCCGTTTTCCAAGTTTTACGGCATCGTCCAGTTCGGACTGTTCCATGCATACACTTCCGATCGGGTGGATTCCTGGATCACAAAGAACCAGATACAGATTTCCCTGGTAATCTTCCGCTACATCACCATCCTGCCGGTAGCCAATAAACTCATGCTCAATCGGTATTTCTTCCGGATGCTCCAGATAGAATGGATCAAGCTCTCCCCAGTCCAGTGTGGAAAAATTGAAATTCGGAAAACGTTCTGCTATTACTTTTTCTGCATTTTTTCGAAGCTCTTTCATGTCCATATGGTTTCTCCCCCTTTTTTATTTCTTTGGATCATATTATCATATTACCTTTCCAATTCCGTAATTACAAGAGTCTTTTGCTATTTTTCATATTGCATTTTTATTACATTCTAATCACCCCTCTGTTTTATTTGCATTTGTTGTTATTGTAATATGGCTTCCGCTGCTGAATGCGGCTTCCATAGATGCCTTTAATGCGTTCAGGATTTCATCTGCACTTTTTGTTCCCCCGTAAAAGCCCGTATTGGCCGTTTCCTGCGATTTTTCTGCATCGTACCGTAAAATGATCGTAAGTCCTGTTCCAGCCGTTGCAGCGTCCGAAAACGAGCTTGAAAGGGTTGTCTTGGATGTACAGGAAACGGTAAGTGTTCCACTCAGGAACTTACAGCCGGAAAACAGGTTCCCGCTATCCGTACAGGAAGATGGGATTTCACCGGTTATGGATTCCAGTGCGGTACATCCGAAAAAACTGCTGTTCATTTTCTGTGCAGACGATGGGATATGTACTTCTTTCAGGTTGACGCAGCCATTGCAGATATTCGAAAGTTCTTTCGCACTGTCCGGAATCTGGACAGATGCCAGAGCCATACAGCCGTAATACATGGAATCCATGTTCTCCAGCTGCATACAGGCTGTTGTATCGGCTCCCTCGATCAGTGCCGTATCACCGTAAAATGCTTTTTTTGCCTGTTTTATATTTCCTGGAAGTTCCATGGCCTTTTCCAGTGCGATACACCCTTCTGCGCAGGATGTAATATCTTCCAGCCGGACCGCACCAGACATATCCGGCATACTGGTCATCGCCGTAGCATTCTTGAATGTTTCCACCATGCTTCTCACTGTATCCGGGATGCGGCACAATGTTTCCAGGTATTCGTCATTTCCTGTAAACCAGTAGTCCATGCTTTCCACTTCTGCCTCCGGATCAATCCAGGTCAGCCGTTTAACAGAATATTTCTTCCATGGCGCAGAATCTGATTTGAAATTCCGGACGCTTCCTTTTCCGGATATTTCTAGATCCCCGTTGGAATACAGGATAGCCTCCACATCATCTGGATTTTCTCTGCCGATTTTATACCTAACACTTTCATCACGGTCAATAAGCACTGTTATCTCTGCCTTGATATCCGGATATGCCTTGGAGGAAACCTCTACGGTAACACTGTGGCCATGTGCCGGCACTTTAGCCGGTGACACGCTGTATGTATCTGCATCCAGAAGCTGTTTCTTTTTCCCGGATATTCCGTATACGCGGAAATTTTTTTCTGAAATCCTACTTCCGGCAGCATAGCTTTTCTCTGCAGCTTCCACCTTGATCGTTTCCGGTTTTTCCGGTGCAGCTTCTTTTCGAAATTTTGGCAGTACCAAAAATACGACTCCAACAAGAATCAGCAAAATAACAGCAATCAACGCTATGATCCACAAGATGCTTTTCTTTTTCTGCCTTTTTTTCGCTGGCTGTTTTTTTGATACGGCCATTTTTACTCTTTTTTCTTTTCCGTATTGTGCAGGCACTTCAGGATATAACAGATGTGATCTTTATCCAGCTTCAGGAACATGCTTTTTACAATCGAAACAGGACGTTCCTTTCCTCCAATCCGAATTGTTCCTGCATCCGGCGGCAGCATTAGGGTTTCTACAATCAGATCGATCAGTTCATCCACTTCCTGCTTGTTATAGATCGGCGGGTAGTTCTCGTAATCAATATTTTTCCGAATCAGTTCCCGGTAGGCAGATATCCGATCCATCATATCCATCCCATCTCTTTTTGTTCCCCGCTTTATATTATGATGTTAGGGTCAAAACCATAAATAACTTTGTCCTCTATTTCTATAGCACCTTGAAAAATTCATATTTTGTAGTGTAATACCGGATTTCTTCGGATATACGCTGGTATTCCCTTCCTTGATTTTATACAAGTACCGGATTTTGAGCGTAATGTCCTAAACCCTTCACATAGTTGAAGAGTTTTCTGAAATTCAATGCTGCTATCTTGGAACCGAAAAAGAACTTGCCCCGCTGTTTCCCACGAGGTATCTTTTCCAAGTGGTAATTCTTGCGTATATTCGATGGAACAGTTTCCACTCCATTACGCAGCCTTGCATAATTTTTGAATTCTTTGCTATTCCGTTGGATTTTCGCACGTTCATGCGCTGCTTTGGATGTTACTATTTTTGCAACCTTCTTAAAGATCTTCGGCTTGCATTGATCCTGCTACGGACAGTTGGCACACTGCTCATGCAGAGAGGAAACGGCACACTGATTGCTTGGTTTCATATAAGAACAGCTTTTCGGTGCATGGCCGGCTGGACATCGGAGGACTTTTGTTCCCTCTTCGTTGAATTCAAAATCAGCAAGGATATCCGGAGCCGGTTTCCCCGTCAGACTTGTGGTAATCAGTTCTACGTTTTTATGAGCTGCAAGTTGTGTGTTTTCTGTTCCACTATATGCTCCATCCGTGACTATAACAGTCCGTTCTTCCTGGTTATCCATCTGCGCAAGGTGCTCCTGGATAAACTGACTGTCACTATGGTTGTTTTGCTCATACTGGTACTCTGTTACAACAGAACCATTGGCTCCAACGGATTCTTCAAGATTAGCAGCATATCCTCGATGCTCTTTTCCTGCTTTATTCCGGAATGTCGCTTCAGGGTCAGAAGGATTCTGCAGCATGGTTGATTTCATGCCGCCGTCTTCTTTCGTGCGGAGTCTTCGGTTTTCATTTTCAACAATGGTCTGTTCTGACAGGCATCTGACAAACAGATCATACTCTGTTGAATCATTGTAATCAGACTCACACAGGGCAAGAAGTTTATCCGCATCCGTTAAGAGCTGCTTCATGCGCTCATCTGCATCGGTACTGCGCTGATGATAAATCACTCTGTTAAAATCGTTAGGATCGATATAATGTTTTAAATCGTCAGACAGAGCGGAACCATTGATTTTATTCACATACATCACCAGCTTTGCAATGCAGGTGTATATCAGTTCCATTCGGCTGAGCCTGCGGACGTTGGATTCGATCATCATGGAATCCATACGCCTGACTTTACCGCTGATTCCCACCAGTTTTGCAATGGAAGCACTTAAATCTTTCACACAATCATGATAAAGATCCTTGTTGTGAAGTGTTTCATAATCATAGCATCTCTTGGGGAAACGGCTTAAGGTCTTGTCACTCAAAGACTGTTCTTCAAAACTTGTTGTGTGCAGTGCGTACTGAATTCGAAAATCCAGCATAAGATTTTCGACCATCTCGTCATCGGAATAATCAAAAAGCTCTTTGATAATGAGCGCACCAACAATCACGTTGACCGGAGTATTCGGTCTGGATGCCTTATCGCTGTATAAGACAGAAAAACGCTTTTCATCAATGGCAGGAAATATTTCATCGGCAAAGACTTTTGCCCAGGATTTTTCCAATGCTTTTTGTTCTCTGGCAGTTAATCCAGAAAAACTATCTGTAAATGACATTTGCTGGTAAGTATTTTCTTTGAATGACATAGAGATTGCCTTCTTTCCTACTAAGATATCTCTATTATACAGCAAGTAAACCATTTAGGCTTGTATTTACTACAAAATATATGAACTTTTCAAGGTACTATAGAGGGGCTTTTGACCCCAACATCATAGTTTTAAAATAATATAAAGCAAACGGATAAAAATATTTTCTCCGTCATAAACTTCAAAAAGAGAGGGAAAAACTTATGATTTTTTATTTTACCGGAACTGGTAATTCGCTTTGGGCTGCAAAAGAAATTGGAAAAGAGCTGAATCAGCCTGTTGAGAATATTATAAAACAGAAAGCAATTTTTTCTGCAAAAACGATATAATCGGTTTTGTCTTTCCTACCTACATGAGCGATCTGCCATGGATTGTAAAAGAATTTTTATTGAAGTTAACGGTCAATCCTGACTGCTATACTTTTGTCGTCATGACTTCTAACAATGGAAAAAGCGGAAATTCTTTTGTCAGCCTAAGTCAGGCACTTTCCCGCAGCGGTGCAAACCTGTCGGCTGTCTTTGATCTGCAGATGCCAGGCAACTGTTTAATCAGCTCAGAGCAGGAAAATCTGGAACGACTGAAAAAAGCACCGGAACGGTTAAAATCTATCATATCTTTTATAAAAGAACAAAAAACAAACTTTACATCTGACGGAAGTCTGCCAAAAGAAGATTTTGTTACTGCATCGTATTTTTATGGAGGACATTCCTGTGCAGCCTGTTATGCCTGTCTTCACTGGTGTCCCAAGAATGCTACCCTGCTTAAAGTTCCATTTTTGAAACATCGTCCGCAGTATCATCATCCAGATGTAACGCTGGCGGAAATCAAAGAATAAGTCTGTAAACGGCGCCCCGGTCCTGCATCCAAATGATCTGCAGGGCCGGGGCGCTTTGCAATTTATGTGCGTGTAAGATGTTGGCTTTTTATTTTCGCTCCGTCTCGCATACGATGATATGTTTGCTCTTCTCATACCCGGGAACTTTCCGGTCCGTGATAAAAATCGGTTTTTCAAAGTCTGCGAAGGTAACGGAACTGATGCTGTTAAATTTGCTTGCGTCACAGAGGACGTAGCACTGGCGGCACTGCTCCATGGCGGTCTTTTTGATTACTGCTTCATTGACATCCGGCGTTGTGCAGCCGCTTCTTCTTGTGACACCGTTGGTGCCGAAAAAGCCTTTGGTGAAATGATACTCCTGGATCGTGCGGATTGCCTGGTTTCCGACGACGGCTTCTGTGGAGCTTTTGAGCTCGCCGCCTACCAGAATGACCTTAAACCCGCGTGACGCCAGCCGCTGTGCGTGGGCAACGGCGTTTGTCACGAAAACGGCGGAGGTTGCCCGGATGAAATCGATCATATGCGCCGTTGTCGTTCCCGCGTCGAGAAAGACGAAATCGTCCGGCTCGATGAGGGATGCCGCATATTCTGCGATTTTCTGTTTGGCATCGCAGTTCAGCTCATTTTTCTGCGCAACGGTGTACTCATGTGCCGTCACCTTCTGGCCGGCTTCCACGGCGCCGCCGAATACCTTTTCCAGCTTGCCCTCCTTGTCGAGCGCTGTGATATCGCGGCGTACCGTGGACTCCGATGTATCGAGAAGATCCCGGACTTCCGTCACGGTGATGCTTCCCTTTTCTTTTAACAGTTTCAAAATTATCTCATGTCTCTGCTGTGTTAACATTTCTTTCCTGCCTTATATTCTGCCACATTTGTTTCCAGAATGATCTGGCGGAGCGGAAGGATGCTTCCCGGAGAAACGGAAAGTTCATCTACGCCCATCGCAAGGAACTCTTTTGTCAGTTCCTGGTCAGCGCCGAGCTCGCCGCAGATACCGGCCCAGATGCCGGCTTTGTGTGCATTCTCCACAACCATCTGAATCATGCGCAGGATCGCCGGGTGATGCGGATCAAAGAACGGATCCAGCTTTGTGTTCTGGCGGTCGATCGCGAGGGTGTACTGACTGAGGTCGTTCGTTCCGATACTGAAGAAATCAACCTCTTTTGCCAGCTCATCGCTGATGATGGCAGCCGCCGGGGTCTCGATCATGATACCCTGCTCTGGATTTCCGTACTCAATGCCCTGCTCAGCGAGAGAAGCTTTTACTTCCTCCACAATCGCTTTGATCTGGCGAACCTCGCCGACACTTGTGATCATTGGATACATAATGGCAATTTTTCCATATGCGCTTGCGCGGAACAGCGCGCGAAGCTGTGTCTTGAAGATCTCCGGCCGCGTCAAGCAGATGCGGATCGCACGGCAGCCAAGTGCCGGATTCTCCTCTTTTTCCATCTCGAAATAATCGCACTGTTTATCGGCACCGATATCGAGGGTACGGATGATGACGCGTTTCCCCGCCATCGTCTCTGCTGCCTGTTTGTAGATGCGGAACTGCTCTTCCTCTGTTGGATAGTGATCCTGCTCCAGATAGATAAACTCACTTCGGAACAGGCCGATGCCGCCCGCGTCGTTCTGCATGACAGTTGCAAGGTCTTTGATGTTTCCGATATTAGCATACAGCAGAATTTTCTGTCCGTCCAGTGTAATATTTTCTTTTCCCTTTAAGGTGAGGAGCAGTTTTTTCTTTTCCTCATCCTCGGTGCGGCGCTTCTGCATGGCAGCAAGAGTCTCCTCGTCCGGATCCACATAGATGGTTCCGTCGGATCCGTCTACGATGCCGAGCTTTCCGTCTACGCTCTCATCCAGCGGAAGCGGTGTTCCGACCAGTGCCGGAATCGCCATGGTTCTTGCAAGGATAGCGGTGTGGGAATTTAAAGAACCGTGTACGGTAACAAAAGAAAGAACTTTATCTTTATCCATCTGTACCGTCTCAGACGGCGCAAGGTCATCTGCCACGATGATTGCCGGTTCGTCGTTTAAGGATGCGTCAGTGTTGTCTCCGTTTAAGATGGAGATCAGACGCTCGGAAATATCCTTTACGTCTGCCGCGCGCTCTCTCATGTAATCATCGTCCATGGCAGAAAACATCTGCGCAAAGTTGTCGCCTGTCGTTGCAACGGCATACTCAGCGTTGACGCCCTGGCTCTTGATGATGTTCTCGACGGACTCATTGTAACCGTCATCCTCCATCATCATCTGATGCACTTCGAAGATCGCTGCATTTGCCTCGCCGACCTCTTTGCATGCTTTTTCATACAGAACGCCAAGCTGTGCGATTCCTTTTGCCTTTGCTTCCTCAAACCGTGCCATCTCCGCATCCGGATTTTCCACTTTCACACGTTTTACCTGACGCTCATTCTTTTTGTATACGCGGATCTTTCCGATCGCAATGCCGGAAAATACGCTTTTTCCCTGATAAATCTGCATAAGTTTTCTCCACCTTTGTTCTCGATATCCGAATTTTCTGTCCAGACAGCCGGAGCGTGTTCAAAAAGGATTTCTTAGTTTCAGAAAGTTTTTCAAACACGCTCCTGCCGATTACTATATTGTAATTCTCCAGAGCCCCATCTCAATTCCGCTTACGCTCCATTTCGATGTGGCTTCTCGCCATATGGAATTCCAGAAAAAAGCACTCATTCATGCAAGCATGATTCGCACTTTTTTCTTCCATTCCGCATGGCTCTGTAGAATTACAAGTTCTCTTTCATGAAATTGCTGATTGCTTCGTATGCAGCATCTTCATCTGCTCCATCGAAGGTCAGGGTAACTTCTTCGCCCTGTTTTACAGCCAGTCCCATGATGCCGAAGATGGCTTTGCAGTTCATGGCTTTTCCGTCTTTTGCGATCTTGATATCACAGGAAAATTCTTTGACTGCTTTTACCAGCATTCCTGCCGGACGAGCGTGGATTCCTTCTGGATCTGTTACAACATACTTAAATTCTTTCATGATTTTTTCCTCCCATAGGATCTTTGATATTTTTATTTTACTTTGTTTTCTGTCTTTTTTCTACTCTTTTATGCAACTTTTTTCTTTAAAACTCCAAGCAGAACTGCGGATACCACTGTTCCGATGACAACTGCCACCAGATAAAGCAGCGCATTTCCCATAACCGGTACAACGAAGATGCCGCCGTGCGGTGCCATTAAGGTACAGCCAAATGCCATGGAGAGCGCACCTGCGAGGCCGGAGCCGATGATGCAGGCCGGAAGAACGTGGATCGGGTCTGCTGCTGCGAATGGAATCGCACCCTCGGTGATGAAGGCGAGTCCCATGATGAAGTTGGTCGGACCGGATTCTCTTTCTTCTTTTGTAAATTTATCTTTGAACAGCAGGGTTGCAAGTGCAATCGCACACGGAGGAACCATACCGCCGATCATAACGGATGCCATAATGTCGTAGTTTCCTGCTGCGATGGCTGCTGTTCCGAATACGTAAGCTGCTTTGTTGAACGGGCCGCCCATGTCGATGGCCATCATGCCGCCGAGGATCATGCCAAGGATCAGCTTGCTGGATCCGCCCATGGAAGCAAGACCATTGTTCAGTACCGTGTTGACGGTTCCCATGATCGGCTCTACAATGAAGAGCATCAGAAGTCCCATCGCAAGGATGCCGACTACCGGGTAAATCAGAACCGGCGCAATCTTTTCGAGTGCTTCCGGAAGTTTCTCACATGCTTTGCGGAGGACAAGGATAATGTAGCCTGCTGCAAAACCGGCAACAAGTGCTCCAAGGAAACCGGAGGTTCCGCTCGATGCCATCATACCGCCGACAAAACCAAGGGCAAGTGCCGGCCGGTCGCCGATTGCCATGGCGATGTAGCCTGCAAGAACCGGGAGCATGAAGCCGAATGCCACGCCGCCGATCTGTTTGAACATCGCTGCAGCCGGGGTAATCGTACCGAAGTTTGATCTGGCTGCGGCATCAAGGGAGTTCATATCAACAAGAAGTCCGTCGATCAGGAATGCAATTGCGATCAGAATACCGCCGCCGACAACGAACGGAAGCATATGGGAAACACCATTCATCAGCTGGGTGTACAGCTGGTGGCCGATACCGCCGCTGTTCTTCTTCGTGCTTGCTGCGGCTGTCTGCGCATTGCCGCTCTTGTAAACCGGTGCGTTTCCGGACATCGCAAGCTCGATCAGCTCATCTGCTTTGCTGATACCGTCGGATACCTGGCGCTGGATGACTTTCTTTCCGTCGAAACGATCCATCGGAACCTGTGCGTCGGCTGCAACGATGATGCAGTCCGCATCGGCGATTTCCTGTGCAGTCAGCACGTTTTTCGCTCCGCCGGAGCTCGTGTCTCGACTTTTACGAAGCATCCTTTTGCTTTCGCTGCTTTCTCGATTCCCTCGGCTGCCATGTAAGTGTGGGCAATACCGGTCGGGCAGGAAGTAACGGCGAGAATCTTCACCTGATTTTCTTTTGCTTCCACCGGCTCTGCAAGACGCTCATCTACGCTCTTTTTCTCTTCATCGGCGCGGTCGATAATGGCAAGGAACTCTTCCGGTGTCCTTGCGTTTCGAAGGCTCTTGGTGAACTCTTCATCCATCAGCATCATGGAAAGTTTACTTAAGACATCGAGGTGAACGTTGTCTTTTGTGTTCGGCGCTGCGATGAGGAACAGCAGGGTGACCGGCTCTCCATCGAGAGAATCAAAATCAACGCCGTTCGGGATCACCATGGCTGCAAGGCCCGGTTTGTTTACTGCATCACATTTTCCGTGCGGAATCGCAATTCCCTCTCCGATTCCTGTGGTGCTCTCTTCTTCTCTTGCGTAAACCTGTGCGCGGTACGCATCTTCGTCTGTGATCTTTCCGCTTTTGACCATCAGCGCTACGGCTGCATCAAGCGTTTCCTGTTTGCTTTTCGGTGCGGCATCCAGCGCAATACTGCGGATGTCCAACAACTCTGTGATTCTCATGAGACGTCCTCCCTTTTATTTTGTAATCTGTTCGTAGACAGATGCAATTTCCTCCCGGGTTGCAAGGTTTTCAGAAAAAGCACTTGCACTTCCCGCTGCGATTCCCATATGGAACGCATGGAGGTAATCTTCTTTTTCCATGTAGCCTGCCATGAATCCGGCTACCATCGAGTCTCCTGCGCCGACGCCGTTGATAAGCTTTCCTTTCGGGGCCGGAGCTTCAAAGACCTCACCGGATGCGGCAACGAGAACGGCTCCTTCGCCTGCCATGGAAACCAGAACGTTCTGTGCGCCCTTTTTCTGCAGCTGTTTTGCATACGGAACAACCGACTCTCTTGTCTTTAATTCCACACCGAAAATCTCGCCGAGTTCGTGATTGTTCGGTTTGATGAGGAACGGGTGGTACGGCAGAACCTTCATCAGCAGATCACGGGTCGCGTCTACGACGATGCGGATGCCCTTGCCGTCGAGCATTTCCATAATTTTCTGATAGGCATCATCTGCCATGGATGACGGGATGCTGCCTGCGAGGAAGAGAACGTCGCCCTCGCCGAGTGCGGAAAGCTGTTTCATCAGCTCTTCCACTTTTTTCTCCGGGATTTCGGGTCCCTGTCCGTTGATCTCAGTTCCGTCAATGCTCTTTAATTTGACGTTGATGCGGGAATATCCTTCTTCCAGCCAGATGCAGCCGTTTTTAATTCCCATCTGGTCGAGCCGTCCCGCGATTTCTTTTCCGGTAAAGCCTGCCAGAAATCCGAGCGCTGTGCTCTCAATTCCAAGGTTTCCAAGTACGGTCGATACGTTGATTCCTTTTCCGCCCGGAAGCATCAGCTCGGAGCTTGTGCGGTTGGTAAGGCCGAGCTTGAAGTCTTCCACCGATACAATGTAGTCCAGAGATGGATTGAATGTCACTGTGTAAATCATATTTCCCTCCTGCTTTATTTTGATCGTGTTTGCTTTGATGAGCTTATTATATCGTCATATTCATTCAAAATCAATCATTAATATTTCATGAATTTTACCTTCTCTTTTTGTCGCATTTGCATAAGTTTAGAGTTTTATGACGGATTCCCCCGTTTTATCGCCCTGTTTTGACCGAGTTTGACTGATCGTCATCTTTTCTTCCTTGTCACGCATCGATCACTTTATTCTCTCCATTTCGGTCATTTTTTATCAGACACTTTCTGTTCTCATTTTTGTACTTTACTTTTTCCGGATTTGGTACTAAAGTGAAGAAAAATCAAAAAAAGAATTTCCAGAAGAGGTGATTTTATTTGAAACGATACTATATTCTTCACTATTTTGATCCCGCCAATGTGGGCAGTTTTCTGCTTGTCTCACTGCTCGGCCTGATTCTGGTGCTTACCCTTGTGCTTCTGATTGCAAAATTGCAGATTCAGCGGCAGCTAAAAGAGGAGACAGAGGAAAAAGCGAAAAAAATACGCCGGAAGAAACACCAGCGCAGGCAGTATCAGATTGTGGAAAGCTTTTATGAGCTGGTTTTCTCCGGCACTTCGATTCTTCTCTTCCTCTCCCTCTATTACATTATCGATGAGCGTCTGCCGCAGATTTCGATGTACTGGGAGAAATATCAGGATGTGGTGCTTCTTGTCTTTATCGTGCTCTCCGTCTTTCTGACGAGCTGGCTCGATGTGGTTCTGGTAAAGCTCACGCACCTTGACCCGGAGCAGAAGGCGTCGGTGCGGCTGATTTCGGTCTTCTATATTGTACTGATTCTTCTGTACATCCGCTTTATCTACGAGGACACGAATTATGACGGCCTGATTCTCTATTTCCTGACACTGACGGTCGGCCGCTTCCTGTATTTCGACTTTACGGTCAAGAGTTTTCTTGAAACGATGCGGGGCGTGTTGGAAAATCTACCGCTTCTTGTCATCATGAGCGCCTACTCCGGTTTCGTGTGCTGGTATGGGTTCCATGTCGGCTTTCTGCTGAAATCAAATGGTGTCATTTTGAGCACCTTTCTTGCCCATCTGTTTATGGACTGCTCGATCTTTCTGCTCCACAAGACAGGAATTTTAAAGCATGTGATACGAAAAATTTAAAACCGGCATTTTTTTACCAGCCATATATCAAAAGCTCTGCAGATCAGAATTTTGCATTTTCTGTTCTGCAGAGCTTTTCTTATTTAACGTTCTTTTTTACATGCCAAACAGCAGTGCAAAGCCATGTACGACAAAAGCTGCCAGCCAGGCGATCACACACTGTGAAACGACAACACCGGCTGCCCATCTGCCGCCAAGCTCCCGCTTGATGGAAGCGACTGCCGCCACACACGGCGTATAGAGGAGGCAGAAAACCAGAAGGCTTAATGCGGAAACCGGTGTCAGGATTTCGGTCAGCTGCGCGGTCGTGCCGAACAGTACGGAAAGTGTCGAGACGACACTCTCCTTTGCCATAAATCCGGTTAGAAGGGCGGTCGATACTCTCCAGTCTCCAAATCCAAGCGGCCGAAAAACCGGGGCGAGACGGCCGGAGACAACGGCGAGAATGCTGTCCTTGGAGTCCTCCACGACATTGAGATGCGTTCCAAAGGTCTGTAAAAACCAGATCACAATCGTGGCAACAAAAATGACGGTGAATGCCCGCTGCAGGAAGTCTTTTGCCTTATCCCACAAAAGCTGTCCGACATTTTTTGCCCCCGGCATGCGGTAGTTTGGAAGCTCCATGACAAACGGAACGGCTTCCCCCTGGAATAAAGTTCCCTGCATCAGCATCGCCATCAGGACAGCCATGAAGATACCACCGAAATACAGAAGAACCATCACAAGGGCACTGTATTTCGGGAAGAATGCGGCGGTAAAGAACGCGTAAATCGGAAGTTTTGCCGAACAGCTCATAAACGGAGTTAATAGGATCGTCATTTTCCGGTCACGCTCGGAAGGCAGGGTGCGGCTCGCCATGACGCCCGGCACGGTACAGCCAAAACCGACCAGCATCGGCACGATACTGCGGCCGGAGAGGCCGATTTTCCGGAGCAGCTTATCCATCACAAATGCCACGCGCGCCATATAGCCGCTGTCTTCCAGAATGGACAGGAAGAAAAACAGGGTGACGATGATCGGAAGGAAGCTTAAGACACTTCCGACGCCGTTAAAAATACCGTCAATCACAAGGGAATGAAGCACCGGATTGACGCCCCATGCTGTCATGGCGCTGTCCACGAGCTCGGTCAGTTTTCCGATCAGAATCTCCAGCACACTCTGCAGCGATGCTCCGATCACATGGAAGGTCAGGAAAAAGACAGCCGCCATAATCCCGGCAAAACATGGCAGAGCCGTATATTTTCCGGTCAGCACACGGTCAATTTCTGTGCTCCGCACATGCTCGCGGCTCTCTTTTGGTTTTACCACGGTCTCACGGCAGACTTTTTCAATAAAATTAAAACGCATATCCGCAATCGCCGCCGCGCGGTCCAGGCCGCGCTCCGTCTCCATCTGACAGACGATATGCTCGAGCATCTCTTTCTCGTTTTCATCGAGGGCCAGCTGCTCCAGGATCAGCGCATCGCCCTCTGCCAGCTTGCTCGCCGCAAACCGCACCGGAATATCCGCCCTTGCGGCGTGATCCTCGATCAGATGCATGATCGCATGCAACGCACGGTGGACGGCACCGCCGTGGTCATTCGCCTCACAGAAGTCCTTTCTGCCCGGTTTTTCCTGGTATTTGGCCACATGAACAGCATGGGCAACCAGTTCATCGATTCCCTCGTTTTTTGCAGCGGAAATCGGGATAACCGGGATGCCAAGTCTCTCTTCCATCTGGTTCACGAGCACAGAACCGCCGTTTTCGCGTACCTCATCCATCATGTTGAGGGCCAGTACCATCGGAACGTCGAGTTCCATCAGCTGCATCGTCAGATACAGGTTTCGTTCGATATTTGTCGCATCTACAATATTGATGATGCCGCGCGGATGCTCGTTCAGAACGAAATTCCGGGTGACGATCTCTTCGCTTGAATACGGCGACATCGAATAAATGCCGGGAAGATCGGTGACCAGCGTGTTTTTCTGGCCGCGGATTTCACCGTCCTTCCGGTCTACGGTCACGCCGGGGAAGTTTCCGACGTGCTGGTTGGATCCCGTTAATTGGTTGAACAGGGTGGTCTTGCCGCAGTTCTGGTTTCCGGCCAGCGCAAAGGACAACAGCTCTCCTTCCGGCAGCGGATGCTCCTCTGCCTTATTGTGGTACTTTCCGCCCTCTCCAAAGCCGGGATGCGGAATTGCTTTCGCATCCGGCTGCTCTTTTTCTTTTACAGCGTCCCGCATCTCATCAATGACAATCCGTCCGGCATCGGCGAGGCGGAGTGTCAGTTCATAGCTGTGAATCCGCACTTCCACAGGGTCTCCCATCGGTGCATACTTTACCATCGTCACTTCCGCCCCCGGAATGATTCCCATATCGAGGAAGTGCTGCCGCAGCGCGCCCTCTCCTCCTACCGTGCGGACGGTCGCTGTTTTGCCGATCGGCAGTTCTTTCAGTGTCATATATTTCACTCCTTATTGATTCTCATTATCAATAGTAAGTATATGACACAATTCGACTGCGGTCAAGCAATTGCCATTATTTCTCTTTTTGTTTTTCTTCGAGTTTCTTCTGTACACTCGGAAACAGCTCCAGATCCGTGTGTGGGATTGCCTGGGCCGCTTTCATCATAGAGATGAAAGCGGCGACCTGGCCGAACTGGATGTAGACCATCTCGTCCAGAATGCGGTCAATATCGTCGATGCAGGTCCGATCCAGCAGGATTTTTTCTGCTCCCGCAAGCGACGTATTTCCGGCGCAGATCAGGCGGCTGCGGTCCATATCCGGGTACATGCCGATCGTGATGGCGGATTCCTTTGAAACGTGCTTTCCAAATGCACCAGCCGCGTAAAACCGGTCAATTTCTTCCATGGAAATGCCGGATTCACGCATCATGTACTCAACCATCGTGTAGGCCGCTGACTTTGTACGAAGGAATTCGGCGATATCACTCTGATAGAAGCACAGCCCTTCACTATATTCAACGCACCACTCTCCCGTCTCCGGGTCTTCCTTGATCTTTTCGGACCGCTCCGGCTGCAGGGTGCCGAACAGGTTGATCCATCCATTTAGGAATAATTCCGCGAGCAGATCGATAATGCCGGAACCGCAGATGCCCTTTGGCTTACCCTCTCCGATTACATGGCACTGGATTTTCCCGTCTTCTATTTTTACCGTATCAACAGCGCCTTCTGCAGCTCGCATGCCGGTTTTGACCACGCCGCCCTCGAGCGCCGGACCGGCAGCGCCTGCGCCGCAGAGCAGAAATTCCCGGTTTCCGACGACAAGCTCGCCGTTCGTTCCGATATCAAAAAAGACGCTGATCGTTTCTTTTTTATAGAGTTCCGTTGCGATCATACCGCTTAATATATCACCGCCCAGGTAATTGGATTTTCCCGGCACGCAGTAGACACATCCCTTCATGGGAAATCCCATCTCTTTCGCCGGAAGGAATCCGACGCGGTCCGCGCGCACGGCGTACGGGGATGAAAAGACGCAGAACGGATCCAGTCCCAGCAGGAAATGGATCATCGTTGTGTTGCCGGATACGACCATTGAGAGAACATCCGACGGCGCAATTCCTGTCTTTTGGCGAAGTTTTTCAAAGAGCAGTGTAAATGTCTCCATCGTACACGCACGGATGTCCTGCAGTACCTCCGGTTTATCCTTACAGGCAAAGATTCTCGTCAGAATATCGGTTCCATAGGCAGTCTGGCGGTTGTATTCGCTCTCCTCGGCAAGCACGGTACCGTCGCTGCAGTTTACCAGGCGCACAACGACGGTCGTACTTCCAAGATCAGCGGCATAGCCGTAATGCTCTGCTGCTGTATCGCCCGCTTCCAGATCAACCGCCTGCCAGATGCTTCCATTCCATGCGAGGGAAACCGTTATGTTATAGTCTGCCTCATCGCAGATGGGATACAGTTTCTGCAGCGCTGAAAGGGTAAATGATGCGGTGATTCCTTTCTCTTTTAATGCATCCAGTATCCGCATCTGGCTGGAGCGGGCGTCCTCCTCCGTCGGCGGAACCAACTCCAGATACTGTTTCTGTGTTACTCCTCTATTCATTATTACTTCCTCATTTCCTGATCATTTTTCTGTTTCTTATTGTAGCACTTTTCTCTTTTCCAGAGAACTTATTTTTTTCACATTTTTACTACATTTCCATCACAGATTCCCATTATACTGCAAAGCATAGAAACAAAAAAGGAAGCAAACAAAAAAGGAAGCAAACAAAACCGGAAGCCGATTCCGGAACACAGTTTAAAATACAGATACCAGAAAGGAAGTATTTATTATGATGGACTACAGAAACAACTACAATAACGAAAACGAAACCAATAATGAGAACATGATGGCAGCAGAGCAGAACAGCTTCAACGGAAAGAAACCTTCTTCCAAAAATAAAAAAGCTGCTAAGCTTGCAAAGAAAATCGGAGCCATCGCCTTAAGCGCAGTTCTGTTCGGCGGTGTTGCCGGCGGTACCTTCCAGGCAGTCAACCACTTTGCCGGAAGCACGACAGCCACTGCAACAACAACCACTGCACAGCAGACGACTTCCAACAGCAGCCTCTTAAAAGCCGCTGCCACATCCTCAAGCTCCACTTCCACCGGAACGATGGATGTTTCCACGATTGTGAAAAACGCAATGCCTTCGATCGTCTCCATCACAAACCAGTCCGTACAGGAAGTACAGAACTACTTCAGCATGTTCGGTTACGGTGCCCAGACTCCGCAGACCGAGGAGACCACAAGCTGCGGTTCCGGTATCATCATCGGAAAGAATGACACCGAGCTTCTGATCGTCACCAATAACCATGTAGTAAAAGATGCCGATACTCTTTCTGTCAGTTTTGTAAACAATCAGGTCTGCAAGGCAAATATCAAAGGTACCGATGCCGATAACGATCTTGCCGTCATCGCCGTTCCGCTCTCCGAGATCCCGGATGACACGATGAGCAGCATCGCTGTTGCCACGATGGGCGATTCTGATTCCGTTGAGGTCGGCGAGCAGGTCGTTGCGATCGGCAACGCACTCGGCTATGGCCAGTCCGTTACGACCGGTATCATCAGTGCTGCAAACCGTGTGATCGACAGCGACTCCTCTTCTGACGGAAGCTCCGATGGAACAACGGCAGATACTTCTTCCACCGATACAACCGGAAAGACCTACTTACAGACCGATGCAGCCATCAACCCTGGCAACAGCGGCGGCGCTCTTCTGAACATGAACGGAGAGGTCATCGGTATCAACTCCGCAAAACTTGCTTCTACAGAGGTAGAGGGCATGGGCTATGCAATCCCGGTCTCCCGTGTTTCCGATATCATTGAAAATCTGATGAATGAGCAGACCAGAACAAAGGTTGCCGCAGAAGATCAGGGAACGATCGGCATCAAATGCCTCGATGTCAGCAGCCAGATCCAGCAGGCATACAATATGCCGGCCGGCATCTATATCTCCGAAGTAACCTCCGGCGGTGCCGCTGAAAATGCAGGTCTGAAATCCGGATACGTTCTGACCAGCTTTGACGGACATTCCATCACCTCCACCAGCGAGCTGAAATCCCTGCTGCAGTATTACTCTGCCGGCGAAACCGTCGAGGTGGAAGTACAGGTTCCAGACAACGGATCCTATGAGACAAAGACCTTCTCCCTGACCCTCGGAACGAGCATCAGCTCTTCAGATGATCAGCAGAGCGATTCCCAGCAGAATGCGGGTTCATCCCGCTCTGCAGAGGGAGGAAATACCCTGACCTCCGCTACTCCTTCGATCTGACTGCCCGCTCTCCCGTGAAAGAAATCCATAAATAAAAAACATCATAAGCATGAAAGAAAGGCCCCGAAACATAACTCCAATGTTTCGGGGCCTTTCTCCTATTCTCTTAATCCATTTCTTATTTTTCTGCTCCTGCAACTGCCTCGCGGGCTGCTTTCTCTTCCGGATCTTCATCCAGAATGGAGAATGCAATATTGGTTGCATGGTCCGCGACACGCTCGAGTCCGGATACAAGATCGGAGAAGATCATGCCGGCTTCCGGCGTACATTCGTTGCGGGTCAGACGCTCTACATGCTTCTGCTGCAGATCCCGCTCCTCCTGATCAATGGAATTTTCAATATCAATGATCTCCTGCAGGTGCTGCAGATCATTCTTTGCAAACATTTCGATCGACTCATCGAGAATTTTTAATACCATATCCAGCATCTCGGAAAGATCCAGTTCGCCCTGTTTGCTGAAGGTCACATTGTCATTCGTCATCTGCACAGCAGAATCTGCGACATTTTCGGCATGATCACCAATCCGCTCGATATCATTGACCACATGGAACAGCGCACCGATGCGCATAACGTCTGATGTCGGCAGCGATGCCTGATTTAAGTGAACCAGATAGTTCGTAATCTCTTTGTTCAGGAAATTAATATTTTCCTCGACACGGTAGACCTCGTCGATTTCTTTCTGATCGCGGGTCACCAGCGTATTCATCGCGCGAATCAGGTTGGTCTCTGCCATCTGTGCCATACGCTCCATCTCACGGACAGCCTGCAGAACTGCAGTCGTCGGGGACATCGCATGTTTCGAGCTGATGTAGGCAAGCTCGAACTTTTTGTCTTCCTCGTCATTTCCGCGGATGATAAAGTACGTTGCCTTCACCAGAAGCGGGGTAAACGGCAGCATCAGGAGTACCTGGCATACTTTGATGATCGAGTTTGCATTTGCGATCATACGGCCTGCTTCGTTTCCGGAAATACCCATAAAGAAGTCAACTACCTGATTTCCAAACAGCAGGAAAATAATGGAGCAGACAATCGTTCCGGAGATGTTGAACAGCAGGTGGACACATGCCGCACGTTTTGCATCTTTTTTGCAGCCGAAGCTGGCAAGAATAGCAGACATCGTACATCCGATGTTGCATCCAAGCATCATAAACAGACAGATCGGAAGTCCCATCAAGCCCTCTCTTGCAAGAAGCATGATGATTCCGACCGTTGCAGAGTTACTCTGCAGAATCGCGGTAGCCACCCAGCCGACTAAGAACGCAAGAAACGGATTCGTCAGGGATCCGAGGGCGTTGACGACTGCCGGGATCTCTTTTGCTTCGTTCAGGGCTCCTGAGATACCGGAGATACCCATAAACAGAATACCAAATCCCAAGATAACCTCGCCGAGACGGCTGATCGTCAGATTGTTCTTTACGAACATAACCATCAGAACACCGATGATGACAAACAGCGGCGCGATATCCGCAAGGTCAAACGCAATCAGCTGTCCGGTAACTGTCGTACCGATGTTTGCTCCGAGGATAATTCCAGGAGCCTGTGCCAGTTTCATCAGACCGGAGTTTACGAAGCTGACCACCATAACGGTTGTAGCGTTGGAGGACTGAATCAGTGCGGTAAAGAAAATACCGACCAGAAGACCGATCACACGGTTCTTCGTAAATACCTCCAAAATGCTTCTCATCTTGGATCCGGCAACCTTCTGCAGTCCTTCACTCATCAGCTTCATTCCATATAAGAAGAAGCCCAGACCGCCCATCAAAGACACTATTACACTCATATTCTTTTTTCTTCCTTGTCTTTTTCTGATGTCTTTTCAAAATCCCTGTCAAAGTATTTTCGTGTTTTGGTCTCAATATTTTACATTTACTTAACGCAGATTTTACAAGACACCTTTTTTATCATAAAAGAAATCATGACATTTGTCTATAGAAAAATTAAAAATTTCGACAAGAAATTTTCAGATTCTTTTCGTTTCTTTCTTGCATTCTACTTGATAATATTGTAACATTTAGGATGTTTCCATATTATGAGGCGACATTTCCGCCTACAAAATTCAAAAGGAGAGAAAACTATGGAAAAGTTTAGCAAGCTGATGGAAAACACATTCAAGCTGCGGGAAAATGGAACAACGGTCAAAACCGAGATCATCGCCGGTGTCACCACGTTCATGACGATGGCGTACATTCTTGCCGTCAACCCGAACATCCTTTCCTCCACCGGCATGGACCACGGCGCTGTCTTTACCGCAACGGCTCTGGCAGCCTTCCTTGGCACCCTGCTCATGGCACTTTTCGCCAATTATCCATTCGCTCTGGCACCAGGAATGGGCCTCAACGCCTATTTTGCCTACACCGTTGTTCTCGGCTACGGATATAGCTGGCAGGCAGCCCTGACCGCCGTTTTTGCAGAAGGTATCATCTTTATTGTACTTTCTCTGACCAACGTCCGTGAGGCGATCTTCAACTCCATTCCGGTCAGCCTGAAATCTGCAGTCAGCGTCGGCATCGGTCTGTTCATCGCATTCATCGGACTTCAGAATGCAAAAATTGTACTGCCGAACTCTTCAACCGTGGCAGGCCTCTATTCCCTGTCTTCCTACAATGCCAACCTGCAGTCTGCAGCCACATTAAACGGAACAGAGTATGTGGCAGGAACGTTTAACGATGTCGGAATCACCGTTCTGCTCGCAGTCATCGGTGTTATCCTCACCGCCGTTCTTGTCGTACGCAATGTAAAGGGAAACATCCTCTGGGGAATTCTTGCAACCTGGATCCTCGGCATGATCTGCCAGGCATGCGGTCTCTACGTTCCGAACCCGGCAAACGGCTTCTACAGCCTGTTCCCGGATTTTTCCAACGGACTTTCCATTCCAAGCCTTGCCCCGATTTTCGGAAAACTGGATTTCTCCATTCTGAAAACAGGCGAGTTCTTCGTGATCATGTTTGCATTCCTGTTTGTCGATATGTTTGATACCATCGGAACTCTGATCGGTGTATCTTCCAAGGCAAACATGCTCGACAAAAACGGAAAACTTCCGCGCATCAAGGGCGCGCTGATGGCAGATGCTGTTGCTACCTGCGCAGGTGCTGTTCTTGGTACTTCTACCACAACAACTTTCGTTGAGAGTGCTTCCGGCGTTTCCGAAGGCGGCCGTACCGGTCTTACCGCTGTTACCACTGCAATCCTCTTCGGCCTCGCTCTGTTCCTCTCCCCGATCTTCCTTGCCATCCCGTCCTTTGCAACGGCTCCGGCACTGATCGTGGTAGGCTTCTACATGCTGACCAACGTAGTCAACATTGATTTCAGTGATCTTTCCGAGGCGATTCCGTGCTACATCTGCATCGGAGCTATGCCGTTCTTCTACAGCATTTCCGAAGGTATTGCCATGGGAGTTATCTCCTACGTTGCAATCCAGATCCTGAGCGGAAAAGCAAAAGAAAAAAAGATCAGCGTGATCATGTACATCCTGGCTGTTCTGTTTATCTTAAAATACCTTCTTCTGTAATGGCTTTTTAACGATACAGAACCGCATAAAAAGGCTCCTGTCCCACAGATTTTATTCTGTGAAACAGGAGCTCTTTTTATGCTCTGAATCAAAAATTTTTATTCTGCCAGGGTCCGGTAAAAGCAGGTGCGGTTTCCGGTGTGGCACGCTGCGCCGACCTGTTCTACTTTGGCAAGGATTGTATCGTTGTCGCAGTCGATCAGAAGCTGTTTTACATACTGCACATGGCCGGAGCTCAGTCCCTTCGTCCAGAGCTCATTGCGGCTTCTGCTCCAGTACGTCATTTTTCCAAGGCGCAGTGTCGTCTCAAACGCTTCTTCATTCATGTAGGCGAGCATCAGCACTTCGTCATTTTCCGCATCCTGTACAACAACCGGAACCATGCCGTCGCTGTTTGTCTTAAAATCCGCCCAGGTAAAATCACATTTTAATGCTTGTTTCATGTCTTGTTCTCCTCTTTTTCTGCTCTTACAGGCTGCCCTTGGTCGAGAGCACGCCGGCAATTCTCGGATCGAAGGAAGTTGCCTCATCGAGTGCCTTCGCAAATGCTTTGAACATCGCCTCGATGATATGGTGGTTATTTCCGCCGTCAAGCACTTTGATATGCAGATTCATCTGCGCCGCATAGGAAACGGCGTAGAAGAATTCTTTTACCATCTCGGTCTCCATCTCTCCTACTTTCTCCCGTGTAAATTCTGCCTGGAAAGAGAGATACGGTCTGCCGCAGAGGTCAACGGCCGAGAGCACCAGTGTCTCGTCCATCGGAAGGATTCTGTCACCGTAGCGGCGGATGCCCTGTTTGTCGCCGACTGCCTCGCGGATTGCAGTTCCGAGCACGATACCGGTGTCCTCGATCGTGTGGTGGCCGTCTACATCAAGATCTCCGTCTACAGAAACGGAAAGGTCGAAAAGACCGTGGCGGGCAAAGCCGTCGAGCATATGGTCAAAAAAGCCGATGCCGGTGTGGATGTCGCTCTTTCCCGTTCCATCCAGATTTAATGTCATGCGGATCTTTGTTTCTTTTGTCACGCGTTCTACGCTGGCTGTTCTGTTCTCCACTTACTCTTCCCCCTCAAAACGGACGGCAATCGAATTGGCGTGTGCCGTCAAGCTCTCTGATTTTGCAAAGCTCTCGATATCCTCGTGGATCTCGGAAAGGGCTTCTCTGGAATAATAGATGATGCTGGATTTCTTCACGAAATCGTCTACGGACAGCGGTGAGAAGAATTTTGCGGTTCCGTTCGTCGGCAGGATATGGTTCGGGCCGGCAAAATAGTCACCGAGAGGCTCGCTGGAGTTCTCGCCGAGGAAAATAGCACCGGCGTTATGTACCTTCATCATATCCTCAAACGGGTTCTTCGTCACGATCTCGAGGTGCTCCGGTGCGATGGCATCTACGGTGTCGATCGCTTCCTGATGCGAATCGGTGACAAGGATGTAGCCGAAGTTGTCCAGTGATTTGGAGATGATGTCGCTTCTGGAGAGGACTTTTAAGAAACCGTCTACCTCTTCACTTACCTTCTCTGCCAGTTCCTGGGAGGTGGTAATGAGGATCGCACTTGCAAGCTCATCATGCTCAGCCTGGCTTAAGAGATCGGCTGCCACGAACCGCGGATTTGCAGTCTCATCAGCAAGGACAAGAATCTCACTTGGGCCTGCGATGGAGTCGATGCTGACATTTCCGTATACGGCTTTCTTTGCAAGGGCAACGTAGATGTTTCCAGGTCCTACGATTTTATCGACTTTCGGAATGCTCTCGGTTCCGTAAGCAAGGGCTGCAATTGCCTGTGCACCGCCGATTTTAAAGACGCGGTCCGCACCGGCTTCTTTTGCTGCCGCAAGGACAACCGGGTTGACTTTTCCGTCTCTGCCGCACGGCGTTGTCATGCAGATTTCTTTGACTCCTGCCACTTTTGCCGGAAGAATGTTCATCAGAACGGAGGACGGATACGCTGCCTTTCCTCCCGGAACGTATACGCCGACACGGTTCAGGGCGGTCAGCTTCTGGCCAAGCATCGTTCCGTTCTCGGTAGAGGTGAACCAGCTGTTCTGTTTCTGTTTTTCGTGGAATTCACGGATATTTTTCATGGATCTGCGGATGACACCGATCAGCTCTGGATCTACGATGTTGTACGCTTCATCAATCTCTTCCTGTGTTACTTCTACGGTAGAAGCATCGAGTGCCGCGTGGTCGAATTTCTCGGTATATTCGAAAACGGCTGCGTCTTTTCTTGTTTTTACATTCTCAATGATCTCCTGCACGGAAGCCTCGTACGTTCCGTACTGTGTCGGGCTTCGTTTCAGCATATTCTCCAGAACATTTTCTGTGGTCTCTTTTGTCAGTTTTACGATTCTCATACCAGTGCTCCTTTCAGATCCTGAATTAATTTGGTAATTCTCTCATTTTCCATCCGCATGCTCACCTGGTTGACAACCATGCGCGCAGACAGCGGGCAGACCTCCTCGAGAACGGTCAGGCCGTTTTCCCGTAAAGTGCTTCCTGTCTCTACAATATCCACAATCACTTCGGAAAGTCCGACAATCGGTGCCAGCTCGATCGAGCCGTTCAGCTTGATCATCTCAACGGTCTGGTGCTTGCGGTTGTAGAAGTAATCCTTGGCAATGTTTGGGTACTTCGTTGCCACACGGATCTGCTGGTTGTGCTGCAGCAGCTCACGCGCGGATTCCGGTCCGCAGACACACATGCGGCACTTGCCGTAGCCAAGGTCCAATACCTCGTAGAGGCGTCTTCCTTCCTCCAGAATCGTGTCCTTTCCGACGATTCCGATATCCGCTGCGCCGTACTCCACATAGGTCGGCACATCCGGACCTTTGGCGAGGAAGAAACGGAGCTTATGCTCTTCGTCCGTGAAAATCAGCTTTCTCGTATCTTTATTTTTCATTTCATCGCAGGTGATGCCGACTTTTTCCAGCAGCTCCAGCGTCTGGTACGCCAGGCGTCCTTTTGTCAGTGCAATGGTCAAATATCTCATCTTTTTCGTACCCTTCCTCTCCTACAGCTCCACCGGCTGTACTTCTCCTGTCGACAAATCGATAGCAAGCACCGAATCGTTCTTCTGAATATAGACAATGCCGCCGAACTGGTTCTTTCTGCCGTATTCTTCATAATCTGCAAGAACCTTGTCCCTTGCAAAGCAGACCAGCGCGACATCCATGCCCTTGCTTCTGTGCTCGTTAGCAAGTTTTACGGCCAGCGGCTGAAGGAAATCCGGGTAGAGCAGCATCGTTTTCGTATTGGCAATCGGAAGAGAAATTTTCTGGCGCTCCAGTGCATTCATCAGAGATTCCATGACAGTACAGAATCCGATCGCCGGCGCTTTCTTTCCGAAGTGCTGCAGCAGTGCATCGTAGCGGCCGCCTTTTACGATCGGCTCGCCGGTGCCGTAGGTGTAGGCCTGGAAAATAATACCGGTGTAGTAATGGAATTTGCTTAAAAGGCCGAGATCGAAGAAGACGTATTTTTCATAGCCGTAATCTTTAACGATCTCATAGATCGTAGCCAGACGATCAAGCGCCTCTCTTGCCGCCGGATTTCTTGTAAGGCCTTTTGCCTTTTCGAGAATCTCTGCATTTCCGAACAGCTGCGGAACATCACGGAGTGCTTCAAACAGATCACTTCGAAGGTTCTGTTTTGCCAGCAGCTCCTCGGCGCCAAAATGATTTTTAATGGAAATCAGTTCTTTTAATTCGTTCAGAACATCCTCGGAGAGAGCAGCTTCCTCGGCGAGCGCCTGGAAGAAACCTACGTGGCCGATGCTGATCTGGAAATCGGTAAGACCGGCATCCAGCATAACTTTTACGGTCATCGCAATGATCTCTGCGTCTGCCATTGCGGAATCATCGTTTAAGAGCTCGACGCCCATCTGGGTGGACTCTTTTAAGCGGCCCTGATAGCTGCTGCTGTTGACGAAGCTGCTTCCTCTGTAGCAAAGGCGGATCGGCATCGTCTCTTCCATGAAATACATGGAGGCTGCGCGTGCAATCGACGGGGTAAAGTCCGGACGGAGCACAAGGGTGTTGCCGTCGCGGTCAAAGAATTTGTAGAGCTCGCGGGACGGTGTTGTTCCCACTTCTCTTCCGAATACATCAAAAAACTCGAACGTCGGTGTTTCAATATCCTGATATCCAAACGCATGAAATACCTGCTCAATCTGATTCTCCAGGTATAATTTTTTCGTACATTCCTGATTGTAGACATCCCGGACGCCTTCCGGGGTATGAATTAATCGATCCATGTTTTGTTGTCCTCACTTTTTCGCTTTAGTTCGCTACCATATTACCATATTGAATTCAAAACTATGGTTAGTATATCGGAAAACATTTTCCCTGTCAACCCAAAATTTTAATCCGCTTTCGAATCCCGTATCTCCAGATCCTTCTGGATTCCGTTCAGGTACGGGACGAGAACGCTGCTTCCCGTTCTGGGAAGGAAGAATGACGTTTCAAGCTCGGTGTAGGAAAAATGCTTCTTTCCGCCGTTCTGTCCGCGGTCCCAGAAGGTTTTCATCGTCTCATACCGCAGGTAATAATATTCGTCCCGCGCCGTAAAATACAGCAGCAGGAAGGAAATCCCCCCCTGCTGCTCGAAATCTTTCATAAACGTGACCTGGTGCTCGTGGATGTTTGCGAGCGGAAAGGAATCCGTTTTGCACTCTTTGGCATCGAAGCAGACGGGAATGCCCTGTACAGCGCCGATGTAATCAACGGTACTCTTCTTTTCAAAATAAGCCAGCGTGATGTGTCTGCTCTCCTTATCTATTTTGATCGGGGTGATCGGCGTCGGCACCTTCTGGATCAGTGCCAGATGCTTGTCACGGTACTGCTCGTTTGTGCGGTTGATCATTTCCTCCAACGTTGATCCGCGGAGTCCCCTCGATGTCCATGCCATAATTCCTGTCCTCGTCTTCGTTCTGTTCTTATTCAATCAGAGAAATTTTGTTCAGCGGCCAGTAGCGCAGAAAGGCCTTGCCGATGATCTTGTCTTTCTCTACGTACGGATTCAGCCAGTAGCGGGAATCCTTTGATACGTTCCGGTTGTCGCCGAGCATAAAGTAGCAGCCCTCCGGCACCTCATACGGTCCGAAATCGCCGACCGGTGTTTCCGGGCAGAAATCATCGCACAGCGGCTCGGTGGAATCGTTGATATACACCTTTCCGTCGCGGATCGTAACCGTCTCTCCCGGCAGTCCGATGACGCGCTTGATAAACTTCTGCTTCTCGTCGTCCGGATAATAGAAAATAACGATGTCATACCGCTGCGGATCGCTCTTTACATAAGCAAGGCGGTTACCGAAGATCTGGTCTCCGGTCATAATCGTGTTTTCCATGGAAGGAGACGGGATTCTTGCGTTGATGACAATGACCTGCTCCACAAAAACAACGACTGCCACGACAATGGCGATCATTTTTACATATTCCCAGATTTCCCGTCCGATGCTCGTCTCCTCCGTTTTTCTTGGTTTTGTTTCTTTCTTTTCGTTGTCTTTTCGGCTCATAATCCTTCTCCCGTCAAATGTTCTCCCTGTAAAATCCGGCGCACGGATGATGGCAGGGGCGCTGTAAAGGTTTTTCCGGACAGATCCGATAAGGTGCCCGTAAGCTCTGGAAATACCGCCTTCCACGAATGGAGAAGTTGGTATTTCAGTCCGTATTTTTCCCGGAAGCGGCGGTTAAACTCCGCATCCCCGTATTTCGTATCTCCCGCAAGCGGATGACCGATGCTCGCGAGATGGCTGCGGATCTGATGGCTCTTTCCGGTCACCAGCTCAACCTCCAGCAGCGTACAGCCTCTTCCGGCACAGAGCGGCCGGTATGCGGTTTCTATGTAAACAGCATCTCCCTGCTGCTCTCTCTGAATCGAAACACGGTTTGTCCTCTCATTTTTTGTGAGGTATCCGCGGATCCGCTCTGTCTCTGTCACGGTTCCTTTTACAACCGTCAGATAGTATTTTCCAACAGCCCGCTCTGCGATCAGTTCTGAAAGCTGCTGCGTCGCCGCAACGGTTTTTCCGGCAAGAATCAGACCGCTGGTATTCCGGTCCAGACGATTGCAGAGTCCGGCGCGGAACATGGTCTCCTCCCCGGCATTTTTTTCCGAAAGATAGGCGCCGAGCGCTTCGGTAAGGCTCACATCCGTCTCTTTCGCCTTCTGTGAGAGGACACCTGCCGGCTTGTTCAGGAAAATTACTTTTTCGTCTTCATAGACGATATCCAGCTTCGGATACTTTACCTGTTTTCCAGCCGCCGGTTTTTCCGGTGTTTTCCGAAATTTTTCGATGGTCTCTTCCGCCAGATACATCCGGATCGTATCGCCTGTTTTCAGCTTTTCACTGCCGTCCGCCTTTTTCTGGTTCAGCACAATGTTTTTCTTTCGCAGCATTTTATAGAAGAAACTCTTTGGCGCCTCCTCCATATATTTGGACAGATATTTGATGAGCTGCTGCGCGCAGTCTTTTTCTGTCACGGTCAGTTCTCTCATAGCAATGGTCTCCTACAGTGCCAGCGCCAGCATCGTGTGTTTCACCAGTTCCGTGCGGGACAGATCCGGGTACCGCTCATCCGGTTTGAAGTTTTCACTGGCGCTCTTTTCCAGCTCATCGTAGTTGCGGTTCAGGGAATCGAGGCGCTCCAGAAATGCTTTTTCCCGATCAAAAATCTTCACATGGCATTTGTAGCCGTTGGCACGGATGATCTTGTTCAGATACGTAGTGCAGTCCTCGATCTGTTTCTGGTCTTTGGCGCGCGTGGTGTAGCAGGCGATCTCCTCACCGCAGAACGCCGCTGCTTCGATCATCAGACTCGATTTTTCCTGTGTGATATACATTTCATATCCCATCAGCAGTTTTCCTTTTTTTGCCTCAATGGCATCGTACACTGCTTTGTCCACTGGCTTTTGCATAACCATCATGATAAAACCGACGGCGGCGCGGCAGCCCGGCAGACAGCCTACTACGGCGACAACCGTAAAAATGTTGCTCTTGTTTCCGTCTGCAAGCACAAGCCCGACAATAAAAACGATGGCCGGAAGGACGAACAGTCCCAGTGTCACAAGCAGTCTTTTTTTCTTTTCCCGGCGGATATAGCCGTAATCCCCTTTTCTGATCTTCATTCTTCTGTCATTTCCCTTCTTCGATAAGATCCCCGCTCATCTTCTGCGTGTTTATTTCTTTTTGTGCACGTTGCGGAGCGTCTTTTTCGGCCGTCCGCCTGTTTTGGCTTTTCCCTGTCCGGAACGGTCATTCGCCGTCTTCTGGCCAAAGCCTTTTCCGTTGGACCCTTTTCCTCTTGACGGTTTTCCTGCCTCCCCGGCCATCTTTCTCGGCCGTACGAGACATTTCGGTCCGAATCCGATCAGATCCTCCCGGTGTGTCCGGCGCAGTGCCTCGCAGACGAGCTCATAGTTCTCCGGATTCCGGTACTGAATCAGCGCACGCTGCATCGCCTTCTCATGCGGCGATTTCGGCACGTAAACCGGATCCATCGTCCGCGGGTCAAGACCGGTATAGTACATACAGGTGGAAAGTGTGGAAGGCGTCGGATAGAAGTCCTGTGCCTGCTCCGGGATAAATCCCATATCGCGGATGTACTCGGCAAGCTCCACCGCATCCTCCAAGTCACACCCCGGATGGGACGACATAAAATACGGAAGTGCGTACTGCTGCTTCCCCGTCTTTTTGTTGCACGCATCGAAGCGGCGGATAAATTCCTGATATACTTCGTGGCGCGGTTTTCCCATATAGGAAAGCACACGGTTCGAAACGTGCTCCGGCGCAACGCGGAGCTGACCGCTGACGTGATCCTTTACCAGCTCGGAAAGGAACGTCTGGTCTTTATCGGCCAGGACATAGTCAAAACGGATGCCGGAGCGGATAAAGACTTTCTTCACGCCCGGAATGTCTTTTAATTCCCGCAGCAGCTTCACATAATCTCTGTGATCTGCCACCATATTTTTACACGGCTCCGGGAAGAGACAGTTCCGGTTCGGGCAGGCGCCTTTGGTGAGCTGCTTTTTGCATGCCGGACCGCGGAAATCCGCCGTCGGGCCGCCGACATCGTGAATATAGCCTTTAAATTCTTTTTCCTGAACCATCTGCCGCGCTTCCGCCAGAATGGATTCGTGGCTTCTTGTCTGCACAACGCGTCCCTCGTGGAACGTCAGCGCGCAGAAACTGCAGGACCCAAAGCAGCCGCGGTTGCTCGTCAGACTGTATTTGATTTCCCCAAGCGCCGGCACACCGCCGTCTTTTTCATAGCTTGGGTGATAGGCGCGCATGTATGGAAGCGCATAGACATCATCCATCTCCTGCTCTGTCAAAGGACGGGAAGGCGGATTCTGTACAATGTAGCCCTGGCCCTCATACGGCTCTGCCATCGGCTTCGCATTGATGGCATCGGTATTTTTATACTGAATCGCAAAGCTCTCCGCATACGTCCGCTTGCTCTCCCGCACCTCCTCGAATGACGGCAGCACCACCGGGTCAATCAGGTGATCCAGCGTTTTGCTCCGATAAACGGTTCCCGGAATAAAGGTGACATCATGAACGTCAATGCCAGCCGCAAGTGCATCTGCAATCGCTACGATCGAAAGTTCTCCCATTCCGTACGAAATCAGATCCGCACCGGAATCGAGAAGGACGGAGCGGCGCACCTGGTCAGACCAGTAATCGTAATGCGAAAGGCGCCGGAGCGATGCCTCGATGCCGCCGAGGATCATCGGTGTATGTTTATACGTTCTCCGAATCAGATTGCCGTACACGGTAACCGCGCGGTCCGGCCGTTTTCCCATGACACCGCCCGGCGTAAAGGCATCTGTTTTTCGGTGCTTTTTCGCCACGGTATAATGGTTGACCATGGAATCCATATTTCCGGAAGAGACAAGAAAGCCAAGACGCGGTTCACCGAAAATCGAAATGCTGTTCTCGTCCTTCCAGTCCGGCTGTGAGATGATGCCGACGGAATAGCCGTTCGCCTCGAGCACACGGCTGATGATTGCCGGTCCGAACGAGGAATGGTCCACGTAGGCATCTCCGATGACATAGACAAAGTCAAACTGTTCGATTCCCCGTTCCTTCATCTCTTCTCTTGTAATTGGTAAAAAAGGCATGCTTTACTTTCCTTTCTGTGTTTCGGCGTCCGCTATGCCAAGCGCCGCTTTTTCTTTCTGCGTCAGGAGACGGGCACTGCCCTTTGGCAGCGCCGGATCAAGTTCCAGGCTCCCCATCGACAGCCGTTTCAAATAGACGACCGTTTTTCCGACCTTCTCAAACATGCGCTTGATCTGGTGGAAGCGGCCCTCACAGATGGTAATGCGGATCCGGCTTTCAAAAATGCCAGGCTCTTTTTCTGTCGTTTCCAGAATGGTAAGCTCGGCCGGAAGTGTCGGTTTGTCGTCCCCAATGTCGAGCCCTTCGGCAAATGCCTGCCGATCTTCTTCTGTCACTTTTCCGTCAATCACGGCCTCATACACTTTCGAGACATGCGATTTCGGAGAGAGCAGCCGGTGGGAAAGGGCTCCGTCGTTCGTAATCAGCAGCAGCCCTTCGGTGTCCTTGTCGAGCCGTCCGACCGGAAAGAGGTCTTTTCTTGCCGCACCACTTAAAAGATCGAGTACGGTCCGGTCACGGCGGTCCTCCGTCGCAGAGACGACACCCGCCGGTTTGTGGAGCATCCAGTATTCCATTTTCACATAGGAAATGCTGTTTCCGTCCACAGTCACCTGCGCTTCATCCGGGTCGACTTTCAGTTCCGGGGCTTTTGCCGTAATTCCGTCTACGGCCACCCGTCCCTTCCGGACCAGGGCCTTTACTTCCTGGCGTGTTCCCACACCCATGTCCGCCAGATATTTATCGAGTCGTAATTTACTCATACCATCCGCCATCCTGCATAATATTTATTCTTTAACGTTCCGTTGTTTATTTTTCCCCAGCCAAGTGGGAAATCATCCAGGCACACAAGCACCCAGCCCTTTTTCCCCTGACACTCTTCTTCGGAAAACGAGAGTGTCTCACCCTTTAAGTAGCGCATGACACGGTCATCTCCCTTGAGAATGGTCAAACACGAAACGTATTCTTCTTTTTTCAGATACGCCGCCAGCGCCTGGGACGGCTCGAAGCGGTTTTTCTTTACGGTTCCAAGCGAAAGTCCGGTCCGCAGATAGCGCAGACCCTTTGCCGCACAGACACCTTCCGGCAGAAAATAGAGCTGGTCTTTCACAAGGGCAAACGAACCATTCTTCCAGTCCACGCGCACGCCAGCAAGAAACTCTTCCGCCTCTTTCGGCAGCTTCTTTGTCGTTTCCAAAAGGCGGGACGGCTGCCGTTTCCGGCTCTCTCCCTGCTTTTTCAGGAGCGCCACGAAATGGCCTTCTCCCTCCATCCGCTGCGGGAAAATATGAACGCACCGGGAAAGATCGCGGCCATTCACGGATACTCCCGGCGCAAACCCTTCGTAACCCGGGGTAATTTCCTGCACTTCCATATCCGGATGCGCATCCAGCAGCCCTGCGATGACCTCTTCGTTCTCCTTTACAGAAAACGTACAGGTAGAGTACAGCAGCTCTCCGCCCTCTGCAAGCATCTGATACGCCTGCTCGATCAGTTTTTTCTGGATCGGCACATAATGCTCCGGCCCATTTTCACTGTAGTAGCGCAGCATTGAGCTCTCTTTTCGGAACATGCCCTCCCCAGAGCACGGCGCGTCAAGAAGGATCTTGTCAAAAAAGGCCGGATACAAGGTTACTAATTTTTCCGGATCCTCGCTCGTCACGAGAAGACGTCCCACTCCCTGGATTTCCAGGTTGCGCAGCAGCGCCTTCGCCCGCGAATTGCTGATATCGTTTGCCAGCAGCATGCCGCCCTCACCGATCCGGCTTCCCAGCTCCGTTGCCTTTCCGCCCGGTGCCGCACAGAGATCGAGCACACGGTCATCCGGCTCAATTGGAAGGCGGGATGCCGGTGTCATCGCACTCGGCTCCTGCAGATAATACAGGCCCGCATAGTAATCGGCATCCTTTGCCGGATTGCAGCTCTCTTCATCGTAATAAAATCCATTTGGGATCCACGGAACCTTCTTAAGCGGAATATCGGTCCGCCTAAGAAACTCTTCTGTCGAAATTTTTCCGTTGTTTACCCGCAGTCCTCTATGTACCGCCTCGTCAAATGTCTTGCGGTATGCCTCATATTCTTCCTCACCGAGCAGCTGTTTCATCTCCTGCTCAAAGGCTTCCGGCAGTGTGATCATATCCGTTTATCCCCTTTTGTTCTAAAGTTCGTCTGTAATTGCCTGTGCGCGGTATCCCTCTGCAATCAGATCCAGTTCTTTGTGGAACCGTTTTAACTCCTGCAGATCGTTCTGCGCATAGATGTGATAAAACTCATCCTGAATTTTTTCTACTTCGCGTTTGTTCGTCACCTTGTAAAGATTCTCGATATTATTCAGGATATCCGTGATCAGATTCCGCTGCATCTGGGAGGAATTCTGTGCATCCATAATCTCACTCCGCACAGAGGACATCTCATTATCCAGCACAATAATCGCCTTTGCAGCTGCGCTTAAGCGCTCCCGGATGTGATCCGGAATGTTTGCCTTATATTTGTACTGCAGCGAGTGCTCAATCGTCGCCCAGAAATCCATCGCCATCGTGCGGATCTGGATTTCCACCTGGATGCGCTTCGGGCCGTTCATCGTCTCCACGGTATAGTAAACAATGAGGTGATAGCTCCGGTAACCGCTGTCCTTCATGTGGCGGATGTAGTCTTTCTCGCTCTTAATCTCAATATCCGACCGCTTCTGGATCAGGTCGGCAACCTTTTCGATATCTTCAACGAACTGGCAGATGATGCGGATGCCCGCGATATCCTCCACCTGCTCCTCCATCTCTTCGGGCACAATGCCCTTTCTCTGCATTTTTTCCAGAATACTGGAAACACTCTTCACACGGCCGCTCACGCTCTCGATCGGTGAGTACAGCCCTTTTCCGTGGTGCTCCTTGATCAGATGCCGGAATTTCACCTGTAATTCCTTGACAGCCAGCTCGTATGGTTCCAGAATCTCATGCCATAACAGTATATCCATGTCCCCTAATCTCCTTTTTTGCTCCTGCTTTCAGCCATTTTTCTTATCGGATGGTAAACGTTTTGGAAATTCAATCCCCACCCTGTTACTTTATGCCTGTCTTTTCTGTTTTATGACTGTTTTTCAGAAACTTTTTTGAAATAGACACGGGCAGTTTTTTATGCCTGCCGTTTCGAAAGCTGCTCCAGAACGCGGCACAGGTACTGATACGTTCTCTCCACGGAGGAAATCGAAAGCCGCTCCTCGGTCGTGTGGATTGCTTTCATGTTCGGACCGAAAGATACACAGTCAAGACCGGAAAGCTTTTCATAGAACAGACCGCATTCCAGTCCGGCATGAATCGCTTCCACTGCCGGTTTCTGTCCATACATGCTTCATATTCCGCCACCATCAGATCGCGGAGGGCAGAATCCTCTTTATACTCCCATGCCGGGTACGCGCCCTCTACGTGGAACTCACCGCCCAGGAAACCGATCAGATACTCCAGCTTGTCGGAAAGGGCTTCTTTTGCACTTCCCACGGAGCTCCGCACACTTGCACACGCATGCAGGTGATCCGGCTCTAATTTCAGAATACCGAGGTTCAGGGATGTTTCCACCAGTCCCGGGATCTGGCCGCTCATCTTCTGTACCCCGTTCGGAAGATTCATCAGGAAAAAGACGGTTTTCTGCAGGCTGACCGGATGAAGCGCCGGTGCAGCGCCCTCGCCTGTTTTCTCTACCGTAACGGTAATACCGTCATCTGTTCCGCTGTACTCTCTGCAAAGATTTTCGGTGAAGCGTGATGCTTCCTCTTTTAAGATCTCTTTCTCTCCGCCGTCGATGGCAAGAAGCATGCGGGTTGTCCGCGGAATGGCGTTGTCTTTTAAACCGCCCTCCAGCTCGATCAGGGCATAATCCATCTTTCCTGCCAGTTCGTACAGGAAACGGCCCGCCAGAATGTTGGAGTTGGCACGGTTTTTGTGGATTTCCGTACCGGAATGGCCACCGGCAAGACCGGAAATCGTCACTTCCATCTGCTCACCCATCACTTCGCTTCTGCGCACCGGCAGATCCATCATGGCTGTCATACCGCCTGCGCACGATACGGTGAGAATGCCTTCCTCTTCAGAATCCATATTTAACAGTGTTCTTCCCTTTAATTCATTCCCGTTTAATGCTGCTGCGCCGAGCAGTCCGATCTCTTCATCCGTCGTAATCAGTGCCTCGATGGCCGGAAGCTGCAGATCATCCGATTCCAGCACAGCCAGCATATAGGCAACGGCAATTCCGTCGTCTCCGCCAAGCGTCGTGTCCCTGGCATAAATCTCATCGCCGTCGATGTGAAGCTCAAGGCCGTCCTTCGTAAAATCGTGGCTGCTGCCCGGCTTCTTCTCGCAGACCATATCGCAGTGGCCCTGCAGAATCACGGTCGGAGCCAATTCACATCCCTTCGATGCCGGGCGGCGGATGATCACGTTGTTGGACGCATCCTGATACCAGGATAATTCATGGTCCCTTGCAAACTGAACCAGATAGTCGCTCACTTCTTTTGTGTTTCCGGAGCCGTGCGGAATGCGGCAGAGCTCTTCAAAATAATAAAATACACGTTCCGGTTTTAATCCTGCTAATACGCTCATTTTTTCTTCTCCCATCTTCTTTTTTTCAAAGCTTCGTCATACTCTATTTTAGAAAGCGGGAGGAGGTTCGAACGTCATGAAAAAATCACTTTTATTTCTCTCTTCCCTGCTTCTTTTTTTCTGTCTTCTTATCTTTCCCGCGCGGACTTTTTTCTATGCCTGCGAGGGTGTCAATCTCTGGTTTCATACCATTCTTCCGTCACTTCTGCCGTTTCTGATTCTGACATCTCTTCTTCTGGAAACAGGAGCCGCGCGGCGGATCTCTGCCCGTGCAGAAGTTTTTTTTCAAACGGTTTTCGGTCTTTCCCCGGCTGGGTTTTATGCACTTTTTCTCGGTCTTTTCTGCGGTTTTCCCATGGGAGCGCGCATCACTGCCCAGCTCTATGAGGCAGAAGAAATTGACCGGAACGAAGCGTGCTATCTTTTAACCTTCTGCAGTAGTCCGAGTCCTGCTTTTCTGTCTTCCTATGTTATCTTAACTGCATTTTCCGGACAGATCCATCCCGGGTTCGTCTTCGGCGTGCTCTACGGTTCCAATTTTCTAACTGGTTTTCTGTTCCGGCTTGTTTTCCGCCGCTTCCGCCTGCACCGGCACACCGCCCATCGGACACATTCCGTGGAAAAAAAAGAGATGTCAAAACAGACTTCCAAAGGAAACCTGCTGGACACCTCTATCATGAACGGATTTGAAATCATTACACAGCTTGGCGGATACATCATCCTGTTTTCCATTCTGTCCGGACTTCTGATGGATCTGCATCCGTTTGGTTCCGCATCGCCCCTGCTCTGCGGCGTGCTGGAAATCACGACGGGAATCGCACAGCTTGCCGCGTCCTCTCTTCCTTACGCCGGAAAAGTCTCTGCTGTCCTTACCTGTGCCGCCTTCGGCGGTCTCTCTGTCGCTGCCCAGACAAACTGTATGATCCATAACAGCGGTCTGCCCCTCTGGCCTTATCTTGCCGGGAAGCTCTGCTGTGCTGCTTTCGCAGGAACGCTTGGTTTATTCCTCTTCGCTTTCCTCTTCTGATGCCGGATCATATTCCGGTACGACAACTTCTTCCTCTGGCTGCTCTTCTTCCGGAGCACCCTGCGGGGAGAGCTCACTTCTGTTCTGAACAACGGTATTGTAGCAGCTTGTCAGGGATTCTACAAAGCTGTTGTATTTCTCTCCTGCATCGTTTAATGCAGTCGTCATAATATTGCTTAAGTTGGCAAGCATATCATCGGTATATCCGATGGCACCGAGACGGATGCTGTTGGCATCGTTGGTTGCAGCATCCAGGATTTCCTGTGCCTGCTGGTTTGCATTGTTGACGGTCTCATTTGCCTGTGCGTATGCTGACTGCATCACTTCACTCTGCTCTACCATCTCTCTTGCCTTTGCCTGTGCCTCTGCAATGATGGCATCTGCCTTGTTCTGTGCATCTGCCAGAATTGCATCTTTGTTGCTGATGATCTTCTGGTACCGTTTGATCTCGTCCGGTGTTTTCAGACGGAGCTCACGGAGAAGCTCTTCTAATTCTTCTTTATTTACAACGATTTTGGTGGTAGACAGCGGCTGATATTTACAGCTCTCTACATACTCCTCAATTTCTTCGATGATCTGTTCAATTCTGCTGCTCATTTTAATTCTCCTTATCTTTTATCCTGCGGCATTCCTTCTGAATTTCGGGCGGCATACTTTGCGCGGATTTCTTTTTCCACAAAATCCGGAACAAATTTGTGAATGTCGCCGCCAAAAGCAGCTACTTCTTTTACTACCGTGGAGCTGAGGTACGCATACTCCAGCGAGGTAATCAGAAACGTGGTATCTACTTCCGGTTCCAGAACGCGGTTCGTCTGTGCCATCTGCAGTTCATATTCAAAGTCTGTGATCGCGCGGAGTCCGCGGACGATCGTATGCGCCTGGCATTCCTTCGCAAAATCAACAGCGAGCCCGCTGAAAGAACGGACTTCGACATTTGGAATGTCCTGGGTCGCTTTCTTTAGTATATTAACACGTTCTTCCACAGAAAACAACGGAGATTTTGAGGAATTATGTAAAACTCCCACGATTACGCGGTCAAAAAGCTTGGATGCACGCAGAATGACATCCAGATGACCATACGTTACAGGGTCAAAAGTTCCCGGGTATACGGCTGTCTTCATGATTCTTTTACTCCTTCGTGTTTGCTTTTCGGGGTAAGGAATACATGGACATTTGTCTTATAGATTTTTTTCTTCAGAATTTCGTATCCGGCATCCTCCGCCCAGTCGAAATCAGTATTCAGCGATGCTTCTACAATAATTAAGGTATCCTCACCGATAAAAGAGGCGTCGCGGAACGCATACAGCACGTCCTTTTCCAGTCCCTTATCGTATGGCGGGTCCATAAAAATGCAGCCAAAAGGCTCCTGTCCCTGAAGCGACTGCAGAGCTGCATGCGCTTCCATGGGCAGGAGCACTGCCTGCTGTTCCAGCTTCGTAAATTTTAAATTCTGCCGGATACAGTCTGCTGCAGCTTTGTTCTGCTCTACAAACCACGCGCGCTCGGCGCCGCGGCTCAACGCCTCGATTCCGATCGCCCCGCTTCCGGCGAACAGATCGAGAAAACGCGCATCCGGCAGATACGGCTGAAGCATATTAAATAAGGTTTCTTTGATCCGGTCCGTCGTCGGCCGGGTCTGTCTGCCGGGAACCGTCTTTAATGGAAGACTCCGGCATTTTCCTGCTATTACTCTCATGTTGGTCTTATTTTCGTCCTTACTGTTTTTGTTTGATGGATCAGTCGGCTTTCAACTGCTCTCTCCAGTCCAAATCTCCTCTTGCAAGTCCCAAAATCAGAGACTCCGCAGTTCCGATATTTGTTGCAATCGGGATATTGTACTGGTCGCAGGTACGGATAATTTTGTAGACATCCGGCTCTTTCGGATTGATCATCGTCGGATTGTAAAAGAAAATTACCATATCCATATCGCCGCGTTCAATCATCTCGGTAAACTGTTTGTCTCCGCCTACGCTTCCAGGCAGAAATTTGTGTACATGAAGGTTCGTCACCTCTTCAATCCGCCGTCCGGTGGTTCCGGTGGCGTACACCTCATGTTTCATGAGGATTCCCTTGTATGCAATACAGAAATCCTCGATCAGACTCTTCTTGCTGTTGTGTGCTATGATTCCAATATTCATTACTGCAAACCGCCCCTTCTCCTGTTTTTACTACCATGTACAGCAATTATAACAAATTTATTTTCAAAACGCAATTCTTTTTGTGAATTTTTTACACAGTTTTTATATTTTTTCTGCCGTTCCATTTTTCCTTCTTCTTTTACTTTCTCCGCTTTTCCGGAAAAAATACAGAATCTGGAAGTTTATTTTTGTTTTCTTTCCACATACTATGACCGTAGCAGAACAGATGAAAAACACATCCGGATCTGCTTCACAGCAGCTTTTAACAAGCACAAAGATAAAGGAGGGAATGAACATGGCGAATCGTTCATCGAATACCGCAGCAGTACCAGAAGCAAAAGGCGCTCTGGACAAATTCAAATTTGAGGTGGCAAGCGAACTCGGCGTGCCGCTCAGTGATGGCTACAACGGTAACCTGACTTCCAAACAGAATGGTTCTGTCGGAGGTTATATGGTCAAAAAGATGATTGAGCAGCAGGAACGCCAGATGTCCGGCGGTTCTTCTGGCCAGTACTAATCATCCCGGTATAACATCCTGATGCCGGAACAGGCATCAAAAAGCGTGAGCTCTTTTCTTTTCGGAAAAGCTCACGCTTTTTTCTTGCTCCTGCAGAGCTGTACATAATACTTACAGATCAATGCTTCCGGTTACATCATCATTGATTACGTAGTAAGCAGTAAATTCCTCCGGTTTTACATAAACCTTCAGGCTCTTTAATTCCTCTGCTTTCTTGCCATATCCTTCGATCCAGATCTGCTGGATTCTCTCGTACAGATCTTTCTCCTTGATTTCTCTTCCGCCGAACTGCAGAATCATCTCCTGCTCCGCTTCTTTCTTTGCTGCTTTTGCAGGTGCTTTTTTCTCTGCCGGCTTTTTCGCTGCTGCTGGTTTTTTCGGTGCAGCCGCTTTCTTTGTCGTTGTTTTCTTTGCTGTTGTGCGGGTTGTTTTTGCAGCTTTTGCTGCCGGTTTTTCTTCTGCTTTTGCAGGTGCTTCCTCTGCTGCTGCAGTTTCCTTTACAACTTCTTTTGCAACTTCTTTTACAGCTTCTTTCTCTGCTGCGGTTGTTTTTTCTGCTGCTTTGGTCTCTACTTTTACTGTCTCGTTCTCTGCTGTCTTAGCCTGGGCAGCTGGTTTTTTCTTTACCATATCTGTTTCCTCCCATTTAGACCGGCCCTGTATATTTTGGAAGAGCCGTCCTGCGAACTATCATTCAGGCGAACGCTTGACACTCACGGTCCGCACATTTTTTGATTCCTTGTTTATGATACATGAATTTTTTTGTCATTTCAAGTAATATCTGATTTCGCACGAATTTTCCACGAAATTGTACAGTCATTTTCCATACTATCCAATCAGGCTGTTATTTTTATCCGATTTTGCATTTTAAAGCCGGATTTTTTTGTAATTTTTCACAATCCAATGTCGTGGTTTTCCAGATCAAGATACGATTTCATTACCTTTTTCAGCAGTTCATGCTCCGGTTTTTCAAAATAAGGATCGTCGGCAAGCAGTTCTGAAGCCGCCTCACTCGCTTTCTGCAGGATATCGGCATCCCGGAAAATATCTGCCATCTGGAATTCCATATCCCCGCTCTGGCGCGTTCCCAGCAGATCGCCGCTGCCGCGCAGTTTCAAATCTTCCGAGGCAATATAAAACCCGTCGTTCGAATGGTTCAGGATTTCCAGACGTTTGGCGGTCTCCTGATCTTTGTTTCCGCGGATGAAAATACAGTAGGACTGATGCTCTCCTCTTCCGACACGTCCGCGGAGCTGATGGAGCTGTGCAAGGCCGAACCGTTCGGCATTTTCCACCATCATCACCGTTGCATTCGGCACGTTGACACCGACCTCCACGACTGTCGTCGAGACGAGTACCTGGATTTCTCCGCTGGCGAACCGCTCCATGATCTCGTTTTTCTGCGCCGCCCTCATCTGTCCGTGCAGCATCTCTACTGTGATGCCCGGCAGCTCTTTTTTCAGGAGCTGTGTATAGTCGGTGACGTTTTCCGCTTCCAGACCCTCGCTCTCCTCCACCATCGGGCAGATCACATACGCCTGACGGCCCAGTTCGACCTGACGCGTGATAAAGCGGTAAGCTTTTGGACGGTAAGACGTATCCACCACACAGTTTTTGATCGGCAGACGCTTCGCCGGAAGTTCATCAATCACAGAAATCGAAAGATCTCCGTACAGAATGATAGCCAGGGTTCTTGGAATCGGCGTTGCACTCATAACGAGAACATTCGGCGGTTCCCCTTTTTCAGCAAGTGCCGTTCTCTGCCGGACACCGAAGCGGTGCTGTTCGTCTGTGATGACAAGCGCCAGATTTTTGTACTGTACCTTTTCCTGAATCAGTGCATGTGTGCCGATCACCATTTTGCAGCTTCCGTCTTCCAGACTGGCATAGATTTCCCGGCGTTCTTTTGCTTTCGTGGATCCAGTCAGAAGGCGGGGATTGTATTCCGTCAGATTGTTTTCTTTCAACAGAGTGCAGAGCGATTCATAATGCTGCCGCGCCAGGACCTCCGTCGGAACCATCAGCGCCGACTGGTAGCCGTTCTCAGCTGTCATAATCATTGCAAGGAACGCCAGAATTGTCTTTCCGCTTCCGACATCTCCCTGTACCAGCCGCGCCATGCGGGTATGGCCTTTTAAGTCCCGCTCCAGTTCGCCCCACACGCGCATCTGTGCATTCGTGAGACGGTACGGCATATTTTCGATGACTTCCTCCGTCTTCCAGACGGCGCGGATCGGGAACGCATTGGTAATTCCCTCCGTCTGCTCTTTTAACTGCCGCAGGGACAGGATGAAGAGAAAAAACTCTTCGAACACAATTCTGCGCCGCGCCGTTGCCAGATGCTCCTGGTCTTTTGGAAAATGAACCTCATGGAGGGCATAATTGATTTCACAGAGTTCATACCGGGCACGGATTTTCTCCGGCAGATAGTCCTGCGCAGGTGCGCATCGCTCCAGCACCTGTGCGACGGCCTTGCTCACCATCTTGTTCGTGAGACCGGCTGTCAGCCCATAAACCGGCTGAAGACTTGCCAGAAGCTCATGGTATGCGGCAGGAGTGAAGATTTCCGGCTGCTCCATCACGAGACGGCCTGATTTTTCCTGTATCTTTCCGCGGAAGATAAAAACACTGCCTTTCTTCAGCGTGCTCCGCAGAAACGGCATATTAAACCAGGTAAGCTGCAGCCGCACCGGCTCCTCGTAGAGTTCCAGGACAACGACGCTCTTTCTCTGGTTTCCTTTTACCGACGGACTGTGGACAATTCTTCCGTATACCGCATTCTTTTCCTCTTGTCTGCATTCGCGAAAGGGAACCGGCTCTGCATAGCAGTCATAATCTCTTGGATAATAATGCAGAAGCTGCTGCAAATTGTAGATTCCTACTTTTGCAAACAGCTTCTCCGTTTTTTCACCGATCCCCTTCAGTGTTGTCAGGGGTTCCGTATTCATGTTTTTCTTTCCTTACTCTTATTCAACCGAAACGACACAGTAGTAAATCGCTGTCCGCCATAGTTTACTTCCACATCGCAGTCCGGATATGCCTGCTCGATTTTTTCGCCAAGGCTTTCGGCATCTTCCTCACTCATATCTTCACCGTAGTAGATGCTGATCAGCTCGCTGTCCTCATCGACCATGGCGCGGATGGTTTCTTCTGCAACGGTAAGAATATCCTGTCCGACAGCGAGAAGTCCGTGATCGCCAAGTCCCATGATGTCGCCCTGATGGATCTCTTTCTCATCGATGTGGGTATCACGTACCGCGTACGTTACCTGACCGGTTTTCACCATCTGGATGCCCTCTGTCATGGCCTCCTCGTTCTCTTCTGCAGATTTCTCCGGCACATAGCTGATCATGGCTGTGATGCCCTGCGGAACGGTTTTGGTCGGAACAACGATGATATTTTTGTCCTCAGTCATGGCTTTTGCCTGATTTGCTGCGAGGATGATATTTTTGTTGTTCGGCAGAATAAAGATATTCTTTGCATTGACCTTCTCAATTGCAGTCAGCATATCCTCGGTGCTCGGGTTCATGGTCTGACCGCCCTCGATCAGGTAATCAACACCGAGTCCCTGGAAGATCTCTTTGATTCCCTCTCCGATGGACACGGCGATGAATCCGTTCTCCTTCGGCGGCTGTTTTGCTGCTTCTTTTCTCTTCTTATCTTCCTCTGCCTGCTGTGCTGCGATTTTTTCTGCGTTCTTGATCAGGCGCTCCTGATGCTCCTCACGCATGTTGTCGATCTTCATTCTGGTCAGCTGTCCGTACGTCAGCGCCTTGGAAATTGCTTTTCCAGGATCGTTGGTATGTACGTGTACCTTAACCAGCTCGTCGTCTGCAACGAGAACGATCGAATCTCCGATTCCGTTCAGGAAATCTTTGAATGCATAAACCTCTTCATCCGGAAGCGGGTTTTCCAGCATAATGATAAACTCGGTGCAGTAGCCGAATTTGATTTCTTTTTCTGTCTCTTTGGACGGTCTGACAAATTCTGTCTTTGCTTCCGGCATCTCGAAATTCAGATCAATCTCTTTCCCAAGGAACGCGTCATATGCGCCCTGCAGTACGGTTAAGAGACCCTGTCCGCCGGAATCCACAACGCCTGCCTCTTTTAATACCGGCAGCATCTCTGGTGTCTGGGAGAGCACGTACTCTGCATGCGCGAGAACGTCCTCGATGAATGCGTTCAGATCTTCGCTTTCCGGTGCAAGCTCTGCTGCTTTCTCTGCTGCTCCCTTTGCCACGGTCAGGATGGTACCTTCTTTTGGCTTCATAACGGCTTTGTATGCAGTCTCGACTGCTTTTTCCATTGCCTCTGCAAGAATCTCTGCATTCAGCTCTTCATAGTCGCGGATCTTCTTGGTAAAGCCACGAAGGAGCTGGGAAAGAATAACGCCGGAGTTACCTCTGGCACCGCGCAGAGAACCGGAAGAGATTGCCTTGGAAAGGTTGTACATGTTCACTTCTGTGAGCGAGTTTACTTCCTTGACTGCGGACATGATCGTCAGCGTCATGTTGGTACCTGTGTCGCCGTCCGGTACCGGGAACACGTTCAGCTCATTGATCCACTCTTTCTTTACTTCCAGATTTTTTGCACCAGCCAGAAACATTTTTGCCAGTAAGCCGGCATCAATTGTATTTGTAGCCACTTTCTTCATTTCCTCCTATTACCATCAGTCGATGACGCGAACGCCTTCAACCAGGATGTTGATTTTTTCAATTTCCATTCCGGTGAACTCTTCCACCTTGTATTTCACATTATTGATCAGGTTATCTGTTACGGCAGAAATACTGACTCCGTAAGAAACAATCACGTGGAAATCCAGGGAAATTTTATTTTCCGAAATCGATACATTAATTCCGTGTGTCAGACTCTCTTTTTTCAGAAGTTTGACCAGTCCATCTTTCATGTTTACCGCTGCCATTCCGACAATGCCGAAGCACTCCACAGCAACGCTGCCCGCATACAGGGCGATTACATCCGGATTGATTACGATTTCTCCCAAGCCTGTATTCATACGACCTTTCATGCCTTGTATCCTCCAATTCCATCATACTATTCAAAACACATGGAGACAGGAATAACTGACTCCACTCTACGATACATTATAACCGCTTTTCCGCAAAAAAGAAAGTTTAAAATGAAAAACCTTCAAAATTCATATAATTTTTTCATTTTTTACTTGCAAAACCGGTATAGATCTGTTAGAATGACTTATGTTGTGAGTCTAAAATGCGTTTTGACTCAAGTACGTATGTCAAGGAGGTGCAATCATGGCAAAGTGTGCAATTTGTGAGAAGGGTGCTCATTTCGGAAACAACGTAAGTCATTCACATAGAAGAAGCAATAAAATGTGGAAATCTAACGTAAAATCTGTCAAAGTTAAAGTTGACGGTGTACCGCAGAAAATGTACGTATGTACTTCCTGCTTAAGATCCGGAAAAGTAGAGCGTGCATAAGTTGAATGGTTAAAAGGCCTTTCCAGTCCGGGAAGGCTTTTTTGCTGTTCAAAAATAGAATTAAGATTTTAAAAAAAGTTCTGGGAAGAGCAAACAGGACATAAGTTTTCGCTTATACCCTGTTGTGCTCTATTTTTTATATTTTAAAAGGGAGAAAAAAATAGCGTGGTCTCTTAAGCTGAACCTGCCAACGATCCATATGCTTAGCAAAAGAAAAAGAGCATCCTACCGAAACTTTCGTTCTGGTAAGACGCCCTCGTCTTGATCTATGATATTAGTATAGTTGGCTGATTCATTTAAGATGGACTTATTATAGCGCAGCTTCTTCATTTTGCAAGTATTTCTCTGTACAAATCAGCCAGTTCATTTCCGATCTTTTTGTGCATCTTTCACTATTCCCCTGTATTGCAGAACAGATGATATCCCACGCACAGCAGCAGAGCGGCCGCAAGAACCGTAAGAAACGAGCTGCGGATCATCAGGCTGATGAGAAGCCCGACCCCCATCCAGAACAGCAGAAAACCTAAAATTCTGCACAAACGAGCTTACTCCTTATCCGCCTCTTGGTTTATTATATGCTCTACTTTCTCTGCGGTATACCCGTCCTCTTCCTTTTTGCCGGTAAAGCGGCTGATCAGATCCGGAGCCATGTCAATGATTTTGGTGACAGCATCCTGGTTTTTGATGTTGACCAGACGCGTTCCGTTTTTGCTGATGACAAGAACGGCGCTCGGAGAAATTTTTCCGCCCATACCGCCTCCTGCATTGTTCTTTGCATTTTCTGCGAATGCACCCGCTCCCACGCCGAAGGAAACGTCTACCAGCGGCAGAAGAATCGTATCATCAATGTGGATCGCCTCACCTACGACCGTCTTTGTTGTGATAAAGCTGTCCATTCCGCGGAACAGTGCTTCTACAGTATTCTGAAATGTGTTGTCCTTTTCTGCCATCTTTTAGGCCTCCTTGTGTTTGAAATGTCGTATGGTTTTCCGAAGATTCTGATCCCGGAATAATCGAAGTGCAATGCCGGCTGCTGTCACAGCCTGAAAACTTCCTTTCATCCGGACATCGCCCCGGAGAATTTCCTGTTCGAAATCCGGCTGGACGGAAAGGTCTTTCGGCAGTTTTCCATAAATCATACCCAGAATGCCGAGTGTCTCTCCGGTCAGTGCCGGATCGTCAAATCCGAACCGGACTGTGCCGGTTACTTTTTTCGGTGCTGCTTTCTTCAGGAAATAAAGCACTTCTTTCTTTGCATGGAGCAGTGCCTCACGGAACATCTTCGAACGGAAGAATTTTTTCACACTCTCCCACTTTCTTTTTAACCGTCTGCCTGCCTGGATTTTCTGCTCCAGTTTTTCAAGCAGACGGAACGGAAGTTCCAACAGCCGGAAAGCTGTCTGCAGCAGACGGCTGACAAGATTCAGCAGTTTTTCCGGAAGATATTCGATCCTTCCGAAAAACCGTTCCAGAATGCTTTTTTTCGGCGCATCCGGTTCCTGCTCTTGCTCTTGCTCTGGCTGCTCCTTCTGTGCTGTCACCTTCTGCTGTTTTTCTGTCTGGTCCGGTGCTTTCTGTGTCTTTTCTGCGTCTCTTTGCGGCATTTGTTTTTTTACAGTATCTGTTTTTTGTTCTGCCGGTTGTTCCGCCGATGTCTGCTCTTTTTTCGCTTCCGCTTTCTGCTCTGCTGTTTTTTCTGCTTCCGGCGCATTTTCTGTCTCATTTTCCTCCGTCCGGGACACGGACGCTTCTCCCCGGCGGATCTTTTTCAGCCGCCGTTTCCATGTTTCCAGTGATGCCCCGAAAAGCAGAATCTGCGCCTCCGGCTTCTGTTCCTCATACGAGGCCGTCAGCGCGACAGCTCCGAAAAGCCACGATACTCTTCCGCTCGCTTTTACGCAGGCAAATCCCTCTTCTTCTTTCAGAACCTGCGCCCGGTAGCAAAAAGGAAGAAACAGGACGGTGCAGACGATAAGAAGCACGAGAAACAGTAAAACAAGGAGTAAAATCCCCAGTGCCTTCAAAATCATGAATAGTATATGTATCATTCACATCCCTCAATCCGGTTCAGCAGCCATTCCCGGATTTTTACTTCTCCGGTTTCCCGATAAGTTTCCAATGCGATCGCTCCACAAGCTCAAAAGCTTCCTCGCGCGACACGGCAAGTCCGACAATCATCGGACAGTTTCTCCGCACGGCCGGCTGCAAAAGCAGATCCGCCGGAATTACATCCAGATTGTTCTGCTGATTGGAAGGCAGTGTGAGGAGCCAGACTCCCAGAACTGCTTTTTTGTTCTCAATCCGGCGCATCCATTTTTTCTGTTTCTTTTTTGCAGTATCCCCGACGTACAGATTTTTATACCAGTTTACCATATTTTCCCTGAGCCTGTGGCTGAACCTTCCATAAATTTGCTCTCTTCAGTTCCAGATACTCCTGATAGGCCTTTTCCAGAATCTGCCGTTCATTGGAAAACTTCAGCAGATGATATGCTTCGTGATACTTGTAATAGCCCGAATCCACAAAGTATTCTTCTCTCTGTGGACGGCTGTAGTAGCCGGATGAGGCCATCAGATACCAGTGTACCTCTTTTTCCACGGTGTCCTCCGGAATGCTGAAGCTGTACTGGCTTTTTCCCACGTACTTGATGATGGTTCCGTGCACGCCGGACTCCTCATACACCTCGCGGACAGCAGTCTGTTCATGGTTTTCTCCCGGCTCAACGGTTCCTTTCGGCAGAACCCAGCCTTCATATTTGTTGCGGTAGCTTTTGTAAAGCGTCAATATTTTTCCACGGTAGATTACGATACCTCCGCAGCTTACTGCTTCGATCATACGTTTTAAGCTCCTTCTGGCTTTTTTCCATTCTCTGACAGCTCTTTTCTTCCCGCTTGCCGCCAGATCTTCTGTTAAAAAGTATACCTCTTTTCCCGCCCCCGCGCAACCTTAAAACCGCATCCTTTTTCTAACATTTTTCTAAAAATTCAGAAAACGCGCCCGAACCCATCCTTTCCGGTTCGAACGCGTTTTTTCATCGTTTACTGCTGTGCATAATATGCTTCAATTACCTGTCTTGCAATCGGTACAGCGACTTCACTCGAATATCCGCCGTTTTCTGCCACAACAGCAATGACAATATCAGGATCATCCGCATTGGAGAATCCGACAAACCAGGAATGCGGTGTCTCTCCGTCGCTTCCGTGTTCTGCGGTTCCTGTTTTACCGGCGATGTTGTACGGCAGATCCGAAAGTGAAACTGCAGTTCCGCTCTGGACAACGCCTTTCATCAGCTCCGTCAGCGTATTGGCTTCGCTCTCGGACATTACCGTGCCAAGAGACTCTTTGGAAAAGGTTTTGACTGCCTGTCCGTCCGCAGACACAATGTTGTCCACATAACGCGGTTTGATCATTTCTCCGTCATTTGCAACCGCGGAGGCGATCAGCGCCATCTCCATCGGTGTTACCAGCGTATCGCCCTGGCCAATGGAAGTCTGCATCACAAGAGCATCCGCCGTTGTCGAATCAAGGTCGAAAGAACTTTTGCTGGTCGGAAGCTCCAGATCCAGACGGCTGTTCAGATACAGGGAATCCGCCAGCGAGCGGAAGGCATCTTTATCCAGCCCAAGGCCAATCTGTGCAAAGGCAGAGTTGCACGAATGTGCAAACGCACCCGCAAAATCTTCCGGTCCATGCACTTCACCGCCGGAGCAGTGAATCGTATAGTTTCCTGCTGTCAGCTCACCGTCACAGTCGAACGAAAAACCGTCCAGTGTGCCGTTCTGACGGAGATACGCAAGCGAAGTAACAATCTTGAACGTAGATCCCGGCGGATATCTTCCCTGCAGACCGCGGTTCAGAAACACGCCGCTCTCATCGTCTGCATTCAGTGCCTCCCAGTCCTCATCAATCGTATTGGGATTAAAAACCGGATTGCTCACATTGGCAAGTACACGGCCCGTTTTTGCCTCCAGCACGACAACTGCACCGCGGTACCCGTCCAGTGCATCGGCCGCGGCCTGCTGGAGTGTTGTATTCAGCGTTGTATAGAGACTGTCTCCCGGGTTCTTCGCATCGCTGAATTCATTCTTTACCTGCTTTAACTTACTTGTATGGGACTCCATCAGCATATAGTTGTAGGAAGATTCGAGGCCGCTGTTTCCTTTTCCCGTGTAGCCAACCACCTGCGCAAACAGGCTGCCGAACGGATACGTTCTTACCTCATCCCCGTTTTCATCTGTCGTCGTCTTTGCCAGTTCCTGGCCGTCCGCAGAATAGATTGTTCCGCGGATCACGCGCTCTGCATAGTTATTCTGTCTCGTATTGTAAGAACTATTCAGAAATTCTTCTTTCCGCACGACATTAAAGTAAACGAGATACGCGATCAGCCCAAGAAACATGGCCACGAACAGGAACGAAACGATCAGATACGGCCCTGCGCCGTTGTTTGCCGCCTTACCAGTGGAGGCTGTTCTCGGTCTGCTCTTCGATCCGCCGTTCGAATTCATCCGGCTGCTCGCGGTACTTCTGGCGGGTTCCCTGTCCGTCGTTCCGGCTGCCGCTCTTCTTTCGTCTTTCGGTCTCTTCGTCCGGGCGTCGTTTTTTCTTGGCGCCTGGGTCGTTTTTCTGCTGGTTTCGTTTCTTCTTATTTCGTCTTTTCTCAAGCTCCTCACCTTCGTCTTCCCTTAAGATGTACAATCCCTGAATGATCGACAGCATCAGCACCGTGGAGAACATGGAGCTTCCTCCATAGCTGACCAGCGGCAGCGTGATACCTGTCATAGGAATAAATTTAATGGTTCCTCCGATGGTGAGGAACACCTGTGTCGCATATTCCGTTCCAAGACCCATGGCAATCAGTTTGTAGAACCGTTTGCTCATCTTCATGGAAATATTGATAATCAGAAGGAATGTGGACATGCACAGCAGAATCAGGCAGATTCCGAAGATAATGCCCATCTCCTCACAGATCGCACAGAAAATAAAGTCTTTCGTTGCAACCGGGATAATGTCAGGCCGTCCCTCGAAAAGGCCGGTTCCGAACCATCCGCCGGAGCACATGCCGAAGAGGCCCTGTGCTAACTGGCTGCTGATATCCCAGTTTCCGATCGGATCCTGCCAGAGTGCCACACGGTTCCGTACATGGGAAAACAGGAAATACGCCACAACGCAGGCGGCACTCATTCCCGCAAGTCCCAAAAGCGGATATCTGGCTTTTCTCGTTGCCACATAGATTACAACCACGTACGCCATAAAGAAGACGAACGCAGTTCCAAGGTCGGTGGATGCAACAAGGATCAGCACATGAACTGCCGCAATGACCGTTGCTTTTACAACGTTTCCAAAGGAATTATCCTCGCGCAGCATGCCTGCCATAAAGAACACGAGTGTGATCTTGGCAATTTCGGAGAGCTGGAACGTAATGCCGTGGATTTCGATCGACAGCTTTGCACCGCCGGAAGTAAAGCCAAGCACCATAACGACGGAAAGCATGGCAATTCCGAGCACAGCGTAAATCCAGGTCAGATTTTTCAGGAACTTGCCCTTTCGGACAATGACCGGAATGATGAAGCAGAGCAGTGTGGATGCCGCCAGAATTTTGTACTGGGACATCGCCTTTGACACGCTCAGTCTCGTCAGAATAATCATGCTGATCGAGAGCAGCATACACATGTTGTTTAACAGGATCATCGATGCCTTCCGGTAAATCAGGCGGTACAGGATCTGTACGCCCAGGATATACGCCATCGTGAGCAGAAACATCTGAATCGTTGATACTTCGCCCTCCTGCAGGAACATCACGAAGAAACAGATGAAATTCATCAGAATGATCATGATGATCTGCCGCATCAGAATGTAATGGCGCTCATCCTCATCCCGCTCTTTGAGTGCAGCAAACGACTGCACGGTAAAACAGATCATGAGGAAGGTAATCACATATTTTGATAACTGAACAATGGTATTTTCCATAAATTCCCCTTATTTTTTTCTCACCGTTTACTCTACTTTCCGGCGGAAATGGCCTTTGGTATATTCCTGTTCGGCCGGAACTGCGATTCCTTTACAGTACGTTCCAGCAAACGCAGCGGCGATTTCTTTTGTCTCCTCCAGTGTCTCGATGGTAAAATTCAGCCGCACCGCAGCCGGATGCATGGACCGGATCTCATCGGCTTCTTTTACCAGGCCGAGCGGAAGGCTGTTGTAGATCACACTGTAGCACGAGGTGCAGTAACTCTTCACCGGGAAGTATTTTCCCATCCGGTCTTTTAAGCGTACCAGAGAATAACTGTGATTGCAGCCGTTCAGGTTCTTCTGGACACACTGGGCGGAAACCATCATCGGAAGGTAGCCGTAGACCACCATTTCGCTGTTCGTATTGTCACGTTTTCCGATTTCCCGCTCGTTCAGCTCATACGGAACGGTATCACGCTGCACGCCCTGCTCCTGCCAGAATGCCTGCGCACGGCTGTTGTACGTGTAAATGCTGTAATCGAGCCGGATATCCTTTTCCATTCCCATCTCTTTCAAAAACGAAAAGCTTTCGAGATTGCGGATCAGGAAACCGCCAAGACCGATCTCCTTCAGACAGCGGAACGTGTCGTGGTATTCCTTCAGATCGCCTTCACGTACAACGTGCGGCAGCATCAGATAAACCTGTTTTCCCAGTTCTTTCGCCTGCAGGATGCCTTTTTCCGCCTGCTCTTCGAAGATTTCCCGTTTGAAGCATCCCATGCCGGCGTAGATCGTCGTGATCTCCGGAATCTCGAGCAGCGCATTCCACTGGGCTCTCGTCTCGGCAGATGCGGTCAGCTCCATTTTCTTTTCTGCCCTGCTCTCCTGGTCCGGTTTTCCAGATGCTTTTGCTTCCTGTTCCGGCTTTTCCGCTGCTTTTCTGCGGTATGGCTCTGTCATCTCTTTCACCAGCTGGTCCGAAACGCCTCTCCGCAGCTCGTTTAACGTCTGCATCGGCACGAAACAGTTGTCATCCATACAGACATCGAGTTCTTTGAAATAGAATGGTGTCTCGCCTGTCTTTTCCAGCTGTGTTTTTACGCGTTCCTCGGTCAGCGGCTGCTTCTTTGCCGGTTCTACCATGCCCGCCTCTGCTGTTACGCTGTATTTTCCGCTTTCTGCACTTAAGAACGCCGGCTGGCCCGGATACAGGGTCAGAAAGCCGGAAATCGGCTCTTTTGCCTCAGTCTCGATATAATCTCTCTGGATCTCATAAAAGAGCTGCTCATTTCTGCGCTGTTTCTTTTTATTTTCCTGCTCTTTTTCGTTCTTCAGCGCCATCATATCGCGTCCGTTTCTTACGGTATAATAGCTTTTGTTGAAACCGTCACGGTTATACAGCTCATACAGCTTTTTCATGTCCTCCGGCAGAACGTGGAAACGGGACGGCTTTTTTTCGTACAGATCGAGGTATTTGCGGTAAATGCTGACAACGCCCGCTGTATACTCCGGCTTTTTCATTCTGCCTTCGATTTTGAGGGACATAATCCCGGATTTTACAATCTCCGGCAGCAGTTCTACCGTACACATATCCTTCGGGCTTAACGGATAGCGGTCGCCCGGCTCCCCCATGCGGTGGTTGTCTTTATCGTACGCTTCATACGGCAGACGGCACGGCTGCGCGCATCTTCCGCGGTTTCCGCTTCTTCCGCCGATCAAGCTGGAAAAAAGGCACTGTCCCGAATAGCAGTAGCAGAGCGCCCCGTGGACGAAGCATTCAATTTCAAGGTTGGTCGTCCGGTGGATTTTCTGGATCTCCGCAAACGAAAGCTCACGGGCCGGTACCACACGCGTCGCGCCAAGGCTCTCCAGGAAACGCGCTCCCGCAGATCCTGTCACTGTCATCTGTGTGCTCGCATGAATGTCGAGATCCGGGAACCAGGAGCGGACCGCCTTTAAAACGCCCATATCCTGGACAATCACGGCATCCAGTCCCTGCTCATAGTACGGACGCAGATACGGATACAGTTTCTCTTCCAGTTCCTCCTCTTTTAAGAGGGTGTTGACCGTCAGATACAGTTTCCGGTTCCGCAGATGGACGTAATCGATGGCTGAGAGAATCTCCTGCTCATCCAGATTTTTTGCATACGCTCTTGCGCCGAATGCGGCTCCGCCGAGATAGACGGCATCCGCACCGGCGGAAACTGCTGCTTTTAACGCTTCCATCGAACCGGCTGGTGCTAATAATTCTGTCTTCATCTTTATCTCCTAAAAACGGGCGATTACCTGTTCCGCAATCCCCCGTTTTTCCTTCTTTTACGCTTTTAATAAATCTTCCAGATCCTTATTTGCCTTATCAAGCTGCCGCTGCAGTTCTTCCCTCTCGCCGCGCACATGTTCCAGCTCGATTCGTTTCTCTTCCAGTTCTTTTTTCAGATCGCCGGCCTGGATTTCCGCTGCGATCAGATCGTGCTTCATATCATAGGTTTCCCGGTCTTTGGCTTCCATATCCTCTTCGAGGGTATCGACCTGGCTTTTTGCTTTGAAATAGTCGTCTGCAATGTTCAGTGCAAGCAGTGTGTGCTTCGTATCCACCGACAGGCGGTTGTATCCGGCTGACTGGGAAAGTTCGCTGATCTTCTGATTCAGATAAGCAGCTACTTTCTGCAGATATTCCGGGCTCTCATAACCTCCCAGTGTGATAATTTTTCCATCTATTAAAACCTGTGTTGTATTTTTTACAGCCATTCTTTTGCTTTTCCTCCACTGAATTTAACCGGACCAAACTCCCGGCTAATATAACCTATCATATACCGAAAATGGAAGAAAAACAACCTTTTTCTGCAAAAAGCAACAGAAAATGAAAGATTCAGGGCTTTTACTCTTCGATCTTACGCGGTGCCTCCAGCCCCAGGTGGTGCCAGGCAAATTCCGTTGCCACTCTTCCGCGCGGAGTGCGGTTGATAAATCCGGATTTGATCAGGAACGGCTCGTAGACATCCTCGATGGTGCCGGCATCTTCTCCAATCGATGCTGCCAGGGTATCGAGTCCCACCGGACCGCCCTGGAACTTTTCCATAATGGTGGTAAGAAGCAGCCGGTCAGTCTGATCCAGTCCGTAACGGTCTACTTCCAGCAGATCGAGGGCAAACGATGCGACCTCTTTTGTGATTCTTCCATCGTATTTCACCTGGGCAAAGTCGCGGACACGCTTTAAAATCCGGTTTGCCAGACGCGGTGTTCCCCTGGAACGGCGCGCCATCTCAAGCGCTCCCTGCGGGTCCACCTCCACATTCAGTACTTTTGAGGAGTGCAGGATAATGTTGGCCAATTCTTCCTCCGTGTAAAATTCCAGATGGTGGATGACACCGAACCGATCGCGGAGCGGAGCAGTCAAAAGACCTGCACGCGTTGTTGCGCCGACCAGCGTAAACTTCGGCAGATCCAGGCGGATCGAGCGCGCCGAAGAGCCTTTTCCGATCATGATATCAATCGCAAAATCCTCCATCGCTGGGTAAAGAACCTCCTCGACCTGGCGGTTCAGGCGGTGGATCTCATCAACAAACAGGACGTCGCCCTCCTGCAGATTGTTGAGGATCGCTGCCATCTCACCCGGTTTTTCGATCGCCGGGCCGCTCGTTACCTTCATATGGGTTCCCATCTCATTTGCAATGATGCCCGCCAGCGTTGTTTTTCCAAGTCCCGGAGGGCCGTAAAACAGCACATGATCGAGAACATCACTTCGCTGTTTTGCTGCTTCAATATATACTTTCAGGTTCTTTTTCGTCTTTTCCTGTCCGATGTAGTCGTCCAGGTGCTGGGGACGGAGCGAACCTTCGATTTTCACGTCCTCCTCGAGAACGTCAGTTGTGATAATTCTTCTTTCCATCGTTATAAGGTTTCCTTCTTCCACAATTTAGGACCATCTGCTAAAACATATGCTTCAATGCCGCTTTCAGCACAGCCTCGCTGTCCATGCCTTCGGTGATTTCGACTTTCTTTACTGCCTGCAGTGCTTCCGTTCCGGAGTAGCCAAGCGCAGTCAGCGCCTGTACCGCATCCTGGAAGGCATCCGGTTCGCCTGCCTGCCGTACCGCCGCAGCCGCCTGATTTCCTGCCAGCTTCTGCTCGAACGCTTCCTGCAGGTCGAATTTGTCTTTTAATTCCAGAATCAGCTTCTGCGCGGTCTTCTTTCCGATGCCCGGTGTTTTGGCAATCGCCTGGACATCTTCCGAGAGGACGGCAAAGCGCAGATTGTCTGCAGTAAGCGTGGACAGCACCGCAAGCGCCGCTTTTGGTCCGATGCCGCTTACGCCGATCAACATACGGTATATTTCAAGATCTTCACGGGACAGAAAGCCGAATAGGGAAATTCCGTCTTCCCGCACACTCATATGGGTATATATCTTTAACTCTTCTCCCTCCCGGATGCCTGCGTCGAACATACTCGCTGGAATATTCAGCTCATAGCCGATTCCATGGCTTTCGAGAATCATTTTTCCTTCCGAAAGAGAATCTACAGTTCCTTTGATAAATGCAATCATGTTTTTCCTCCAAAGCGCCGTTTTCTTTTTTCGAAAGCGAACGCATATTCTATTATAGCAGAACTTTTCTCATCACGCAACGATTAGTCGCTGTCTTTCTTGCATGTCAGATTTTTTCGTCTTATAATATCTTTAGATTCAAAAAAGTTTTTCAAAGGAGACAAAAAACCTTATGCAGATCATAGATTCTACCCCCGCTGCTCTCTCTGCCGATCTTCAGATGTATCTGAGAAACGGCGATGTCTTTTTCGATATTGAGACGACCGGCCTTTCCTGGCGTACCTCGCATCTCTATCTGATTGGTGCGCTGTTCTTTGACCCGGCCGCGGATACTTTCACACTGCGCCAGTGGTTTCTTGATCGACCGACCGAAGAAAAAGAGATGCTTGTCTCTTTTTTCACGTTTCTTTCCGACGTGAAGCAGCTGGTGCATTTTAATGGAACGACATTTGATCTTCCTTACCTCATACACAAAGCACTGTTTTATCAGATGGAAGATCCGCTTTCGTCAATCGCATCCCTGGATCTTTATCAGGCACTCCGCCCGTTTCAGTCAATCCTGGGACTTTCTTCAATGAAACAGAAAAATGTGGAACAGTATCTCTCATTCCCACGGAAGGATCAACTTAACGGAAAACAGTTGATTTCTGTTTACCACGACTATCTTCAGACACTGGATGAAAAGAAACTGGAACTGCTTTTCCTTCACAATTATGAGGATGTCCTCGGCATGGGTTCTGTTCTGGAACTGCTCGCGCTTCCTGCTCTGTTTCACGGCGATTTTTCTGTCCAGTCGTGTCGTTTTACCGGACAGACACTGGAAGTTTCACTGCAGCCCGAGCGGGAAGTTCCGGTTTTCCTCTCCCGTGTCTGCGCGGATGGTTCTCTTACAGCCTTTGGTTCACGGGTTTCTCTCTCCCTGCAGACGCATACGGCGGAGCTGAAATATTTCTTCCCGGACTATAAGAATTACTATTATCTTCCGCTGGAGGATCAGGCTGTTCACAAGAGCGTTGGCGCGTTTGTCGATCCGGAACACCGTCAGAAAGCAAAGGCTGCCAACTGCTATCAGCGGCGGACCGGTACATTTCTTCCGCAGCAGAAAGAGTTTTTCACCCCGGCCTTCCGCGAGGATTTCAAAAGCCGCCCTTACTATTTTGAGTGGTCCGATGCCTTTCTTTCGCAGGAAGATCTCCTGAAAGAGTATCTCTGTTCCGAGCTTCAGCTCTTTTTCAAAGACGATAGCAAAACCAGAAAATAAAACAGCCGTACACGTTTTTGCATGCACGGCCGTTTTTCCGGGACTGTCCTTTCCAAGCAGTCCTTTATTTTTTCTCTTCTTTCTCTTCTACCTTTTTTTCTTCCTTTTTCAGAGAAGCATGATGCGTTCCCTGCAGATGCGGATAGGCGCGCAGATAACGTTTCGTTGTCAGGCGCATCAGCCAGTTGGTCGGAAGCTGCGGTTTTGTCATCTGGTCAAAGCGCTCCAGCAGCTCTTTAAGATCCGGCATCTTATCACTGCGCACATCAAATCCAAGTGCCGCAAACCGTTCTTTCTGCTCTGCTCCGAACTCGGTCAGGCGTTCCTTCTGCTCTGCTCCGAACTCCATCAGGCGGTTCTTCGACTCGAAAAGCGGATTTCTTCTTCCCTCGGCTTCTTTCCGCTCCTTCTCCAGCTTCTGCATCTGCTCCATTGCCTCAGACAGTGTCTGGCGCTTCTCGGCCAGATATTCTTTCATCTTATCTCTGGAATACTCTGCACGATACTGCTGTACTTTCGCATTCATCTCCTCGGCAAGCTGGTTAAAGCGGGATTTCTGCAGATATTTCAGAAATTCTCCCCACGTTTTCTCCAGACTGCGCATCTTCTGTCCCAGCTGGAATGCTGCGGCTGCGGAAAATCCAAAATCTACCAGATAGCAGACGGTAACAACGGAAACAATGATCTCTCCTGTAGTATCCGAAACAAGATTCACTACTTTCACGGCAATCGGCTGCAGAATATAGAACAGCCCCAGTGTAAAGAATCCCCAGGCAATCGAACTGCTGAGGCAGATCTTTCCCTGAAAATTAAACTTCTGATTGCTGTAGTCCCACCAGTGCGCATGAAAAATGGTCTCCATCAGCACGCCGGTTACATATTCCAGAACCGTCGCTACAATGACACCTCCGAAATACAGTGCCCAGACGTTCGCTTCAAACGGGCGCAGGATCAAGTATACCATAACAGCGCCGGTGCCGTACAGTGTCAGCAGCGGACCATTGACAAAACCGCGGTTGACCAGTTTTTTCTGCCGGATCGATACATAGGAACTCTCCCAGATCCATCCGCAGAAGCTGTACAGCCAGAACCATGCTAGAACGTGGTACAGATCCACACCCAGAATCTTCGTCTCCCACATAAACTTTCATCCCCTTTTTCTTTTCTGGTGCCAAAAACAGGATGATAAGAAAATACCGCAGGCAACAGGTTTCCTGTCTGTTCAGGAAACCCGGTTGTCTACGGCATTCTAATCATCCAACTGCAGCACCTGCAAGTTAAATTATTCTTACTCTTCTACTGGCTCTTCGTTTTCCAGAGCTTTCATGCTCAGAGAGATTTTTTTGTCTTCCTCGTTGAAATCAACTACTTTTGCAGTGATTTCCTGTCCGATTTTCAGTGCATCAGACGGTTTCTCAACATGCTCTCTGGAAATCTGGGAAACATGAAGCAGAGCATCTACGCCCGGCTCAAGCTCAACGAATGCACCAAAGTCAGTCATACGGGCAACACAGCCTTCTACTACGTTGCCTACAGCGTATTTGTCAGCAGCGTTCAGCCACGGATTCTCTTCCGGGAATTTTAAGGAAAGAGCAATCTTGTCGCCGTTGATGTCTTTGATCAGAACTTTTACAGTCTCACCAACTTTGAATACTTTTTTCGGGTTCTCTACGCGGCCCCAGGACATCTCAGAGATGTGAAGCAGTCCGTCAGCTCCGCCCAGATCGATGAATGCGCCGAAATCGGTAACATTCTTAACAGTTCCCTCTACAACATCGCCAACTGCGATGCGTGCGAACAGTTCTTCCTGCAGTTTCTTCTTCTCAGCAACGATGAGCTGTTTGCGGTCACCGATGATGCGTCTTCTTCTCGGGTTGAACTCGGTAATAACGAATTCAATTTCCTGATCTGCATATTTAGACAGATCTTTTTCATATACATCAGATACAAGGCTGGCCGGAATGAATACTCTGGTCTCCTCAACAACTACGGATAATCCTCCGTTCAGTACCTGTGTTACTTTTGCTTTCAGAACTTCATGATTCTCGAATGCTTCCTCGAGTCTCTTGTTGCCTTTTTCAGCAGCAAGTCTCTTGTAAGTAAGAAGGACCTGTCCCTCTCCATCATTTACTTTCAGAACTTTGACTTCCATTTTGTCACCTGGCTGTGCAACGGTGTGAAGATCGATGGAAGAATCGTTGGAATATTCGTTTTTGGTAAGAATACCATCGGCTTTGTATCCGATATTCAGGATAATCTGATCGTCTTTGACATCGATTACAGTACCCTCAACGACTTCTCCGTTTCTGATTGTTTTAAATGATTCATCCAGCATTTGTTCAAAACTCATTTCTGACATTTTTTGAACCTCCTCAATTATTTTATTCGGGGTGGATGCCCCAGCTGTAATACCTACGCGACCAAATGATTGAAAAGGCTTAGATTCCAAATCAACGAGTGTCTCTATAAAGTAAGTATTTTTACATTCTTCTTTACATATCTCATACAGCTTTTGCGTGTTTGAACTATGTCTGCCTCCCACGACAAACATGGCATCAACCTTCCTGGCAATTGCTCTCGCTTCCGTCTGTCTTTCCTCGGTAGCGTTGCAGATAGTCTTTAAAACAGTACTATCATAACTCTTTTTCAAAAAAATTTCAACTAAATCTTTAAATTTGTTGTAATTAAATGTCGTCTGTGCCACAATAGATATTGGTTTTCCATTTTCGGGCACAAAACTTTCCGCTTCTTCGGCGGTATGCATCACGGTAACCGGGCCGCTCGCCCATCCCATGATGCCCTGTACCTCCGGATGATCCGCGCTTCCGATGATGACGACGTGGCGGCCTTTTCTGCCCTCCTCGTCCACAATCCGGTGGATCTTCTTGACAAACGGGCACGTCGCATCTACAATCTTCATGCCGCGCGCTTCGATCTTTTCACAGACATCCCGCGACACGCCATGCGACCTGATCACAACGGTTCCGCCGGAAAGCCCCTCTAGTTCATCTTCCGAATGGATCACCTGCACGCCGCGGTTTTCGAGATCCTCCACAACCTGTTCGTTGTGAATAATCGGCCCGAAGGTGTAGACCGGCTTTTCACCGCTCTCAATTTCACGGTATACCGTATCGACCGCCCGTTTGACGCCGAAGCAGAAGCCTGCACTTTTTGCAACAGTTACTTCCATCTGTTTTTCTTCTCCTCTTTTCTCTGCCGCGTTTACATGCGCTCGCGGGCAAGGCTTAAGATCTTTTCCACAACCTCATCGATCGTCATTTCAGAGCTGTCAACGAGTACGGCGTCTTCTGCCTGTACCAGCGGGGAATGCTCTCTGTGCATGTCCTGATAATCACGCTCATTGATATCTTCCTCGATTTTCGCAAGATCGGCTGTCTGTCCCTTTTCGGTCAGCTCTTTCCAGCGGCGCAGTGCGCGGACATGGGCACTTGCTGTCAGATAGACTTTCAACGGTGCGTTCGGCAGAACGGCAGTTCCGATATCGCGGCCGTCCATCACAAGATCCGTATTCTCCGCCATCTCCTGCTGCAGCTCCACGAGTTTTTTCCGTACTTCCAGATAGGCGCTTGTCGCGGATGCCATCTTTCCAGCCTCCTCGGTGCGCAGTCTTCCGGTGACATTGACGCCGTTTAAATAAACCTGCTGCTCTCCGTTTTCGTAGGAAATGGAAATTTTCACATCTTTGCAGGCTGCCTCAATTTTTTCCTGCTCTTCCGGTGCAATGCCAAGATCTGAAAAATAGATGCCCATGGCACGGTACATTGCTCCTGTATCAACGTAGACAAACGAAAGCTCCTTTGCCACACGTTTTGCGATTGTACTTTTGCCAGCGCCTGCCGGTCCGTCAATTGCAAGATTAAATCTCATCTTCTCTCTTCCTCCTGAAAATTCTAAAATCTGTGATCCATATTTTATTCCTGTTCTTCCTTTGCCCGGATCTCTTCGGCTGCAGCATGGGCACTTACCCAGGCAATCTGCAGATTGAAGCCGCCGGTCAGTGCATCGAGATCGAGCACTTCTCCTACGAAGTACAGACCTTCTTTTTTCTTTGCCTCCATCGTGCCCGGACGGATCTCTTTCACGGAAACACCACCCTGTGTGATAATTGCTTCACGGAAACCCCGTGTTCCGGTTACTGTAAACGGGAAATGCGTGATCAGCTCTTCAAAGTGCTGACGCTCCGCTTTCGATACGGCATTGACCTGTTTGTACGGGTCGATCCCGCCAAGAGAGAGCATCACCGGAAGCAGTTTCGCCGGGAACAGACTGTTGATCACGTTGCGGAACTGTTTGTTCCGGTTTTCCTCAAATTCACGCAGGATCCGCGCATCCAGCTGTTCTTCCGTGAGTGCCGGCTTCAGGTTCAGATATCCTTTCAGCGGCTGCTGTTCCAGTGCTTTTCCGATGTAGGAGCTCGCAGAAAGCCCCAGCGGGCCGGAAATTCCGAAATGTGTAAACAGCATCTCGCCGAATCCATCGAACAGCGTCTTTTTGCCGTTTTTAATCGTCATCGTCACATTTTTCAGGGAGAGTCCCTGCAGCTCACGGATGTACGCTTCCTCTGTTTCCAGCGGCACCAGCGCCGGGCGGAGCGGAGTGACGGCAAGTCCTGCCTCTTCTGCGAAACGGTAGCCGTCTCCATCCGACCCCGTCGTCTGGTACGACATACCGCCGGTTGCGACAACGACATCATCGTAAAAAAGCTCTTTCCCGTTTTCCAGGCGGATTCCTTTCACGCGGTCTCCTTCGAAAAGAAGCTCTTTTACTTTTGTATTCTTATGCACCTGCACATTTTTCCGTTTCAGTTCCGTCTCCAGCGCGCGGATAATATCCGAGGAGTGATCTGACTCCGGGAATACACGGTTTCCGCGCTCCACTTTTAAGCGGACACCTGCCGCTTCGAAAAACTCCTGCACCTGGGCGCTGTCAAAGCTGTAGGCGGAGCTGTACAGAAATTTCGGGTTTGTCACCACATTCGTGAAGAACTCTTCTGTCGGGCAGTCGTTTGTCACATTGCAGCGGCCCTTTCCTGTGATAAACAGCTTCTTTCCCAGCTTTTCATTTTTTTCATAGAGATGAATCTCTGTCTTTTCGCCGGCGGCAAGCACGGCGGTCATCATTCCGGCGGCGCCTCCGCCGATTACTGCTGCTTTTCTCATGCTTTCTCCTTTACCGGCAGAGCTGCCTTTTTTCCGCCCATGGGACGTGCATCGTCCAGCCCGTTGATTTCATCGTTGCTGTAAACCTGGTACTCATCCCACAGTTTTTCCATGCTCTCAAGTGTCTTTTTCACATCCGCCTGGCGTTTCATGCAGAGCGCCACGACAAGCGCATTGATTACACTCAAAGGGGCCACCAGAGAATCGACGATCGATGCCATATCGCTCTTGGCAATCAGCGTACAGGCTGCATAAACATTCATCGGTGAATGCACACTGTCTGTGATCGTAATTACCTTCGCTTTGCGGCTGTTCGCAAATTCCAGTGCCTTCATCGTACGCATCGAATACCGCGGGAAGCTGATGCCGATCACCACATCATCCTCCGTGATGCGGATCATCTGCTCGAAAATCTCGCTGGAACTGTTTGTCTGTACCTGGCGCACATCCGGGAAAATCATATGGAGATAGAACGCCAGAAAGCTCGCAAGCGGCGCGCAGCTCCGAATGCCGACAATGTAGATTGTCCGCGCAGAAAGAATCGTATCCGCAGCGCGCTCAAAGGCGCTCCGGTCCACTTCTTCCAGCGTCATCTTGATTTTTTCAATGTCCGACTGCAGGACGGTCTCCAGAATTTCTCCCTGCGGCACGCGGCCATACGTAAACTGCATCCGCTGCACCGAATTCAGACGGTTCATCACCATCTCCTCCAGTGCGCGCTGGAACTCCGGATATCCCGCGTAGCCAAGCTGCATCGCAAAGCGAACCGTTGTCGATTCGCTGACGCCGACCTGCTGTCCCAGGCGCGCTGCCGTCATCGATACGGCCTGGTCATAATGTGCCGTAATAAAATCTGCCAGCCTCTTCTGTCCTTTGCTCAACTTTCCGTAATTTTGATTCAGACGAATGAGGAGATTCTCGTTCGCTGCCTTCTGCTCTTCTGAAGAAGACTGTTCTTTTTCTTTTTTCATGTTATTTTCTTCCTGATTTGTTTTTCCGATCTGCAAATGCCGTTCGGCATCCACATTTCTTCTTTTGGGGGCATCCTGATTCTTTTTCGGACACACCTCAATCTTTTGAATTATAACACGAATAAATTACTGGCGCAATGGCTGAAAAGCTGAAAAGGAAAGCCGGTGTTCTGCATTCCCTTTTTACGGGGAACACAGAACACCGGCTGATTTTTTTACTCAGATTTTATTTAGACCGGATATGCGCCGTCTTTTTTGTCAGCGGCTGCCGGATCTACTTTTGTCTGCTGTGCTTCACGATATTTGAAGAAGTCTACAGCTACCTGCGGGAACAGAGCATAGGTTAATACATCCTCATCCTGCTGTTTCCACTGCTCGATCTCTTTCTCCAGTTTTGGAAGCTCCGGCTCAAGCAGGTCTGCGTAGCGGCAGGTGATCGGCTCGGTATCGCCGATGCATTTCTTCTGTACTTCCGGATTGAACGGTTTTACAGTTGCACCGTATTTTCCGGCAAGAACGTCTTTTGTCTCTTTCGTTACCATCTTGTAACGCTCGCCCATCAGGACATTGAATACAGCCTGGGTACCAACGATCTGGGAAGACGGAGTAACCAGCGGGCACTCGCCGAGGTCTTTTCTTACGCGCGGTACTTCTTCGAGTACATCGTAGTATTTGTCCTCTGCGTGCTGCTCTTTTAACTGGCTTGTCAGGTTGGAGAGCATACCGCCCGGTACCTGATACAGAAGAGTCTTGATATTTACGCCAAGGTTCTTCGGATTTAAGAGGCCTGTATCGAGCGCTTCGTCTCTCATCGGACGGAAGTAATCTGCGATCTCAGCCAGTTTGTTCTGATCCAGACCAGTATCGTATGGAGTGCCTTTGAAGGTTTCAACCATAACCTCAGTTGCCGGCTGTGAAGTACCCATAGCGAAGGGAGACATTGCGGTATCGATGATATCAACACCAGCCTCTACTGCTTTCAGGTACGTCATGGATGCAACACCGGAAGTATAGTGGGTGTGCAGCTGAATCGGAAGATCGGTTGCTTCTTTCAGCGCGGTTACCAGCTCAGTTGCCTTGTACGGAACGAGCAGGCCTGCCATATCTTTAATACAGATGGAATCTGCACCCATCTCTTCGATTCTCTTTGCCATGGTGGTCCAGTAATCCAGGGTATAAGCATCTCCTAAAGTATAGGAAAGTGCTACCTGTGCGTGGCCTTTTTCTTTGTTTGCTGCGCTGACAGCGGTCTGCAGGTTGCGCAGATCGTTCATACAGTCAAAAATACGGATGATGTCGATTCCGTTTGCAATGGATTTCTGTACGAAATACTCTACTACGTCGTCTGCGTACGGACGATATCCCAGGATATTCTGTCCGCGGAACAGCATCTGCAGTTTTGTATTTTTGAATCCGTCACGGAGTTTTCTCAGTCTCATCCATGGATCTTCATGCAGAAAACGTAAGGAAGCATCGAAAGTTGCACCTCCCCAGCACTCTACTGCGTGATATCCGACTTTATCCATTTTATCGATGATCGGAAGCATCTGTTCTGTTGTCATTCTCGTCGCGATCAGGGACTGATGTGCATCACGCAGAACAGTTTCCATAATCTTGACAGGTTTCTTTTCTACTGCCATTTCTATCCTCCTAAATTAAGTGTTTCTCACTTTTGTTTGTCTTAAGAAGTTATACACCGAAGATCGCCATGAAGGTACCGGCCGCTACGGCTGTACCGATAACACCGGCTACATTCGGTCCCATTGCATGCATCAGCAGGAAGTTCGTCGGATCTGCCTCCGCACCGACTTTCTGGGATACACGGGCTGCCATAGGTACCGCAGATACACCTGCAGAACCGATCAGCGGGTTGATTCTTCCGTGGGTTGCCTTGCACAGTACCTTTCCTAACAGGACACCGCCTGCGGTGCCGAATACGAATGCGATCAGACCCAGGGCAACGATCTTTAAGGTGCTGACATTTAAGAATGCCTCAGCACTTGTGGATGCACCAACGGAAGTACCAAGAAGGATAACTACGATGTACATCATGGCATTGGAAGCTGTCTCCTGGAGCTGTTTTACAACGCCGCACTCACGGAACAGGTTACCAAGCATCAGCATACCTACCAGCGGAGCGGTAGATGGAAGGATCATGCAGACAACGATGGTGATAACAATCGGGAACAGGATCTTCTCGAGTTTGGATACGGAACGAAGCTGCTCCATTTTGATTTTACGCTCTTTCTCTGTAGTCAGAAGCTTCATGACCGGCGGCTGGATGATCGGCACCAGTGACATATAGGAATATGCTGCTACGGCAATCGGTCCCATCAGGTGCTGCTGTCCGAGCTTATTCAGAAGGAAGATAGAAGTCGGGCCGTCGGCACCGCCGATGATGGAGATAGCTGCTGCCTCTCTTCCGTTGAATCCCATGAAAATAGCGAAGAAATATGCCAGATAGATACCAAGCTGTGCTGCTGCACCCATGATAAAGCTGATCGGGTTTGCAATCAGCGGACCGAAGTCTGTCATCGCACCTACGCCCATGAAGATCAGGGACGGAAGGATACTCCACTCGTCCAGAGTAAAGAAATAGTAGAACAGACCACCCGCATGCTCAAGACCCTGTACGTCGGTATAAGGCTCAGCCATGATGTCCGGGTAAATGTTTACAAGCAGCATACCGAATGCGATCGGTACAAGAAGCAGCGGCTCAAATTCATGCTTAATCGCAAGATACAGGAAGAAGCAAGCCACTGCGATCATAACGTAATTGCCCCAGTCCAGATTAAAAAACGCCGTCTGGTGAAGCAGGTTGTTTAAAGTTTCAGTAATCATTTTTTCACCTCCGGTTTTTTCTTACAACGGGCATTAGTTCATGGTTGCAAGAACGTCACCGGATTCTACTGCATCGCCTACTGCTACATTGATGGTTGCTACTGTGCCATCCTGCGGTGCTACAACCGGGATTTCCATCTTCATGGCTTCCAGTACAAGAACCGTATCGCCTGCTTTTACAGCTGCGCCTACGTTTGCTTCGATTTTGCAGATTTTACCAGGTACAGAAGCAGTAACCTCTACGCTGCCTGCTGCGCCTGCCGGAGCTGCTGCTTTCGGTGCTGCCGGTGCTGCTTTTGGTGCCGGAGCTGCTTTTGCTGCGCTGACTGTTGGAGCTGCGCCTGCTGTGGTTCCTTCTTCTACAGTTACGTTATATACATTTCCGTTTACGGTAATGGTGTAGTTTTTCATTGAAAATTTCCTCCTTAAGCTCTTTTGCCTTTTCTGCGGATCGGACGTGCAACATAAGCATCTCCGGATGCAGAAGCCATATCTTCTTCATACATGGCGATTGCAGCTGTAATAACAGCCTGCAGCTCCATATCGTCTGCTTCCGGTGCTGTCTCTTCAACAACCGGTGCTGCGACAGCCTTCGGTGCTTCCTGTACAGGTGCTGCCGGTGCTTTTTTCTTCTTCTTGTCTCCAAAAATGTAATCAAACGAAGAAATAACGAAAATCAGGAAAATCAGCATAACAAATACGGTACCGATTCCGATGATGGTGTTCATGCCGGCCTGGCCGATCAGAACGCCCTTTGACTCCTCAACGGTGATGGTGAGGTCGGTCGGAACTGGTGTTCCGGTGCTGATGTTCCAGAATACGCGGACAATACCAGGATTTTTTTCAAATTCACCCGGAATTGTGCAGGTTACAAAATCTCCGTCTACTTCGAGAGTACCGTCTTCCAGGCTTTTTACCTCTCCGAGGTCAGCCTTTGCCTCTTCCCATGCCTCAGCTGCTCTTGCATAGAACTGCTGGTCGGAAGCTTCCATATTGACAAGATCGTCATCGCTGTAGGTCATCAGGCTCTGTCCTACCCACTGAACACTGGAGGAGAGCAGAGAATCTACCGTAGATGCCTCAACCGGTGAATAAGCCGGTGTAGATGCCGCATCCGCAAAAACAGGAGCTACGGTCACAACCATGGTGCAGGCTGCGGTAAGGACGAGACTTACTAATTTTTTCCAGTTCTTTCTCATCGTATGCCACCTTCCTTAGACTGTTCCGTGTTTTCTGTCCGGTCTGTCTTCTCTCTTGGTATACAGCATCTCGAATGCGCCGATAACATATTTTCTGGTGTCTTCCGGCTCGATGATGGTGTCCACATAGCCTCTTCTGGCTGCGGAAGTTACATTGTTCTGAAGGGTTGCATATTCAGCTGCTTTCTCGTTGATGGTAGCAGCGTCAGATCCTTCGTACATGATCTTTGCTGCAGATTTTGCATCCATCATTCCGATTTCTGCGTTCGGCCATGCAAATACCATGTCCGCTCCGATGGATTTGCTGTTCATGACAACGTATGCGCTTCCGTATGCTTTGCCGACAACAACGTTTACTTTCGGAACGGTTGCGTTTGCGAAAGCTGCGGTCAGGGCTGCTGCGTTCTTAGCCATGGTTCTCTCAGAGCATTTGGTTGCCTTGAATCCGGTTACGTTTGTGATGGTAAGTACCGGGATGCAGAAAGCATCGCAGAAGTTTACGAAATCTGCTGCTTTTTTGGCTCCTCTTGCGCTTAAGGTTCCATCCATTTTCTCTTTTACAGTTCCGTCCTCGCCGTAGATTTCAGAGCGGTTTGCAACTGCTCCTACGGTTGCTCCGTTTAACTGGATGAATGCGGTTACAACATCTTTTCCGTAAGCGGCTTTGGTCTCAAAATAGATGCCGTTGTCGCTGAGCTGGGAAAGAAGGATTCCGGTATCGCCTGCGCAGTTTGCAAGGTCTGCACATGCACGGTTCAGATCATCCTCGCACTCGGTGTATGCTTCGTCCTCATTGTTTGCCGGAAGCATAGATACCAGGTTTCTGATCTGTCCGAGGATTTCTTCCTCGGTTCCAGCAAAGTCAACAAGACCTGCTTCTTCGCCCTGGAAATCTGCGGATGCGGTATCACATTTGGATACGTGGTTTCCGTCCAGTGCGTTCGGGGAGTTTACGAAAAGTTTTCCGTTTTTAGACTCCATGAACGTGAAGTCTGTCATAGCCGGGATGAGTGCCATACCGCCGCCGCATGTGCCAAATACTGCCGTGATCTGTGGAATCACGCCGGATGCCATTGCCTGCGCCATATAGATTTCGCCGAAACCGTTCAGAGCATCAGTTGCCTCCTGCAGACGCATACCGGCACAGTCTACCAGTCCGATGACCGGAGCACCTGTTTTCTGTGCAAACTCATACAGTCTCGCGATTTTTTTTGCATGCATTTCGCCGATGGTACCGCCCATCACAGACGCATCCTGGCTGTATACGTATACCAGGCTGCCGTTGATCACACCGTAACCAGTAATTACACCATCGGATGGTGTCTCCATGCCGGCCATGTTGAAATCTGTGCTTCTGGCAGTAACCTGTCCGCCGATTTCCACAAAGCTGTTTTCATCCAGCAAAGAGGCGATTCTTGTGCTCGCTAAACTTTGTGCTGTGTTACTCATTCTTCAAACCTCCATCTTTCTATTTTCATTATAAAATTTTAAACAAATTTTATACAAGTCTATCATATCTGTTTTTTCGTTTTTTTTCAATACTTTTTCTCACCTTTTTGACAGAAAATAGACAGAAAAATTTCAGATTTTTCCTATTATAAATGGAAGGTCAAACTTGATTTTTCCCGGCCTTTCCTTTTTCAAAAAGTCCTGTTTTCTTTCCGCATCGTACAAAAAAGCCGCCCGGCGGCGGCTTTTCTTACACGTTTTTCCTTCGGTTTAATATAGTTCAATGTGAACCGGAATTCCATTCTCATACTGCATCGCCGGTTCGCCAAGAATCAGCGGACGAAGATACGCCATCATCTCCTCGGTCACATCATGACCATCTTCTGTAATCCAGGAAAGCGGCACTTTCTTTTCTTTATTTGCCACTTCCGATACCGGAACGGAGGTATACTCCACGCGGTAAGGATCGGCAGAGATTCTCCGGATCGATGCCATCTGTCCTCCCTGCTTTTCGAGTGCGCACTGGCAGGCTTTCATGCCGAGCATACGGGACTCTTCAAGATCGGTCGCACTCGCAAGATGGGCCGCGCACCGCTGCATCAGGTTCAGCTCAATGGATCTTACCTTACAGCCGATGCGGTCACGCACCAGCTCCTCGAGCACCTTGGCGGAGCCTGCGATGTAGCTGTGGCCGAACTGATCCTGTGCATCACTCTGCACCTGCTCGGACACGTAGCGACCCTCGCTGTCGTGAATGCCCTCGCTGATTGCAACCAGAACGCTGTCCTTCTGTTCCAGTTTTTCCTGCACATCTTTTAAAAACTGCTCGGTGTCAAACGCCGGCTCGCAGAGATAAATCAAATTCGGTCCCTCTCCGCCGTTGACGCGGGACAGAGCAGACGCTGCAGTCAGCCATCCGGCATTTCTTCCCATAACCTCCACGATCGTAACTGCCTTTTTCTCATAGACGTGGCAGTCTCTTTCCAGCTCGGCAAAGGTTGCTGCCAGATATTTTGCCGCGGAGCCAAAGCCCGGGCAGTGATCCGTTCCGACGAGGTCGTTGTCGATCGTCTTTGGTGCGCCGACAACAAACACATCCTCCACACCGTTCTCTTTGCAGTATTTTGACAGCTTGTTTACGGTATCCATCGAATCATTTCCGCCGATATAGATAAAATAACGGATTTCATGTCTGCGAAAAATCCGGAGAATCTCTTCAAAATCCTCTGTATTCTCTTTCGGGTCCCCCAGTTTGTAACGGCAGGAACCAAGCGCTGCCGCCGGTGTCTGCATTAGAAGTGAGATTTTTTCTGCTGAATCCAGTTTTTTCCCAAGGTCAAGAAATTTTTCTGCGAGCACGCCTTCAATTCCATTTACTGCACCATAAATATGATCTACTTTTCCAGACAGCACTGCGCAGGAGACAACTCCTGCCACCGTTGCATTGATTGCCGCGGTCGGGCCGCCGGACTGCGCTACTAACAGATTTCGCATATGATTTTCCTCCATCTATTTACACTGTTTTCTATTTTTTCACGAAACCACTTTCGTGCCGCTCTATAGCGTACCATATTTTTTTCCTTTCGTACACCCTGTTTCCCGTTTCCGGGAAAAGCCTGTAGACTTTCACAATGGATCCTCAAGTTTTCCGTTTTTTTCTTGCAGGATTGCTCTTGAAAAGTTATAATAGAAGCAATGTCCACGAAAAGGACGCAGAAAAATATGCGATTCATCATCAAAAAAACAGGAGGTTTTTCCATGCAGACCAAGCAAGACGGCCGTCTCGGCACCGAAAAAATTGGGAAACTGATGCTCGAGCTGGCCCTTCCCTCTGTCCTCGCACAGATTGTAAATGTACTTTATAACATTGTAGACCGCATCTATATCGGCCGGATTCCCGATGTCGGTTCTTTAGCGCTTACCGGTGTCGGCGTCACATTTCCGATTATCACCATCATCTCCGCATTCGCCGGATTTGCAAGCGGAGGCGGTGCCCCCCTTGCTGCAATCGCACTCGGACAGAAAAACCGGGAACGTGCAGAAAAGATCCTCGGAAGTTCTACTTCCCTGCTGCTCTTTTTTTCCGTGCTTCTGATGGCATTTTTCTTTGTCTTTCAGACACCGCTTCTGTATCTCTTCGGCGCAAGTGACAACACGATTGGATATGCTTCCACGTATATTTCGATTTATCTTGTCGGAACGGTATTTGTTGAACTGGCTGTCGGGCTGAATACCTTTATCAGCTGCCAGGGACATGCCCGCACAGCGATGTGCTCTGTCCTCATCGGCGCGGTTGTCAACATCGGCCTTGACCCGGTTTTCATCTTTGTTCTTCATATGGGTGTTTCCGGTGCCGCACTCGCTACCGTTCTCTCCCAGGCATTGAGTGCCGCATGGGTTCTGCGGTTCCTTACCTCGAAAAAATCAGGCATCCGCCTTTCCCTGCGCACGATGAAGCCGGATTTTACTATTTTAGGCTCTGTCATGGCGCTCGGCATCTCGCCGTTTATTATGTCGGCAACAGAAAGCGCCATTACCATCGTCATGAACCACGGACTGCAGACGTACGGCGGCGACCTCTACGTCGGCTCGATGACCATTCTCCAGTCGGTGCTGCAGCTCATTTTTGTGCCGGTCAACGGCTTCACAAACGGTGTGCAGCCGATCATCAGCTACAATTTTGGTGCCGGTCAGTTTGACCGCGTCCGCCAGACGATCCGGCGCATGATCGCTATCACGTTTACCGCCACTTTCGTCTACGTTGTGTTTGCAATGCTCCGCCCGGCTCTTTTCGCCGGTCTTTTCACCACGGATCCGGAGCTGATTGCTATTGTGGCAAAAGTGCTTCCGGTCTACATTGCCGGCATGGCAATTTTCGGCTTGCAGAGCGGCGTACAGAGTTCCTTTCTCGGTCTTGGCCAGGCGAAGATTTCTCTTTTTATCGCACTGCTCCGGAAAGTCATTCTTCTGATCCCGCTTGCACTCATTCTGCCGCATTTCTTCGGCGTTATGGGCGTTTACTATGCGGAACCGATCGCAGATGTCTGCTCCGTTGTCACTGCCGTTACGCTGTTTCTCTGCAATATCTGGAAAATTCTTTCGAAGGAAACTCTCGCAAAGGTGACTCACACAGAGGCGTGACAGAAAAGGCGCTCCGCGACCTGTTCCATGCACCATCCATAATCAATTTTTTCGATCGTTTCGGCGGCGTAGACGGGATATTCCGCGAGAAGTATTCCATCAATCGAGTACGTCATCGAACCGACCTTTTCTCCTTTCTTTACCGGGGCTTCGATGAGCTCCGGTAAAAAAATGTCTTTTTTCGGTATTTCTGTCTCTTTTAAGAGAACAGGAAGCGACCGCGCCGGATCAAGCGCCGGGCTTACAAGGGTAAGACTGGCGCTGCTTTTTGTTTGCAGCAGGCCGTCATAAACACCGTCTGTTACTTCTATCCGTCCCGGCTTCCAGCTGTGGTCCAGCACATCCCGGTACGTATACGATTCCAGCCCGTAATTTAAAAGTTTTGCGGCATCCGCCCATTTGTAATTTTTGTGATTGGGCCAGCCGCATGCAAGCAGTGTTACAATCAGGCACTTCCCGTCCCGTTCCAGTGCTCCCGTGTAGCAATATCCCGCTTTTGCCGTAAAACCGGTTTTTCCGGAAATGGCTCCCTCCATCTGGTCCAGCAGGGCATTATGGTTGCAGCAGTTGAACATATTTTTCTTTTCGAGATCCCAGAACGTATAGGATCTCGTCTGCGTCACGGCAAGAAATTCGGTGGCTTTCGGTGAAGTTTTAATACAGTAGCGCATGATCCGCGCCAGATCAGCCGCAGTCGTATGGTGATCCCCGCCTGCATCGGAAGCATCAAGACCGTTTGGGGTCACAAAATGTGTATCCGTACAGCCGATTGCAGCGGCTTTTTCATTCATAAGCGCGGCAAAACCCTCTATGCTTCCTCCGATGGTCTCTGCGATCATCACCGCCGCATCGTTGTGTGATTCCAGCATCAGGGAATATAATAGATCGCCAAGCAGAAACTGCTCGCCCTCGTACACACCGAGATGGACTTTCGGTGCCGCTGCCGCCTGGGCGGATGCTGTCGCAACTGCCTGCTCTCCGCCGTTTTCCAGCGCCAGAATACACGTCATAATTTTGGTCGTGCTCGCCATCGCCATCGGATCCGTTTCGCGTTTTCCAAAGAGCACACGGCCGGTATCGCCATCCATCAGGCATGCCGCAGTTGCAAACAGCTGATTCGGCTCACTCTCCTGCCTGGCGGCGGCTGCAGGCATACTTCCAAAAAGCAGAAGCAGGATTCCCAGAAAAAATCCCGCCCTGTTTCTTCTTTTTCTGTTCAAAATCCAATCCTCCTTTTGTTGTTTTTCCTGCAGATAAATCTTTAAAATGGAAAAGCCGGTCACGCTTTTGGGGCCGGTTTTTGTCTGCTTCTTCTTCATTATATGAGGTTCCCTGTAAAATCATGGTAAAATTTCACAAAGTTATTGACAGCACGGTTCATATCCTGTATAATTTCCCGTGGTTGTATAGAATTACTAAACTTTTTGTTTATTTTTACTGAGATTTTCTGAGAATCCTTGTTTCAAAAAGAGATCCCGGTAAGACTTTGGATACAGAAAGGATTTTTTATGGAAATCGGAAAGAAAATCAGGGAACTGCGCATGCGCAAGGGCCTGACACAGGAAGAACTGGCGAATCGCAGCGAGCTGTCAAAGGGATTTATCTCCCAGCTCGAAAACGATGTGACTTCTCCCTCGATCGCCACGCTGGTGGATGTTCTTACCTGCCTTGGAACGGATCTGAAAACGTTTTTCGGCGAAGAGCAGGATAACCAGATCGTCTTCTGTGAGGAAGATTACTTTGTAAAAACCGACGAAGCGCAGGGCAACGAGATCGCATGGATCGTTCCGAACGCACAGAAAAACCGAATGGAGCCGATCCGGCTGACACTGCAGAGCGGCGCCTGTACCGAAGTAGATTCGCCGCATGAAGGCGAGGAATTCGGCTACGTACTTTCCGGCCGTGTCCTCATTCATCTCGGGGACGAGTGCCATAAGGCGAAAAAAGGCGAGAGCTTTTACTACCCCGCCTCCTGTGACCACTATCTGGAAAACCCGGGCAAAACGCCCGCTGTCATTCTCTGGATCAGTTCACCGCCTTATTTTTAGATTTCCGCACCGCGTGATTTTCACGAAAAACGGTGCTCCAAAATAAACGACCCGAAAGGAGCATTTTACACATGAGTACCAAATTACTTGATCTCGTCAACATCACAAAATCGTACGACGGAGTTACCATTCTGGATGATCTGAATCTTTATATCCGTGAAAACGAATTTCTTACCCTCCTTGGCCCGAGCGGCTGCGGAAAAACAACCACATTACGTATTCTCGGCGGTTTTGAGACGCCGGATGCCGGAAAGGTTTTATTTAACGGACAGGATATCACCCAGCTTCCGCCGAACAAACGCCAGTTAAATACGGTGTTCCAGAAATATGCTCTTTTCACGCATATGACGATTGCGGAAAACATCGCTTTCGGGCTGAAAATCAAGGGAAAATCCAAAGCATATATCAATGACAAAATCAAATACGCATTAAAACTTGTTAACCTTGAGGGTTACGAAAACCGCTCCCCGGCGCTTCTCTCCGGCGGCCAGCAGCAGCGAATCGCCATTGCGCGCGCGATTGTCAACGAACCGAAAGTTCTCCTTCTGGATGAGCCGCTCGGCGCACTTGACTTAAAGCTCCGTCAGGATATGCAGTACGAGTTGATCCGTCTGAAAAACGAGCTTGGTATCACCTTTGTCTATGTCACCCACGATCAGGAAGAGGCGCTTACCATGTCGGACACGATCGTTGTCATGAACCAGGGTTATATCCAGCAGATCGGCACACCGGAAGACATCTACAATGAACCGCAGAACGCATTCGTTGCAGACTTCATCGGTGACAGCAACATTCTCGACGGCATCATGATTGAGGACCGTCTCGTCGAGATTCTCGGTGCGAAGTTCGAGTGCGTTGATGTCGGATTCGGCAAAAACAAACCGGTCGACGTTGTGATCCGCCCGGAGGATATTGATCTTGTGAAACCGGAGGAAGGTACCATCCGCGGACGTGTCACCCATCTGATTTTCAAAGGTGTTCACTATGAGATGGAGGTTACGGTGAACGGTTTTGAGCTTCTCGTTCACTCTACCGATCTGTTCCCGGTTGGACAGGAAGTCGGCATCCATGTCGATCCATTTGATATCCAGATCATGAACAAACCGGAATCCGAAGATGAGGAGGCGGCAGCCATTGAAGAGTAATAAATTAAAGAAATGGCTGGCAGCACCTTATGCCGTCTGGGCTGTTGGTTTCATCATCATCCCGCTGATCCTGATTCTCTACTATGCGTTCACCGGGGAAGAAGGCGGCTTTACCCTTTCGAATTTTGCCTACGTTGCAACGAAGGAAAACATCAAGGCACTTGGCCTGGCTCTGTGGCTCTCACTCCTTAGCACAGTACTCTGTCTTGTCCTTGCCTATCCGCTTGCCATGATTCCGGCAAACCGGAATGTCAACCAGACCAGCTTTATTGTGCTGATCTTCATTCTCCCGATGTGGATGAACTTTCTGCTCCGTACGCTTGCATGGCAGACACTGCTTGAGAAAAACGGCGTCATCAACAGCATTCTCTCGTTTTTCCATCTGCCCGGCATTTCCATCATCAACACACCGGGAGCGATCATTCTCGGTATGGTTTACAACTTCCTGCCGTTTATGGTTCTGCCGATCTACAATGTCCTGATTAAGATCGACCGTGACGTCATCAACGCAGCAAGAGACCTCGGAGCGAACAGCGTACAGACTTTCCTGAAAGTAACGCTGCCGCTCACCACGCCGGGTATCGTAAGCGGTATTACCATGGTATTTATCCCGGCGCTTACAACCTTTGTTATTTCCGACCTGCTCGGCGGAAGCAAGATCCTTCTGATCGGAAACGTCATCGAGCAGGAGTTCAAACAGACCAACAACTGGAATGCCGGAAGCGCACTTTCCACAGTCCTGATGATTTTCATCATCCTGTCGATGGTTCTGATGAACAAATACGATAAAGACGGGGAGGGAACGGCATTTTGAGAAAGAAACTGGAAAAAATTTACATGGCGCTCATCTTTATTCTTCTGTATGCGCCGATTGTCACCCTTGTGGTGCTCTCCTTTAATGCATCAAAAACGCGTGCCAAATGGGGCGGCTTTACGCTGCACTGGTACCGTTCACTGTTTGCCAATACAGAGATCATGAACGCGCTGTATACAACGTTAATCATTGCGCTTCTTGCCTCTGCGATTGCAACCATCCTTGGAACGCTTGCGTGCATCGGCATCAACAGCATGTCAAAAAAAAGCCGGACGCTTTTCATGGGTATTACGAACATCCCGATGCTGAACGGTGAGATCGTTATGGGAATCTCGCTGATGCTGCTCTTTATCATCTGCCGCATTCAGCTTGGATTCGGCACGATTCTGATGGCGCATATCACGTTCAATGTTCCTTATGTTATTTTGAGCGTTATGCCGAAATTAAAGCAGACGAACAAATCAACGTACGAGGCAGCCCTCGATCTTGGTGCCTCTCCGCTGTATGCATTCTGGAAAGTTATCTTCCCGGACATCATGCCGGGCGTTGTTTCGGGCTTTCTGCTCTCCTTTACGATGTCCCTCGATGATTTCGTTATCACCTACTTCACCAAGGGACCGGGCGTTGATACGCTCTCCACAAAGATTTATGCCGAAGTCCGCAAGGGAATCAAGCCGGAGATGTACTCGCTCTCCACGATTCTTTTTGTCACCGTACTGCTTCTGCTGCTCCTTGTGAATGTGAATCCTTCTCCGAAGGAAGAAAAAGAGGAGGCAAAAGAGCGCGAGGCTATGGCGAAGAAGGGCATCCGTTTCCGCATCACAAAACGTGTGGTCTTCCGCCGGATTCTTCCGATCGCCATGGTGCTTGTCATCGGCGGCGGCGGTATTTACTACGGAAGCCAGAATGCTTCAGCCGGCGGCTCCCAGCAGCTGATTGTGTACAACTGGGGCGAATATATGGATTCTGATGTCATCGATATCTTTGAGGAAGAAACCGGTATCCACGTTGTTTACGAGGAGTATGAGACGAACGAAATCATGTATCCGAAGATCAAATCCGGTGCGATTTCCTACGATCTTGTCTGCCCGTCCGACTATATGATTCAGAAGATGATCCAGAACGATCTGCTGCAACCGATCAACTTTGACCATATTCCGAACGCTTCCAACATTGGAGATATGTACTACGAGACTTCCGAGCAGTTCGACCCGGGCAATCTCTACTCGATCCCGTACTGCTGGGGAACAATTGGTATTCTGTACAACAAAAAAATGGTAACCGAGCCGATCGACTCCTGGTCTGTTCTGTGGGATACCAATTACCGCGACAGCATTCTGATGCAGGACAGCGTGCGCGATGCGTTTGCTGTTGCTTTAAAGGATCTGGGATACTCCTTAAACTCCACCAATATCAAGGAACTGACGGAGGCGAAGGATCTGCTTGTGACACAGAAACCGCTCGTGCAGGCGTACGTTGTGGATCAGGTGCGTGACAAGATGATCGGAAATGAGGCGGCTATCGGCGTTATTTACTCCGGTGAAGCTATCTACACGAAGCGTGAAAACCCGGATCTGGAATACGTTGTTCCAAAAGAAGGCTCCAACGTCTGGATCGATTCCTGGTGCATTCCAAAAGATGCGCAGCATGTCGAGAACGCAGAGAAATTCCTGAATTTCCTCTGCCGGCCGGACATCGCACTGAAAAACTTTGAGTATATTACCTACTCTACGCCGAATGATGCGGCGCGTGAACTGATTGAGGATGACGATATCCGAAACAGTAAAATCGCCTTCCCGGATGAGGAAACGCTTGCACGGTGCGAAACCTTTACGTATCTTGGCGATGATGCCGATGAGGTTTACAACCAGCTGTGGCGTGAAGTAAAATCAAATTAAAGATCTGCTTTCGGGCACAAAAGATCCCGGTCAGGAATTCTTAGGAAAGATTCCTGCCGGGATTTTTCTGTTCTTACTGTTGCTCTCAAAAGTCTGTTTTAATCAAAATTGTGGTCAAAGCGCGGGGAAAGCGTTCCGTTTCCATGGAGCACTTCATCCAGCTTTACAAGCTCCTGCGGCGCCTCTGCAAGTGCTCTTTCGTACAGGTGGACAAGATTCCGTGTGCCCGCTTCGCATTCCTTCTGCGGCCTTCCAGGCATCACACGGCCGCCCATCGAATCGTAGCAGCCGACCAGTTTCATCACTCCAAGAAGAAGGCTTCTTACCGCACTGCTGCGGCAGATCGTGATTCTCGTCCAGAGCTTCATGCCCTTCAGGCATTCGACAATTTCTGTTTCCCCGATTTCCGGAAAACAGCGGTGGATGACCTTGTTGCCGTCGGTGTGCGGGCAGATCGGCGATGCCGGACGGTATACGAGCGGATCGAGGCCGTCCTCCAGCATGAAGTACTGGTCAAGGCTCGTCTCAATCTTTGCATGGGAAATTCCAGTGTGATCCACAAATTTCCCGATATACGGATGACACGTCGAATCGAGAAGGTAATGGCAGGCAAAGCCTAACAGATACGCTTCCATCGCCTCTGACGGACTCTGCTGATACTTTTTCACCTCATCCTCGAACAGAACGGAAGCCGTCTGCTCATGCAGAAACGTTCCGTAATCAGACACACGGTTTTTCGAGAACGGATGGTAATAAAAGAAGATATCCGGCCCGTGCAGTCCGATCAGATACAGTTTTTTGTTTTCTCGAATGATCTTTTTCAAATTTGCCGGAAGCTGTTCATAAACTTCTCTTCCGAACCTGTCGTGTGCGTACGTAGTAGGCATATCGGTATCTCCCTTCTTTTTTCTCCTGCCGGATCAGACATCCAGCTTGATCTGCATTTCCTCTTCCACTTCTGCGCGGAAGTCCTCCATCTTGACCGGACTGATCTCCGGCAGATTGTCGGTGGAATCGACGCCGAAGTTCCGCAGGAATTCTTCGGTCGTGCCGAACACAATCGGGCGGCCCGGCGCGTCGAGGCGGCCAAGCTCCTGCACCAGATTGTACTCCACCAGTTTGTTGACCGCGTGATCGCTCTTGACGCCGCGGATCTTGTCGATTTCCTGCTTCGTGACCGGCTGCTTGTAGGCAATGATCGAGAGAGTCTCCATCATGACGTCGGTCAGAACCGCCTTCTTCGGCTGCATGGCGATGTTGACAAGATAATCATAATATTCCTGTTTCGTGCACATCTGATACGCATTTTCAAGCTCCACGATGTGGATGCCGCGGTCTTTCGTATTATATTTTTCCATCATATGGTTCAGAATCCTGCGGGTCGTCTCCGTGTCATGGCCGATCGCTTTTGCAATCCTTCCCAGCTCCACGGAATCTCCCATCGCAAAAAGGACTGCCTCGATGGCTGCTTCCGCCTCCTCGACCGAAGAGGGGCGTCTTGCCTCACCCGGGGCAGTTTCTTTATTCCTGTTCTGTTCTTCCATCTGTCTTGTCCTCACTGTCTGTCTCGTCTGTATACGGCACAACTACGGTGTCTTCATCCTCCAGGGATTCAATCAGGATATCCCCGAAAAGCTCCTCCTGGCTGATCCGGATTTTGCCGGTTTTCATCAGCTCCAAGATTGCAAGGAAGGTGACAATCACATGCACCTTGCCCGGCTGGGATTCCAAAAGGTCGCGGAAGCTGAAGCGGCGTTTTTTAACAGCAAACTGCTCGACATACGTCATCTTGTCCGGCAGGCTGACCTCTTCTTTTTCGATCTTTCCGAACTTGCTTCGGATCGGGTCGATCTTGTCCTCCTGGCGCTTTAAAATCATTTTATAGATCGTATTGAGCTTCGCGAGAGAAATCTGCGAGAGGAGCTCGGAGGTGTCGACCGGCGTCCTGTACTCCAGCACTTCTCTTGGAAGCGTCGGTTCCTTGTACACGGAACGGCTCGCCTCGTTCATGCGGTCACGCAGCTCGTACGACATGTACTTATACATTTTGTACTCTAAAAGCTGCTGCACCAGCTCGGCTCTCGGGTCCTCTTCCTCGCCTTCCTCATTCACTTCTTTTGGAAGCAGCATGCGGCATTTGATATCCAGAAGCGTCGCCGCCATGACCATGAACTCGCTCATGATGTCGAGGTCTTCCCGCTCCATCTGATGAATGTATTCCAGATACTGGTCCGTAATCTCTACAATGGGGATATCGTAAATATCTATTTTGTTTTTATCGATCAGGTGAAGAAGAAGGTCCAGCGGTCCTTCAAACACCGGAAGCTTTACTGGTATCGCCATGTGCTCTGTTCTCCCTTACGGTTTCCCGATATCTGTAATAATCAATTCTCTTCTGTTCCAGATGCGGACCGGAATGGTGTGTTCGCCCGTTCCTGCGCTGATGATCTGGCAGGTGCCGCCCGTCAGGAACAGCCCGCGGCAGTTTTTCGAAAAAGGCGGAAATCCGGCGTCACAAGCCCCCGGTGCGCGCCAAGGCCCACCACGCCGCCGTGATAATGGCCGGAAAGCGTCAGATCGGCTCCATATGATGCATAGGAGCTGCGGTAGGCAGGGTGATGCGCCAGCAGAATGCCGTAGCGCGCCGGATCCGGTTTTCCAAGGTGGTCCGTCAGTTCCGAAACCGGCAGCGGTCCGCGGTAAAAGCGGTTGTAATAGGTGCGGTCCATGGCATAGCCGTAGATCCGGACCGGACAGCCGCTGATGGTAAGATCCGCCGTCTCATTTTCCAGATAGCAGATTCCTGCCTTTTTCAGGCGCTCCCGGAGCTTTTCATACAGATCACTGTACTGTTCCGGATACAGCTTCAGACGGTATTCGTGGTTTCCGCAGCCATAGATTACCTGGTATTCCTCCGCAAGACGTTCCGCGAAACTCAGACCCGGGTCGAGGTTCTCCCCCGGCTTTGCCACAATCTGGTCCCCGCCGATGATGACAAGATCCGGAGCCGCCTCATCGATGACTGCCTTTAACACCGTGTTGTCCGGGCCAAACTCCATATTGTGAAGATCACTGATAAACGCCAGACGAAAACCGTTTCCTTCCGGAAATTTTCCGTTTGACGAAAGTTTGTAATAGGTCGTTGTAAATTTTCTCATACCGTTCATTATACTTGATTTTTCGGTGTATGACAACCCGTTTTCCCTGCTGTTTATAAGCCCAATGCCTGTTTTGCCAGCTGATCGGCTTTTTCGTTGTAGGTGACGCCGGTGTGGCCCTTTACTTTGCAGAAGCGGATCGCAACTTTGGCCGATGCCAGATCGTAAAAATTCCGGTAATCGATGGTTCCCTGTTTTTTCGCCTGCCATTCTCTCGTACACCAGCTTGCGATTCCCTGGTAATCGTGATAGATGGCCAGCTCCGGAATATCATGTGTCAGGCAGTAAGCCATGGCCAGCTCTGCGCCCTTGATCTCGCCTGCTACATTCCGCATGGAGACGAGATCCGGGTCGCTGTATTCTTCTGCAAGATTCAGCTCTTTTCCGTCCAGGAAGAGGACCACACCGCAGGAGAACTTTCCGAGCGCATGCTGATAGCTTCCATCCACGTATGCGACGGCGCTCCTGCCGACACCGGCGTATTCCGGGTCTTCGCATGGTTTTTCCGCCAGAATCAGGTGTTCCCAGTCCCAAGAAGAAGGATCGGGTGCTGCCGTGCTCTGTACTGCCTTTCGTTCCGGGGCAGCGAAATACGTTCCGATTGTTTCCCGCAGCAATGGTTCCGGCATTTTACCGCCGCTCAGAAAGGCCTCTGCCTCCTCCAGACGCTCAAATCCCTTGTAAATTGCGCCAGGATAACCGTGTACCTGCGCTTTGCACGCATCCCATGTCCGGTAGATGCCCGGAACCTTTCCCTGTTTTACCGCATAGTAATTTTTCTTTGCCATGTTTTTCTCCTTTTCGCGCATGATACTCCGGCTTTATGCCGTCCCAAGAAAATATTGTTTCATCGTACATCCGAACAGGTCCCACATGCCGGCTCTTGCCACGTCTGCTCCATATAAAATCGCAACGGAACCAAGTTCCTCACCGTCTGCTTTGTAAACAACTCTTCCGGCACACTCGCCTTTCTGGATAGGGGCCTGCACCTCTTCCGGCAGTTCCATCGTTTTTTCCACTTCACCAATCACCGTCCCGCCCGTCGTAAGATAGCGGAATTCTTCCGCATATTCCAGTTCTGCCGTATCCTGCTTTCCGTAAACAACCGAAAGTTCCGGCAGGGGATCGCGTTCCCGGTCTATGTAGATGCTGCAGGACGAAAACCCATACTGGAACAGTGACGCTGCATCTGCAAACCGCACCTTGTAGTCCGGTGCTCCCATCACGACTGCCAGCATCGTCAGATCATTTTTCTTCGCCACTGCCGAGACGCAGTACTTCGCCTTCGAGGTGCTTCCTGTTTTCAGTCCCACACAGCCCTCATAGCCGCGGATCAGCTTATTTGTATTGGTGAGGGTGAATGGTTTGCTTCCCTTCTGTGTGACATGCGTAATCTCTTCCATCCAGATAGAGGAATAGTTCAGGATCTGCGGAAAGCGCTCGATCAGCTCCCGAGACATTTTCGCCACATCTGCGCTGTCGTGTAATGGCCGTCGGAATCCGTGAGGCCGCAGCAGTCCTCAAACTTCGTGTCGTTCATGCCGAGTTCTTTTGCTTTCTGGTTCATCCGGCTGACAAACTCGCTTTCTGTCCCCGCAATATGCTCTGCCATCGCTACAGATGCATCGTTTCCCGAAGCAACGACAATACACTTGATCATCGTCTCAACGGTCTGCTTTTCGCCCTCTTCCAGAAAAACCTGGGACCCGCCCATACTTCTGGCGTGCGCACTCGTCGTCACTTCGTCGGTCAGCTGGAGCGTCCCTTTTTCGAGCTCTTCAAAAATCAGCAGCAGCGTCATGATTTTTGTGATGCTCGCCGGGCTTCGCTGTTCCGACGCATTTTTCTCGTACAGAACAGTTCCGGTCTGTGCCTCCATCAAAAGAACAGACGGCGAAGTCAGCCCAAGGTCCGGTGTCATCTCCGGTGCTGTCTCCTCCGTCTCTTCTGTTTTCTGTTCCGTTGTTTCGTTCTGCTGCTTGTCGGAAGATTCTCCATTCTGCTCTGCCGCAGTCACTTTCAAGGGCGCTGCAAGAAGCGCCAGGATCATCAGCAGGCTCCAGACGATATTTCGTGTTCTTCTCTTCATATTCCCCCGAAACATCTGCTCTTTCTTCCCTACAGGCTATGCAGACGACCGCAGAACTATGCTGTCTGTTCCGTTTACAGCAGCGGTGCCAGAAACTTCAGCGCACCGCGGAGTGCACGGACTGCAAAATTTTTCTTTCGGCAGTAGTCCATATTGATCTGCTCACACTGTTCAAACGTGATCAGCGCATCCTCTTTTACCTGGGCAACCGCACTGCTGCCGTACATCCAGACACCGCACTCAAAATGCAGGTACATGCTCCGGTAATCCATGTTGATCGTTCCGACCGTCGCAACTTCATCATCACAGACAAAGCTCTTGGAATGGATAAAGCCCGGCGTATACTGGTACATCTGAACGCCGGATTCCAGCAGGATCTCGTAATTGGCCTGCGTCAGAATATAGACAATCTTCTTATCCGGGATGCCCGGCGTTACAATCCGCACATCGACTCCGCGCTTTGCCGCCATGCAGAGAGCGGTCAGCGTCTCGTTGTCCGGAATCAGATACGGAGTAAAAATATAAAGATATTTTTTCGCCTGTGAAATAATGTTCAGATAAACATGCTCGCCTACTGTCTCTCCATCCAGCGGGGAATCGCCGTACGGCTGCACAAAACCGTCTTTTTTAAACGCTTCCTCGTGATAGATCTCCGGCCGGTATGATTCGAAATTGCATTCCATACCGGTGATTGTGCTCCACATCTGCAGAAACATCACCGTAAAACTCCATACCGCCTCACCATGCAGACAGATTCCGGAATCCTTCCAGTGGCCGAACCGCTCCTTGCGGTTAATGTATTCGTCCGCAAGATTAATGCCGCCCGTGAAAGCCGTATGACCGTCGATCACGGCAATTTTCCGGTGGTCACGGTTATTTAAAATGACATTCAGCACCGGTCGGAACTGATTGAACGCCGCACACTTGATGCCCATCTGCTGCAGCGATTTATAATACTGATACGGCAGCGTCGTCACGCAGCCGAAATCATCGTAAATCAGCCGCACATCCACACCGGCGGCCGCTTTTTCCTTCAGAATCTCCAGCACCGTATCCCACAGATACCCCTCGCTGATGATGAAATATTCCATAAAAATGTAGTGTTCTGCCTTTTTGAGTTCCTCAATAAAGTGCTCAAACCATACATCTCCCAGCGGGTAATACTCTGTTTCTGTGTTTTCATAAACAGGATAATGCGCATAATTGGTCAGATAGGAAGACTGCCCCGCTGCCAGGATATTTTCTTCCTCGAGCTTTTTACGCGTCTCTTCTTCCTCTCCAAGAACGCCTCCCTGCGAAAGCAGAACTGTATCGTAATGTGTACGGAATTTTCTTGCCACACTGGAATGGCCGAGAATGCCGTACAGGCAGATTCCGGTTACCGGAAGCGCCAGGATACAGACTGCCCACATCAGTTTGTAGCCGGGATTCATTTTCGGATTATTGATAATCGAAAGCACTGCAATCAGGGAAAGGATCGTGACCGCATAGTTGATGTAGACAGATTTTTCATTGAGCTGCATCACAATTCCGGCCAGCCAGCAAAATTCCAGAAGAAGTGCAACACCGATAATGACCATACGGCTGGTAAGCAGCTTCAGAATCTTTTTCACGATACGAAACAGCTTGTTTGCTATTTTGTACAAAATTCTCATTTGTCACCGCCTTGCTGTTTTGTCAAAACCTGCGACTTTAAGTTACAAGTATAAAAATCCCCGGCAAAACAGATCGCCGGGGATTTTTTGCACATTAATTATACTTACGTTTTCTGGCAGCTTCAGATTTCTTTTTACGACGAACACTTGGTTTCTCGTAATGCTCTCTTTTACGAATCTCCTGCTGAATGCCAGCTTTTGCACAGCTACGCTTAAATCTGCGTAAAGCGCTGTCCAACGTTTCGTTTTCTTTAACGATTACATTTGACATAGTCTCACACCTAACCTCCCTCCAGTTGTAGATTGTGCATAATACAACTGTATGGGTATTTTTTGCACTGTTCTTATTATACCAGAAAAATCTCGTACGTCAACAAGTTTTTTCATTTTTTTGCAAAATTTTTCCCTGCCGCCTGCCTGGCTCCTTTTTCTGCTCTGCAGGTGGCAGGATTTTGTGCTGTTTTTCCTGCTTATTGTTATGCGATCTGGCCTTCCAGTACCTCAGCAGCTTTTGCAACTGCTTCGTCGATCTTCTCCGGATTCTTTCCGCCGGCCTGTGCCATGTTCGGACGTCCACCGCCGCCGCCGCCGACAACGGCTGCCACTTCTTTGATCAGTTTTCCGGCATGTGCACCTTTCTTCATCGCATCATCGGTTACCATGGCAAGAAGGCTTACTTTGCCGTCCTTTGCAGATGCCAGAACAACAACGCCGCTTCCCAGTTTTTCTTTCAGCTGGTCGCCAAGGTCACGCAGTCCGTTCATATCGACATCCGGTACGGATGCAGCGAGAAGTTTTACACCTTTGACTTCGGTTACTTTATCCATAACATCGCCGAGCGCTTCTTTTGCCAGTTTGCTCTTTAAGGACTCATTCTCTGCCTGGAGTGCTTTTGCCTCTGCCTGCAGATGAGCGATCTTCTCGAGGAGATCCGCCGGTGTTGTCTTTAAGAGAGCTGCTGCCTCATGTATTTTCTCTTCCTGTGCTTTATAGTATGCAGTAACAGACGGTCCGGTCAGAGCTTCGATTCTGCGGACACCTGCTGCAACGCCTGCCTCAGAAACAAGTTTGAACAGTCCGATTTCAGCGGTATTCTTTACATGGGTACCACCGCAGAGCTCTTTGGAGAAGTCTCCCATGGAAACGACACGTACTTTGTCGCCGTATTTCTCACCGAACAGAGCCATCGCGCCGGATTTCTTTGCTTCCTCAGTATCCATGATGTCGGTTACAACCGGGATCTGCTCCTGAATCTTTTCATTTACCAGATTCTCAACTTTTTCCAGTTCTTCCGGTGTCATAGCCTGGAAGTGGGCAAAGTCGAAACGGAGTCTGGTCGGGGTTACGAGAGAACCTTTCTGCTCTACGTGTGCACCGAGAACAGTCTTTAATGCCTTCTGCAGAAGGTGTGTTGCGCTGTGGTTCTTCTCGATATTTTTTCTTGCCTCTTCGTTGACCTGAAGTGTAACTTCCTCGCCGTTTGAAATCATACCGGATTTCATGACACCGACGTGGCCGTATTTTCCGCCGCGGAGTTTGATGGTATCTTCTACTTCGAATACACCATTTGCTCCTTTGATGATACCGCAGTCGCCTTCCTGACCGCCCATGGTAGCGTAGAACGGAGTTTTCTCTACGAAAATGGTTCCCTTCTGGCCTTCCATCAGAGATTCTGCAATCTCAGTCTCTGTCGTCAGAACGGTTACTTTGGAGGTATCCTCCAGATGATCGTATCCGGTAAACTCAGTTGTTACGGACGGGTCGATCTCATCGTAAACGGTTGCATCAGCACCCATGTAGTTTGTTACTTCACGGCTCGATCTTGCACGCTCTCTCTGCTCTTCCATTGCTGCATGGAAACCGTCCTCGTCGATGCCGTAGCCCTTCTCCTCGAGGATCTCTTTGGTCAGATCCAGCGGGAATCCGTAGGTATCGTACAGTTTGAATGCATCCTGTCCGTCCAGAACTTTTTTGCCTTCGCTCTGCATTTTTTCTTCGAGCTCGGAGAGGATATGAAGTCCCTGGTCGATGGTTTTGTTGAACTGGGTCTCCTCGTTGTTCAGAACGTTGAAGATGAAATCTTTTTTCTCTTCAAGTTCCGGATATCCGTCTTTGGAGCCTTCGATTACGCTTGCGGAAAGGCGGGCAAGGAACAGTCCGTCAATGCCAAGCAGACGGCCATGACGTGCTGCACGGCGGATCAGACGGCGCAGTACGTAGCCTCTTCCTTCGTTGGTCGGCATGATTCCATCGGAAATCATGAATGTTGCGGAACGGATATGGTCTGTGATAAGGCGGATGGAAACATCGGTCTCATGATCTTTATCATACTCTTTTCCGGAGATTTCGCATACTTTGTTGCGGAGTGCCTGAATGGTGTCGACATCGAAAATGGAATCTACATCCTGTACGACAACGGCCAGACGCTCAAGTCCCATACCGGTATCAATGTTCTTCTGGATCAGGTCGGTGTAGTGGCCCTCGCCGTCGTTGTTGAACTGGCTGAATACGTTGTTCCATACTTCCATGTAACGGTCACACTCGCAGCCAACGGTACATCCCGGTTTGCCGCAGCCGTATTTTTCTCCGCGGTCATAATAAATCTCAGAACACGGACCGCACGGACCTGCGCCATGCTCCCAGAAGTTGTCCTCTTTTCCAAAACGGAAAATACGGTCTGCCGGGATGCCGATCTCTTTGTTCCAGATATCAAATGCTTCATCATCGTCCTGATAGATGGATGGGTACAGACGATTCGGATCGAGCCCTACTACCTGTGTTAAAAACTCCCAGGACCATGCGATTGCTTCGTGTTTGAAATAATCACCGAAGGAAAAGTTTCCGAGCATCTCAAAGAAGGTGCCGTGACGGGCTGTTTTTCCTACATTTTCAATATCGCCGGTACGGATACATTTCTGGCATGTTGTTACTCTTCTTCTCGGCGGAATCTCTGCGCCTGTGAAGTAAGGTTTCAGCGGAGCCATACCGGAGTTGATCAGTAAAAGACTTTTATCGTTGTGTGGAATCAACGAAAAACTCTTCATAGCAAGATGTCCTTTGCTCTCGAAGAACTCAAGAAACATCTTTCGTAATTCGTTTACGCCATATTTTTCCATGACTGTTTGTCCTCCAAATAATTCAGTGTGTCCCGGAATTTCTTCCGGGAATCCATTCTTTTATAATAGCACACTTAATTATTTAACGCAAATTTTTTTGAAATTCTTCTTTCCTTTTTTCAGAACGATACCGTCCTCGCCGAAGGCTGCTTTTTCTACGGCATATTTCGGATCTGTGATTTTCTCACCGTCTACGGATACACCGCCCTGCTCTACGGCACGGCGTCCTTCGTTTCTGGTCTTTGCAAGCTCTGCTTTGACAAGAAGGGTTACGATATCGATTTTATCGTCCGTGAAATCCTCTGCAGAAAGTTCACTGGTCGGCATATGCTCGGAGCTTCCGGTAGAGAATACGGCACGTGCGCCTTCCTGCGCTTTCTTTGCTTCTTCCTCGCCGTGTACCATGGAGGTCAGCTCATAGGCCAGGATCTCTTTTGCCTCGTTCAGCTTGCTTCCTTCCCAGGAATCCATCTCGTCGATCTGCTCCAGCGGCAGGAAGGTCAGCATACGGATACATTTTAAGACATCGGCATCGTCCACGTTTCTCCAGTACTGGTAGAAATCGAACGGGCTGGTCTTGTTCGGGTCAAGCCATACAGCGTTTCCTGCGGTTTTACCCATCTTCTTGCCCTGAGAGTCGGTCAGAAGGGTGATGGTCATTGCATAGGCATCTTTTCCAAGTTTACGGCGGATCAGTTCGGTTCCTCCCAGCATGTTGGACCACTGGTCATCGCCGCCGAACTGCATATTGCAGCCGTATTTCTGGAACATGTGATAGAAGTCGTAGCTCTGCATAATCATGTAGTTGAACTCCAGGAAGGAAAGACCTTTTTCCATACGCTGTTTGTAGCACTCTGCACGGAGCATGTTGTTGACGCTGAAGCATGCACCTACCTCACGGAGCAGTTCTACATAGTTCAGGTTCAGCAGCCAGTCTGCGTTGTTGAGCATCATAGCTTTTCCCTCGCCGAACTCGATGAAACGCTCCATCTGACGCTTGAAGCACTCTGCGTTGTGGTCGATCTCCTCGCGGGTCAGCATTTTTCTCATATCGGTTCTTCCGGACGGGTCACCGATCATGGTGGTGCCGCCGCCGATCAGGGCGATCGGTTTGTTTCCTGCCATCTGCATCCGTTTCATCAGGGTCAGTGCCATGAAGTGACCTGCGGTCAGACTGTCTGCGGTGCAGTCGAATCCGATATAGAACGTTGCTTTTCCATTGTTTACTAGGTCTCTGATTTCATCTTCGTCGGTTACCTGTGCCAGAAGGCCTCTGGCGATCAGTTCGTCATAAATCTGCATTTTGTTTTTCTCCTTTTTTCGGTTGACTTTCGGGTATGTGTTACCGTCTGGGACCAAAGTTTTTTATACAAAAAGACTCCCGTCCTTTCCGATTCAAAGGACGAGAGCCCGTATCTCCCGTGTTACCACCTTACTTCACAGCTGTCTCACGGCAGCTGCCTTTGTCGGTATCCAAAACCTCTGAATACCCTGACGCTGTAACGTTCGTCTCTTACGTCGCAGCCTACTAAAAACGTGCATCATAGTTCTTCTGCCGCCCGTTTTATTCGGTGCGCAACTCCGGGATGTATTCGAATCGTACAGAACCTGCATGCGCCTCTCATCTGCCGGCTGCTTTCTGTCCGCGTTTTTGTACGTCTACTTGTTCCCTTCCAAGCCTTTTTCCATGTTCCATAGTATAAACGGTGATTCGAAATCTGTCAAGACTTCTGCTTTCCGTTTTTTCATCTATTTTTAATATCCGCGGTCCTGATCCATCATATACAGGAGTGCGTTGCAGATGCACGCCGCGATATTGCTGCCGCCTTTTCGTCCGCGTGCCACGATATACGGGATATTGGTCTGCATAATCAGTTCTTTGGACTGTACCACATTGACAAAGCCGACCGGAACTCCGATGATCAGCGCCGGTTTTATTTTTCCTTCCCCGATCAGTTCATAGAGGCGGACCAGTGCCGTCGGCGCATTTCCAACCGCAATAATCAGCTTTTTATCCAGCTCCGCCGCTTTTTCCATGCAGGCTGCCGCGCGGGTGCTTCCGGTTTCTTTTGCTCTTGCCGCAACATCTTCGTCTGACATAAAGCAGAGCGCTTCACCGCCGTGGCGCGCAAGCACCTTTTTGTTGATGCCGGATCTTGCCATCTGCGTATCCGTCACAATGCAGGCTCCCTCCCGGATCGCCTCGATGCCTTTTGCCACCGCATGCTCCGAAAAGCAGAGATTATCCGCATAATCAAAATCCGCACTTGTGTGGATACACCGCTTTACAACCAGTTCCTGATCCTCTGGAAACGTTCTTCCGTTTAATTCTTCCGTGATAATTTCAAAGCTTCTCTTTTCAATCTCGTGCGGGCTTACCTGCTCCAGTTCTATCTTCATCTTTATGCCCCTTCTTCCAGAATTTGATAAATCTTCTTCATGTCGAGATGCTCGCGCAGCGCATCTGCGAGAATATCGTACTGTGTCTCTTTGAATGTCTGGTAATCGACACCGTGAATCTGCTCCATGGCAATTCCCTTATTCTTTGCAAGTGCTTCCACGATCCGCTCGGCAACTTCTTCTTTGTCGAAAATGCCGTGCACATACGTACCGTACACATTTCCTTTCTGTGCACCGTCCAGCTTATCCGAATCAGCACGGTTCTGATCATCGATGAACGTGAATGCTTCTGTTTCTTCTTTCCGCACCGTTTCTCCCATATGGATTTCATAGCCCTCAATCCGGGTTCCCTCGATCCCGGCAAGAACGCCTTCTGTTTTTCCAAAAGCGCCCTCCGCGCGGGTTCTCGTCTTCTCACCGGCAAATACAGTATCCATCGGCAGGAGTCCCATTCCTTTGATCGTTCCGCCGGCTTCGACATGCAGCGGATCGCTCAGCGTATCTCCGAGCATCTGGAAGCCGCCGCAGACACCGAAAATTACTTTTCCGGCCGCAGCCGCCTTCAGTACGGCCGCTTCCAGACCATTCTGACGCATCCAGAGCAGATCCTCCATCGTGTTTTTCGTTCCCGGAAGCAGAATCATATCCGGATTTTTCAGTTCGGAGACAGAGCTTACGTAGCGGAGTGATACGCCTTCGATCCGCTCGAACGGGTTGAAATCGGTGAAGTTTGAAATACGCGGGAGACGGATGACCGCAAGGTCAATGAGACCGATCTCCTCTTTTCTGGTGAATCGCTCGGTCAGACTGTCCTCGTCTTCCACTTCGATGTGGAGATACGGCGCCACGCCGACCACCGGGATGTGTGTTTTTTCTTCCAGCATCACAACGCCCGGGTCCAGGATGGTTTTGTCCCCGCGGAATTTGTTGATAATCAGACCCTTGATGCGGTCGCGCTCATCCGGCTCTAAAAGCTCTACGGTACCGTAAAGCTGAGCAAAAACGCCGCCGCGGTCAATATCTCCGACGAGGAGCACCGGTGCATCCACAAGCTTTGCCATTCCCATATTGACGATATCATCGGCTTTCAGGTTGATCTCCGCCGGACTTCCGGCTCCCTCGATCACAATGATATCATACTGTTCTTCCAGTGCATGGTACGCTTTCATGATGTCCGGGATCAGCTCTTTTTTGTGGGAAAAATATTCCCGCGCACTCATGTTTCCCAGTACCTCACCGTTTACAATCACCTGCGAACCGGTGTCATTCGTCGGCTTTAACAGAATCGGGTTCATCAAAACGGACGGTTCGATCCCGGCCGCTTCCGCCTGCATGACCTGTGCACGTCCCATCTCAAGGCCTTCTCTCGTAATAAACGAATTCAGCGCCATATTCTGTGATTTGAACGGCGCCACACGGTATCCGTCCTGATGGAAAATCCGGCATAAGCCCGCCGCAAGCAGACTCTTTCCCGCATTTGACATCGTTCCCTGTATCATAATTACTTTCGCCATCGTTTTTCCTCCTAAAACCACTGCAGAATCTGTGAAACGGCTTCTGTCAGAATCTGGTTTTCTTCATGTGTGCGTACGGCTGCACGGTAATATCCGTCGGCAAGGCCCGGGTAGTTGGAACAGTCGCGGATCAGAATGCCGCCTTTTTCCAGCCGTGCGGCAAGTCCTTTCGGTCCCTCAAAGAACAGATAATTTGCACAGGAATCCCATACGGTAAGACCTGCTTTTTCCAGTTCTGCTTTCATCCAGGCACGTTCTTTTCCGATCAGTTCCCGTGCTTCTTTGACGTAAGCATCCTCGTTCAGGGCGGCAAGGCCTGCCATCTGCGCTGGAATCGAAACATTCCACGACTGCATGCTGCGGCTGATCCGATCCAGCAGATCCTCGTCGCTGCAGAGCAGATAGCCAAGACGCAGACCCGGCATTGCGTAAATCTTTGTGAACGCACGCAGAATCAGCAGATTCGGATATTCGTCCAGTTTTCCCTGCATCGTCACTTTTTCCGGCTCCGGCAGAAATTCTATGAAACACTCATCCAGCACCAGATAGATGTTACGCTCCCGGCAGTTATCCAGGATCTTTAAAAGAAGCTCCTGCGGAATCGTAAGGCCGGTTGGATTATTTGGATTACATAAAAAAACAAGATCCAGATCGTCGGTCAGATCATCGCAGAAATCGTCCTGTAAAAGAAAGCCTTTTTCCTTTTGCAGCGGATACATACGGATAAAACACCCTGCCGCTGAAAGTGCTGCTTCATACTCTGCAAATCCCGGCGCTGCAATCAGCGCTTTTTTCGGGCGGAGAGCCTGTGTCAGGGCAAAAATAAGCTCTGCGGCGCCGTTTGCAAACAGGATATTTTCTTCTGGAAGCTGCTCCTTTTCCGACAGTGCCCGGGTCAGGTCCCGGCACAGTGCGTCAGGATACTGTTCCACCGATTCCGCGCTCTTTCTCACCGCCTCTTTCACACTTTCCGGAGCTCCAAGAGGATTGACATTCACGGAAAAATCGACTCTGCATTTTTTCGTGTAAATGTCTCCTCCATGTGGATTTTGTCTCATACCATATGCCTTCCTTTCTCTTTTCCGTTGTGTTTCTATCTTCTCTTTTTACAGAAATAAAAAGAGCGCGCGGATTCCCGCAAAGAACACCAGTCCGAGGAACGAGGTCAGATACATCAAATGATTTGCTCTTTTGATATCTTCCGCCTCGACCGGGCGGATGTCATCGCCGATCGTTGGTTTCTTTACGACTTTGCCGAAATACACGGCATCTCCGGCAAGCTGTACTTCCAGCGCCCCTGCCATAACTGCTTCTGTCTGCGCAGAATTTGGGCTGGCGTGGCAGTAACGGTCGCGTTTGTAAATTTTTTCTGCATTTTTCCAGTTCATGCGCTCGCATGCAGACGCAAGAATCATCAGCCATGCGCTGATTCTCGCCGGTATGTAATTGACGACATCGTCCAGCTTTGCCGCACACCGTCCAAAATACAGATATTTGTCATTTTTGTATCCCACCATGGAATCCATGGTATTGATGGACTTATACAGAAAGCCTAATGCCGGTCCGCCGATGGCAAGAAAGAGGAGCGGTGCAATGACACCGTCCGACGTATTCTCCGCGATCGTTTCCACGGCAGCTTTCGTCACTCCTGTTTCCGAAAGATTTTCCGTATCACGTCCTACGATCATGGAAACCGCATAGCGCGCCCCCGGAAGATCGTTTTCTTTTAATTTCTGATAGACCTTCATGCTCTCATCCTTCAGGCATTTCGTTGCCGGAATCTGCCAGCACCAGAGAACCTCCAGAAGGAAGCCGATGACCGGATGAATTTTAAATGCCGCAAAGAGCAGCAGTGCCGGAACACCGTATCCCGCCAGACAGACGAGGATCACGAGAAAAACTCCTCCGGCAAGCTCTCCCTTTGGCGTTTTCGGAAATACCTTCCGCAGCCATTTTTCCAGCAGGGCAATGAGATTTCCGATCACACGGATCGGATGGTACAAAAAGGAGGGATCTCCAAGCAGCAGGTCCAATCCATAGCCCACAATCAGGGCTGCTAATGCTGTTTTCATCTTGTTTTCTCCTGTTCTTTCCGGTAAGAGACACACTGCTCCAGAAATTCCAGTGCGAGGTGCGGACTTGCCATATAGTAAAGATGCGGGAATCCCGCCATCATCCGTTTTGTCGCATGAATGCATTCCCAGTTCCGCTTCCGCAGCGGTTTTGCCGCATGCCATGCACTTCCGCAGTCTGTGCTGTCAAAGTAATGGAACTCATGGCCGCGCACCGGATTTCCGCCGTTCCGAAAGGTATCCTTCGTGTTTGGCGTGAGGGTGATATAGCCGAATCTTCCCAGCTTTTTTGTCCGGTAAACATTTCCCGGAACAGCCTGTACCATAGGATACACATTTCCATCCATATCCTCCATGGATTCTGACAGGTACATATAACCGCCGCATTCTGCAAGAACCGGCATTCCCTGACGGATGTTATCGCGGATCTTCGTTCTCATGGTCTGGTTTTCCGAAAGCTCTTCTGCGTGCAGCTCCGGGTAGCCGCCGCAGAACAGAAATCCGTCTGTATTCTTTGGCGGCTCCGCATCGGAAAGCGGCGAAAAATATTCGATTTTGGCTCCAAGTGACGCGAGAAGCTCCAGATTATCCCGATAAAAGAAACAGAATGCTTCATCCTTTGCAACGGCAAGAATCGGCTTCGCAGCACGCACCTTGGCGGCTGCTTCGCTTTCTGTCACCTTACGCAGGACTTCCGGCATTTTTCCCGAGAGCTCTTCTGCCCCTTCTGCAATCGCAAGAATTTTTTCAAAATCCAGTGTCTTCTGCAGTGTTTCTGCAAGCAGATTGACCTGCTCCTGCAGATTTTCCACCTCATCCGGCATTACAAGGCCGAGGTGGCGGCTTTCTAAGTGGCATTCCTTCAGTTCCGGCACAAAGCCGACACAGGAAATGCCAAGTTCTTTTTCCGCCATCGGCGCGATCTCCCGGTACAGCATCTCTGACATCCGGTTAAAGATTACACCGGCGATCCGGCTGTCCTCTTTGTACTGCAGGTATCCCTTGATAAAGGCAAGCGCTGAAACGCTCATGCCTTTGGCATCGACAACCAGAAGAACCGGCGTTTTTGTCATACCGGCGAGATCGTAGGCGCTGCCTTTGGTAGAAATTCCGCCAAGACCGTCGTAATACCCCATAACGCCTTCCAATACGGAAATGTCATGACCCGCTGCATGTTTGCAGAACAGATACTGTGTTGTTTCTTCCTCTGTGAAAAATGGATCCAGATTACACGACGGGGCGCCGATTACCTGTTCGTGAAACATCGGATCGATATAATCCGGGCCGCATTTAAACGCTGCGGGCTGCTTTCCCATCTGCTGCAGTGCACGGAGCAGTCCGCAGGTGATCATCGTTTTCCCGCTTCCGCTCCTTCCTGCTGCCAGCATGATTCTTGGTGCTTTCATTCTTTGGCACCTCCCTGGGCTGTAAAGATATAAACCGGATTCTGGGCAATCATCAGATGGCTTCTTCCGGCCTTTTTCGCATTGGAAGCCTGCAGGCAGACGATTTCCGGCTCTTCAAACGCAAGTTTTTTGAAACACGATGCTGCCTCCGCTAATGTTTCCACGGTTACTGTATTTAATACCACGCGGATGTTCGGATTCTTCCGCAGGAGCAGTTCCAGAATCTCTTTTAAGTTTCCGGCAGACCCGCCGATAAATGCATGCGTCGGAACCGGAAGTGCTTCGAGTGCTTCCGGTGCAGTTCCCTCAATAATTTCCAGATGATCCACTGCAAATTTCTTTTTATTTTCCTGCAGAAGTGCAACGGCTGCCGGATTTTTTTCTATCGCATATACCTTTCCCTGTGCTGCACGAAGCGCCATCTCAATCGAAACAGAACCTGTGCCCGATCCAATATCATAGACAACAGAATTCGAAGAAAGCTGCAGATGAGAAAGAGACGCATTGCGCACTTCCCGCTTGGTCATCGGTACTTTGTCACGCAGAAACACTTCATCTGCCATGCCGGCTGTAAACTCTGGTTCCGGATTCGGGTTTTCAAACAGAAGAACCGCAAGCGGAGCAAACTCCATTTTAGCAAGTTCGAATGGGGTTCCTGTCACAATCTGTTCTTCCGGATACGACAGATCCGTTCCCACATGCAGCACAATCTGCTCCCAGCCGTACGAACTTAACGTCTGGCAGATTTCCCTGACACTGCCCTTTCCGCCGGCGATCGCCAGAGTTTTCCGGTTTCGGCGGACCGTCTCCAGAAAGTTGCAGTGCTGTCCGTGCAGGCTCACAAATGCTGCATCCTCCCAGGACACTCCGATTTTGGCACAGAAATAAACCAGCGAAGAAATTCCCGGCTCTACACGGACAGAAAAATCCGCATCTTCCGCAAGGACGGCCTGAAGTTTCTTTGCTCCGCTGTAAAAGCCGACATCACCCGACTGCAGAAGAACAATCTTTTCATATTCCGGGTGCGCCTTCAGATACTCGTAAATCTTTTCCGGGCTGTATTCTGCAAGCATTGGCTTCTGATATTTTTCTACTGCTTTTGTCATGCGTCCCGCACCGATCAGCACATCCGCCTGCTCACACGCGTCTACGAGCGCCAGCGTCATCTGTGCTTCTGCACCAGGTCCGATTCCGGCGATCACGACGTCCCGTTTCACGGACAGATCAAATTTTTCAACGAGATACCGCTTGACCTCGTCCTCCGAGAGTCCTTCTTCCTCTTTCGGACGGCCGATCAGAACGACACGGACACCGGCCTTTTTTGCTGCCTCAATTTTTTCTTCAAAGCCGCCGTTTCTTCCGGATTCCTTCGTTACCATCCATTCGGCATGGAACGACTGCAGCATTGCAACGTTCATGTCCATAGAAAACGGTCCCTGCATGCCTATGGTATGTGCGGCATCAAATCCAAGTTCCGCGCAGGATGCAATTACGCCTGGCAACGGCAGCACCCGGGCATACACACGGTTTTTATAATCCGGAAGCTCTGCAAATTTTGCGAGTTCCTTGCTTCCTGTTGTCACCAAAATCTTTCCCTCTGTGCCCGCCAGATACGATACCGCTTCTTCTGTCGTATCGACCATGACGCAGGATGGATCTGCCGCAAGCGACGGCCGCAGCAGCCGAAGATACGTTTTCCTGCTTTTTCACATGCAGACCGGATATTTTCCGACACAAGATCGGCATACGGATGGGTTGCATCAATAACCATTTCCGGCTGTTCTTCGCCAAAAAGCTGTTCCATCTCTTCTTCTGTCAGTCTTCCGCTTCGAACCGTCAGGGCACCGCCCTCCTCGATCCGGCACTTGCCGTATTCTGTCGCCGTACAGGCAAGGGATGCAATCTCATATTTCTTCAGAAAACTGCAGATCTCCCGGCCTTCCGTCGTTCCGGCAAAGACAATTACTTTATTCATAGCGATATCCCCTCGGCGTTACCATGTGATCCCGGATTTCCTTTGTCTGACTGTTTCCGATAAATACCGTCGTAAACATATCCACTTTTGTATTGCGAAGTTCTGCAAGCGTCATGGTCCGGCTCGTCTCCCCGTCTCTTCCGATCTGGCTTACGATTCCGCAGACGGTTTCCGGCGCTTTGTAACGAAGCATCAGATCACACGCTTTTTCCAGGTAATCCGCTCTCTTATGGCTTCCCGGGTTATAAAGACAGATGACAAAATCCGCTTCCGATGCCAGCAGAAGACGTTTTTCAATTTTCTCCCACGGTGTCAGAAGATCGCTCAGGCTGATCAGGGCGAAGTCGTGGATCAACGGTGCACCAAGAACGGCAGCGCCTCCCGTTGCGGCGGTCACGCCTGGAATTACCTTAATTTCAATATCAGGCCATTCTTCCGAAAGCTCATACATCAGACCTGCCATACCGTAAACGCCGGCATCTCCGCTGCAGATCATAGCAACCTGTTTTCCCTCTGCCGCAGTTTCAAATGCCAGACGGCAGCGCTCCACCTCTTTCCGCATCGGCGTCGTCAGAAATTCTTTTCCTGCAAAATGTTCTTTTACCAGATCCACATAGACGGTATAGCCGATGATCACATCGCAGTTCCGCAGCGCATCCGCCGCCTCGATCGTCATTTTTTCATATGCTCCGGGGCCGATGCCCACGACAAAAATTGTACTCAAAATACTGCCCTCCAGTCCGCCGCAGCCAGTGCAACTGTTACACCGTCCGCTGCCTTTTTTTTCTTTATCAGTCTGCCGCCGGCAAGAACTGCGCTGCGCTCACAGACATTGTCAATTCCTGTAATCTTCCTCACAAACGGAGACGGCGTAAATTCCCCCTCCGCCGTTTCCAGTTCTTCTGCAGAAAAGGTCCGGTACTGCCAGCCATACTTTTCCACCAGCTGCAGAATTCCCGGCTCCTGCGCTTTCAGATCAATACTTGCCGCCTGTCGAACTGCTTTTGGAGAAATCCCGGCCGCCGCAAGTGCCGCAAGAACCTTTTCTTCAATCCGGCCGGCCGGTGTATTCTTCTTACAGCCGATGCCGACGGTGATCACCTCGGGATCAGGTGAAGTGTTCTCTCATATGGCGAATCCTCTTCCGATGTGGTAATGCAGATTCCCATCGACGGTTTTGCCGCCTCTTCCGGGATCAGTTCCTCCGGTTTTGTTCCCTCCACCGGAAAACGGCTGCAGAATCCAACCGTTTTTCCGTCCACCAGAAGCGCCGCTGCCTCTTTTGCCAGCTCCATCTCACAAATTTCACAATGATTTTTTACAGCAAAGACATCGACCGCAAACTTGTGATTGACATCCGTTGCCGTTGTAATGACCGGAACCGCACCCGTTACAGCTGCAACTTCTTCCGTCAGCTCGTTTGCTCCGCCGATATGGCCGGAAAGTAATGAAATCACAAACTTTCCCTGTTCATCCATACACAGAACCGCCGGATCTGTCTTTTTACTTTTCACGTACGGTGCAATACTGCGCACCGCAATCCCGCACGCCCCGATAAACAAAATCGCATCCATTTTCTGAAACATACGCTCTGTCCATGCAGGAAGCGACGGTGCAATCGCAGGAATTCCCGCTTCTTTCCCGTACTTTTCCAGTGCATATCCTTCACAGCTGTGTTTTTTCAGTGCCGCACAGAGTTTTTGATTCCAGACGCATCCGTTTCTTGTAAAACTTGCTATGGCTATTTTCATCTTATTTTTCTGCCTCTCGGAATTCGGTGGTAAACGTCGGATTGTACAGATCACTTCTGCGGTAATTTCCCTGGGAAACGGCATTTCCGATGATCATCAGCGCTGTCTTGGTGATCTGGTTCTTTTTCGCCGTCTCGGCAAGTGTTCCAACGGTGCAGACGAACGTCTTCTCCTCCGGCCAGGTTGCTTTGTAAACGATCGCTGCCGGAGTATCTGCCGTATAGCCGCCTGCAATCAGCTCACGGGAAAGTTCCTCTAAGAGTCCCGTGCTTAAGAATACAACCATCGTTGCCTGATGTGCCGCAAAAGACGCAATGCTCTCCCGCTCCGGAACCGGTGTTCTTCCGGCCATTCTGGTGATGACAACACTCTGGGAGATATCCGGCAGCGTATATTCCATTTCAAGGGCAGCAGCCGCTCCGCAGAAAGAGCTGACACCCGGACAGTCATCGTGAGCGATTCCAAGGGCATCGAGCGCATCAATCTGTTCGCGGATTGCACCGTACAGGCACGGATCTCCCGTGTGGAGTCTTGCCACAGTCTGGCCTTTGCTTTCGGCCTCTTTCATAACATCAATCACCTGCTCCAGCGTCATGGTTGCACTGTTATATACCACACAGCCCTCTTTTTTCAGATCCAGCAGTGCCGGATTGACAAGAGAACCTGCATAAATGATAATGTCCGCCTCACCAAGCAGCTTCTGTCCTCTTACCGTAATCAGATCCGGGGCTCCAGGGCCCGCTCCAATAAAATGTACCATCTATTTTTTCCTCTTTTCTTTTACAATAATCAGTGAATAGTAACTTGCCTGGTCCGGGATTTCTTCCGCGCTGAAATACTTCTGTTCCGTATCCATGCCGCAGTTTTCTACCATCACCGCCCGGCAGTTCTTTTCCTTCAGGAACTGTTTCACAGCCGGCATCTTTTTACCCGCTTTCATCAGAACCTTTGTTCCTGAAAGTTCCAGTGCATCTTCAATCTGATAAGACGCCGGAATCACATGCAGTTCTTCGGAATTTTCCACCAGTCCCTCGGAAAGAGATGCTGCTGCCGCGCAGAACGATGTAACACCGCTTACAATTCTCGCATCGTAACCGTCTTCCAGTACCCGTCTGTGTACATAAAGGTAGGTAGAATACACGGTTGGATCTCCGAGTGTCAGAAATACTACGTTTTTTCCTGCATCCAGCAGCTCCTCTATTTTTTCTGCACCGCGCCGGTGATTTTCCTTCAGTTCTTTGGCATTCTTTGTCATCGGCATTGGAATAGCAACAAGCTCTTTTTCTGCCAGTTCCGGCACTGCCTGAACAGCAATCTGGTAGGCAATGCTCTCTTCCGGTTTCTCTCCTGGTACTGCAATCGTATCATTTTCCCGGATCAGACGGACGGCCTTTAACGTCATAAGCTCCGGGTCTCCCGGTCCGATTCCTGTTCCAAATAAAATTCCTGTCATTTTGTTTTTACTCTTTTCTGTTTTCTTTTTCTTCCTGCTCCCGCAGGCGCTCCAGAAGTTCTCCCGCTCCCGGGGTTTCCCCGAGCAGGCCCTCATTGCTTGAAAAAACAATCGCCTCCGTCTGCACTCTGCCCTCAATATGGTAATTCATGTAAAAAGCAATTTTTTCTGTCACTTTTTCCATGGTCTCTTTCAGGCATCCTGCTTCCTTTAAAATCTGCACCGCTTCTTCCGTCGTTCCAGTCTCCAGCAGTTTTTTTGCCAGTGCAAGATCCGCCCCTGCACGCACCGCCTGCGCCGTAAGAAGCTCCGCACGGCAGTCTGCCTCGTGGGAATGGGTATTCATAATTCCGCCGGACACCTTGACAAATTTTCCAAGATGGGCCACAAAAAGGATGGCGTCAAAGCCGAGCTCAGCTGCAAATTCCAGTGTTTTTCCGACGTAATTACTGCACTTAACGGAATGGTCTGCACGGACCCACGGATACGTTTTTAAGAAGTCCTGTCCGTAATTTCCCGGTGTCACCAGAAGGACGCGGTCACCCTGTGCTTTCCGCATTTCCATCTCGACGCGGATCGTGGAAATCAGCGCCTCCTCGCTCATCGGCACTACAATCCCGCTCGTTCCAAGGATTGAAATGCCGCCGGTGATGCCAAGTCTCGGATTGAATGTATGCTTTGCCAGTTCTTCCCCTTCCGGTACGGAGATGATAACCTGCAGTGCGCGGAAATCATCGAGTTTTTTCTGAATCTCCTCCACATTCTCGCGGATCATCTGGCGCGGTACATGGTTGATCGCCGCGTTTCCGACCGGCTGATCCAGCCCCGGCTTTGTCACACGCCCGACGCCGAATCCTCCATCGATTACAATTCCCTCTTCTGTTCCAAACGTCACTTCCGCGTAAATCAATGCTTTATCTGTCACATCCGGATCATCCCCGCCGTCTTTTCGGACGGCACAGCTTACTTTTTCGGCACTTCTCCGGATATCCAGCAATTCCAGATTCAGAACAATGCCCTTTGGCGTATGGATTTTCACTTCCTGTATTTCTTTCCCGGAAAGCAGCATAAACGCCGCTCCCCGCGCTGCCGCTGCAGCGCAGGAACCCGTCGTATATCCCATGCGGAGTTTCTTGCTGCCGCGCATAATATATGCATCTTCCAAGCCTGTCCTGCTCATGTTTTTCTCCTTAACAGATCCGGCGGTTTTTCTGCCGGATCACGCGATCTATTTTATCATAACACACAATGAAAAAATGCTGAACCATTTTCGCATATTTTTTCAAAAAAGATCAATTTTTCCCGGCTGTTTTTCTATCTCAGAAACTTATTCTTTTCCCAGCTTCCTGTTGTTTCAAACTCCGCAGCTCTTCTTTCTGCCTGTTTCACAATTTTTTCATCAATTCCCATATTTCCAAGCAGCGCAATCGCATTCTTTCCTCTTGCCGGCCCCTGTTCCAGGCGATACGGGAAGGAAATACTCTGCGCGGTAATCTGCTCTTCAAAATGATAATTGGTGTAGAGATCTTCCAGCAGATACGTCAGTTCAGTATCATGTGTTGCTGCAAGACAGAGCACATTTGCACGGCGCAGGGCAGCAAGCACACTCTCTGACGCTGCAATCCGCTCCGTCGTGTTTGTTCCCCGCAGCACCTCATCAATGACGCACAGAAGCGGTGTTTTTTCACGGCTTGCCTCCAGAATCCGTTTTAAAGATTTTACTTCCACAACAAAGTAACTCTCTCCCTGTGCCAGATTATCGCGGAGTGCCATGGATGTCATGATCCGGCACACAACACCGCGGTACCGCTTCGAAAGACTCGTGTTCAGTGCCTGTGCCAGAATCGCATTCACTGCCATGTTTTTCATAAATGTGGATTTTCCCGACGCATTCGAGCCGGTCAGCAGAATTCCGCCCTCCGCATACAGACTGTTTGCCACCGGATGTGTCAGAAGCGGATGATAAAGCTCCTCCACATCGATCCGACAGCCCGCCTTTTTCTCATCCAGGAATTCCGGCCGGCAGTAATACGAAAGGCTCTCCCGGTACGATGCTGCAGACAGTGCAAAGTCCAGGAGTCCAAGATCCTCTGCCATCTGCAGAATCGCTTTTTCATACGATTTCACTCCGGAAACAACCGAAGAATACTCGATCAGATCCAGCAGAAAGAACGTGCGAAAGTATGCAAAAATCATGTTTGCTGCACCGCCCTGCGATTCTTTCGTATTCACAAGTGTTCTGCATTTTCTTGTAATCGGACGGAGTTGTTTTTCCTGTTCTTCCAGACGCTTCTGATACATTTCCAGTCCGGAAATTTTTTCTTTTCCAAGTTCCCTGGCTGTCCGCTGCAGCCGCAGGATACAGCCAAACGCTTTTAATGCACTCTCCAGCTTTTTGCTCTCCCTTCCATGCATCAGTCCGTTGCCGACCATAGAAGCAAACAGAACAGACACACCCAGCGGAGGCAGTACAAACAGCAGTCCAATTCCAAGCACAGCAATACCGGCCATCAGAAGATATTTCCCCTTCTCTCCCGGCTCCGCCTCCATCAGTACGGCTATTTCTTCTGTCGGCGGATTCATCTTTTCTTTTCCCATCAAAAGAAGTGCTTTCTGCACTGCTTCTCTGGCTTTTTGGTTCTCTGCAAAAAGCTTCATCAGCCGTTCCCGCTCTTCCCTGATTTCTGTTGTTGTGACCGGCATCCGAAGCGCCGTGTACAGATATTCTTCCCCGCACACCGACACTGTGTGGTCGACTGTGTCAAAAACCGCATCGAGATCCAGGTCATTCCAGGTAATCGCGTCCACGCAGAAGTTTTCCCCTGCTTTTCGTCTCAGACACGCTTCCAGTTTTTCTTTCTTTTCCCGTGCCGTCCGTTTCTCCTGCTTTTTTCCCCATTTCTTCCGCAGTTGTACCAGCTTCTTTTCCTGTTCATTTCTGTTATTCTGTACCATCCAAACTCCCAGCAGTATCAGAACCACAAAAATTCCTGCTGCCGTATACAGTTCTTTCATGTCTTATCGCCATCCTTTTTCCTGCTCTGTATCATAAGTCTTTTGATTCTGTCTTATTCTAGCACAGAACCCTCTTCCCTTCCAGATTTTGTTGCAAAAATCATCTCCACCGCCGCATGTACAGCCAGTCTCTGTGAACTGCTGCCGTCACCAATGCAGGTGGAAAGGGTAAGTATCTTTTGAACTTCCTTTTCCTCACCGCTGCCAAAGATCATGCTGTTTTCTTTTCTTTCCTGTACCCATGCATTCCAGTCCGCATCGCTCCATGCTCCCAGCCGGTAAACATCACTTTTGGCATCCGTCTCCTCCACACTCCAAATACGGCACTGCCATGCTTCACCCGGCAAATACAGGTACAGATACGGAAATTCCTGTTTCCACGACGCTTCACGATACTTTTTCAATCCTCCGAACATCGTTCCATCCCGCATATTATGCCCATATAAAATCGTGTGACGTTCAGAAAAATCCTCCGGTGTATCACACGGTGCAAAAATACTGCCGTAAATCCGCTCCCTGCAAAACGCATCGTGTGTCAGATAATATGCGTTATCCTGCCCGTGCGCAACCGGAACATCTAAGGCGCAGCCCGGAATCCAGAGCCACGCGCAGATTTCTCTATTTTTTGATCGAAGTCCTGCAAAATCAATTGTCCGAAACAGATTTTTGTCTGTACTGCCCGGTTCCTGCTCCTGCACTTCTTCGCTTTTTTCGTTTTCCTCTTTGTTCTCTTCTTTTTCTTCTCTGACATACATCTCCACCGCTTCTTCCTGTTCTTTTCGAATCTGCCGGCTTACCTGAATCTGCGGCAGATACCAGAAAAAAAGCGCCGCCAATGTCAGAACTGCAATCCCTCTTCTTTTTCTGCCGATTTTTTCTCTCTCCATTTTGTTTTCATTCCACCACCCGAACCGATGGTGGAATGTTTTTTCCATTTTGTTATTCAACCGGAATCCGGTTTTTTACAATACTGTTGTGTCCATAATCATCCCAGCGGTATTTCTGATTTTCAAATACAACCTCACTTTCTTTGGGATGTCCGCAAAGATTTACCGATACCGAAAAGACGCGCGCAGGATCTTTTCCATATGCCGGCTCTTCTAGTTTTTTCACGGTAACATTCTTCGTACCTGTCACCTGCATAAGCGAATACCGCAGCACCTTCTTCTCCTGTACCCGGTAATCGTTTCCTGCCGGAATTCCCCGGATCTGTACCGACTGTTCCGTGTAGCCGTCCTGATCTGTCGTTTTCTCCACCTGTGTTTTTGTAAACGTAAGATAGCATTGGTATGTATGTTCTTTTCCATACAGATCCTTTCCCTTCACGGAAAACAGAAACGTTGGATTTCCATGCGCCCATGTAATCTCATCCGCCTTAATCTTCTTTGTAATCGTCAAGGTTTCACATGCAAGATCCTTCATCGTCACGGTCTGCACTTCCTGTTTTGCCTCCAGCACAAACGAAACCGGTTCTGCCGCAAGGTATCCATCCGGCGCGGCCTCCTCCACAATGACATAAGAACCCGGCTTTAATTTTTCCAGTTCATGCGGGCCGCTTCCTCCTGAAATCCAGCTGTCCACACGGTTTCCATCCATATCTTTTAATACCAGCTTTGCGCCGGAAATTCGTTTTCCGCTCTCTGCATCTATTTTTTCAATTGTCAGATGTGTTCCATCATTTTCGACCGTCACCGACAGTTCCGATTTACCGTCAATTTTTCCGTTTTCTACCACAAATTCCCGGCATGTGCTGTCCAGCAGATAGCCCTCCGGAGATGCTGTCTCCTGATAGTACCAGACACCGTCCAAAAGTCCCGTCAGCTCAATTTTTCCATTTGCATCCGTCTTTTTTGTCTCATCAAAACTTCCATCTTTCGTCCAGATATGAAAGGCTGCTCCCTGAAGCACTTTTCCGTCTCCCTGACTTACTTTCTGCAGAATAAAACGGTTCTTCCAGTTTGTAAACGTCAGTGTGATCTGTGCGTTTTGTTCCCCGATCGTTATTTTCTTTTCCGTCGGATCCAGCACATATCCATTTGGAGCCGCCGTTTCCCGCACAAGATACGTTCCGTACTCCAGCCCGTCTTTGAACGCCTCTCCATTTTCATCCGTTTTCAGCACAGCTGCTACCGCCTGATCCGGAAACAGCACTGTTCCGTTTACCGTTGTAATTGCTCCGCTCGCAATCACCTGATATGTTGCACCAGAAAGTGCTTTCCCTGAGTTTTCTTCCGTCTTTTTTATCTTCAGTGAGCCTGTTTTTCTTGTGTTTTCTGCCTCCAGATGGATCGTCTGCATGCCTTCCTTGTCAATGGAAAATTCCTGCTCCCAGCTTCCTGCATAACCAGCTGGATTCTTTGTCTCCACAACACGGAATTTTCCATTTTCACTGTCTGTATCCAGAATTCCCTCCAGCAGATAAGAACCCGTTTTTTTCACCCAGTTCATCTTTTTGAATTCACTCCAGGTGTTGTTTTTCCAGCGGTACACGGTAAATTCTGCACCCGAAAGAGCTTCTTTTGTCTCTGCATCCATTTTTTTCACTACAAGATCTCCTACTTTCGACAGATGACAGGGAACGTTCGCTGTGTAACCAAATTCCGAAGTATTCCACGGCACAACAGTTATTCCCGTTTCCCGGGATGCTCCATGCCAGTTGTTGTACGTACTGGAAGTATCGTTTACAAAATTATCCGGCCATTTTTTCGGTGCTTTTACTCCGCCGCCAGGACCAGTTACCGCGTCGTTAGTGCCTCCATCATAGAAAATCATCGTCTGGGAATTTCCTTCAAAGGTAACTGTAACCCAGCCTTCCGAATTTTCCGGAGTTGTTCCACCGTCCGGCTCAGAGCCGCGTCTTGCCGACCAGATCGCTTCTGTTCTGGCATCGTAGACGATTCTGGCATCTGCCTCCTTCGTCAGATAGATATGTTCTGTCTCATCAGCCAGATAAAAGCCCTGCTTAAAGTCCAGATCTGAAAGTGTAAAATACCCTTTCACATTCAGCGGATTTCCTTTACTGTCGTAATAAGCAAACCGTACCTTGATCCAGAGCAGACCTTTAATATCAATGACCGGCTTATTGTGGTCAATCGCCACGACTACCGCATCCACGTCCTCATACCCTGATGGTACAACCGTGTTCTGCCAGTCTTCCAGCCAGATCCGCATCGTTACATTTTCCCCGTGGCACTCTCCAACATTCGTATATTCCGCATACATTTTTCCTTTTTTCGACTCCAGCGGCGTGAAGGAACGGAGATTACTCCATCCCTTCACATCGGCCGCCGGCCACCATGTGGAACAGCATTTCGAATGGCTCTCTCCGTTTTTGCAGAACAGATTGTCCCAGGTACTTCCATCTGTACTTCCAAAACGGATTTTTGTCTCACTTCCGATCAGCGGGGTAAAATCATATCGGCCGTCAATAACAGAGTCCGATGATACAACTTCTCCGATTCCGGCTTTCGAAAGAGAAGGAAGACTCGTAAGACTCGAAGCCAGAACATCTTCCCGAAAACAAAATCCCAACAACAGCAGAATTCCTGCGAGAAACCAGAAGCTTTTCTTTGCTCTTTTCATTCTTTCCTCCTTTCAGACCGGCCCGCGGTAAGAAACAGGAAGGCTCCTGTCACGGCAATTCCAATGGGGACCGCTGCTGACGGATCGCGCAGACCTGTTTTTGGCGCGCTGTGCCAGATAGAGGGGCCTTCTTCCTGCGGCAGATCTTCTCCTTCGACAGAAAAAATCCATTTTACCCCGCTTTTCCGAAGTGCCCATTCATTTCCAAGTTCTGACGGCACACGGATTGAAAAACAGATTTCTTTCCGTTCATCTGGACTGCATATTCCAAGACTTTTTGCTGCCCATAGTCCCTCACTCTCTAAATCACCTTCATAAATCACGCTGTTTCCCTCTCGTATTTCCAGTTTCACCTTGGAAAGCAGTTCTTTTTCTGTTTCACTGAGTTCTTCCGGAAGTTCCGTCCGCAGAAAAAATTCTGCACGGCTTGCTGTCGTGTTCACCAGTGTGAACGTATCTTCCCATTCATCTCCCGGCATCAGCACTGGAAAGTTCCGAAAGAAATTGTCGGGTGCCAAGATCAGATTCCGCGCTGCTCCTTCGTACGAAACGGTGAGGAAGCTCTGCTGCGAAACCTCCGAAACGGTATTATCCGCCTCGTGGACACACTGTTCAATTTCCAGTTCTTCTCCCCACGGAGCTTCTGCCGTAAAATCCGGCGTCACATTCGCTGCCTGTACGGCCTCCGCCTGGATTTCAACGGACAGCACCTGTCCCTCCGCCTCACTGGTCCACGCAGATGGAATGGTGATTGTACGGAAAAAATCGACAGATCCTGCTTTCCCAGCACTTTGGGATAATAATAATACTCTCCTGCTTTCAGCCAGACGTCCTCGATTCCCCCAAGATCCTCTTCCCCCAGACGGTAATCCTGCGTTTCTTCCGCATCAAACACAGGCTTTACGCGGACATAGCATGGTTCGGCATAATTGGTGATCCGCGGAATTTTTGAAATCACCTGGGAAGGCAGTACAATGCCGTTTTCCGGTCCCTCATACTTCTTTTCTCCATCCCCGTCTTCCTCATATTCCCAGATTCCAATATTTACATCTCCGACAGCTATTTTGTTAATGGTCTCAACACTGCTCCGGTAATATGCATACGTTCCGCTGATTCCCATCAGAAGACTCGCCGCCGCACATCCGATCCTGACGCGTTTTCCTTTCATGTCTGACCACCTCTCTCATAAGCATCCCATGCCTCCCGATAGCCGTGAAATACCATATTCCCCTTCTGGATCTGCACCGATTCCTCATAGACCGAAACCTCAAGTTCTTTCTGTTCCATTTCTTTTGCAACGCGGATTCCGGTAAACAATTCCGTCGTGCTTTCGCCTTCTGAAACCGGTTTTTTGTAATAATAGTAGTCATCTTCTCCTTTTACCCAGTTTTCCGTATCAAGTCCCTCAATCGCTTCAATTGGTTCACTGAATATAAGTGCCGCACGAATATAGCAGGCAACGGAACCTTCATTTCTGATTTTTACTCTCTTTACCACACTTTTCCCTGGCGGTACGGGCGTCGGTGTCGGAAATTCTTCATCGATCGTACTTGTATTATGTCCGAACACCATACGATTCCAGACACTCTCGTGATCTGTAAAATACGCCGAAGTTCCCGGCAGCAGCCAAATGGCTGCCGCCATCGTACACCCGGCCGCACCCGCAAGGAAAAACAGCCGTTTCGTCTTTTTCTTCATCTTTTGTCCCCCAGAAAACTGCTTAAATTCCAGGTGCTTCTGTCTGTTCCGGCTCCGACTGCGGTGCCGTTACCTGCCCCTTCTGCCCATTATTCTGATTTACATACTTCTCCCAGGCCTTTGCTGCCCGCTCGGCAGCCGTACTTCCCTCACCGGTATTCAGCGCCTGGATTGCATAATAATTGATCGGAATATCGACCTCTTTTTCATCCAGCTGCCCTTCCACGATATTAGCTGCTGTCACGCTCGTAAATAAAGGATCCGTCGTTTTGCCAGCTGCAAGCACTTCATTGTAGAGATATGTATATACCATCGAATTGTTCTGTTTTTTCTTGTACATCAGCACCCATTTTTTCGAAAGCTGATTCATCGAAAACAGTTCCGTATCGACGGCTGCCCCGCCGTTTAAACGGTTTCCGGATGTATCTGCAACGATCACTTTTGCGATTGGTATGGAAACATCCATATAGACGTAAGAATCATTTTTACCTTTATTTTTGATACGCGGGTCCTTCGGAATCACCTGGGTCGGCACAATATGATTGGTCTTTCCGTCCGGATCCGGTGCGTACGATGGTTCATTTCCTTCGATATCTACTTTTCCCACAACAAACTGGTTCGTCACAGAATCCTTATCCGTCAGATACGCCAGTGTTCCGCCCGCTGCCAGGGCTCCTGTCAGAAGCAGTGATGCTGCCCAGAATACGATTTTCCGCTGTTTTTTCATAGATCAATTCCTCCTGTTTTCCTAAATAATTTTGCTAATTCTTTTTATAACTTGTTTTCCTGCATGATTTTTCTACCGTGCCAAAGCTGCCGGATTGTAAAAAGCATCACCGCTCCCACGGCCAGAAAAAAGAGTGTTCCTCTCTGCCGGAGCCAGACGATACCAAAGCCAAGCCAGGGAAGAGCTACGATCACATTCCCGATCACCTGTTTTTCCAAAACGATGCCTGCATCTTCCTCCGCGTTGGCATCCCCCTTAGTACAGTATCCTTCCTCGCTCTTTTCCACGATCCGGTGTGTCACCACCATATTTCCTCTCCGGTAGGTAATCACATCCCCCGGATTCCATTCCTTCTTCCGTCCATCCACAACCACAACAGATCCCGTCGGGATCTCCGGTCCATGGAACCGGACAGTACGACATAGGCGCAGAAATACTGCATCAGATACCATCCCGCCGCCAGAAAAAGGAAGGAAAGAAAGCCCTGCAGCCCCAGTTTTCCTTTTGCTTTCATTTGCTCCCTTCCGTCGATGCGGATATCCAGACTGTCATTTTTGCACGCAAAAAACAGAGGATAGCATTTACCCTCTGTCTCAGAATATCCCTGTTTCATTTTCTCTAAAGTTCTTGTAAAAGTGATTTAAACTTACCATAGTCCGGGCGAAAGCGCAAGCATTGTCTGCCCGTTTAATTCTAAATTTTTTCTAAAGCCTGAAACGCAGAAAATTTTCAGAACTTTTCCCGGATCTTTTTTTCTCCAAACGCAAGCCGCTTTTCCAGCTCCTGCCCATTTTCTGCCCCAAGGATTTTTCGCATTACACTCTCTTCTTCCCGGATTCCTTTTCCGTGAAGTACGCCGTATGCGCCGGCATCACTTCCCGCCGCAAGCACAACGTCCTTTTCAAATGCGAGCTGCAGACCTTTTTTCTGCGTCTCAAAAATCCACGCCAGCGTTTCAGCCGGATATCTGCCGTTCTCCAGAAGATTCGAAACCGTCACAATTGTCGGCACCCAGATTGTTGCATGCTCTGCCATACAGCAGATGCTCTCTTCATTCTGAAAGTTCCCGTGTTCAACCGAGTCCACGCCTGCCTCTGCCGCATCCATCACAGCCTGTGCGCCGTTCACATGCGCCATCACAGAAAGCCCCGCATCATGTGCCGCAGCCGTCATTGCAAAAACCTCCTCCCTGGAAAGCGGCTCACTGGTCACATGCCCCTTTGTCGCGAAATCCAGGATTCCCGTCGTCATGATCTTGATAAAATCTCCGCCCGCACGGCGTACTTCACGCACAAGCGCACAATACTCTTTCCAGTCTGAAAATGCGCGTCCGACAATTTTTCCATAACGGCCCGCCCTGTGAATCGCAAAAACCGGTGTGCGGTATGTGATCCCGTACTCCGGCGCAAGGCTCCGTGCAAGAACACCCGCCCCGTACGGATCCCCGCCGTCACGCACATAGGAAATCCCTGCCTTCTGATACGCCGCCAGATGTTCCCGGATCAGATCCTCCCGCGGGCCGTTTTCATGCGCTGCCGCCGCCTTTTTGTAATCCACACCGTCCATAAAAATATGGGCATGGCATTCTGCTGTCACCATTTTTGTTTACCGCCTTATCTCCGATTCCACCACAGCTTCTCTACGGCCCATTTTCCAGTTCTGCTCCGAGAGATACAGATGATATCCACAGCCGTTTTCTACTCGCCAGTCATAGTAACTCTTCTGTGGCACGCCGTACTGCTCAAGGATACTCATGATCGTGCCTCCGTGTACCACCATCGCCACGTTGCGGTAATGGCGGCGGATACACGTATCCACCATCTTGTTAAAGCCGGCGATGCAGCGGTCCTTGAACTGCTGCGGGCTCTCACCGCCCGGAAAGGCAAGCGTCGCCATGGAATCAATCCACTCCTGGTATTTCGGATTATCTTTTAATTCCTGATAATTTTTGTTCTCAAACTCACCAAAATTGCACTCTGCAAATTCCGGGATTTTGACCTGTTTGGCGTACGGATACAGAATGTCTGCCGTTTCCAGACACCGTTTCAGCGGGCTGACGAACAGAAGCTCAACAGTATCCATCGTCCGCTGTTCCAGCTCTTTTTTCCCTTCCTCACACAGTGTTCATCCGTCACGCCGATATACCGTCCTAATGTATTGCCATAGGTTTTTCCATGGCGGATCATTGCAATTTTAATCATGTTTTTCCTCACCTTTCAGCAGGATTCCGATTCCGCACACCACACGGGTTACCGAATCAGCCTTTGCTGCCAGCTCCGTACAGATGCGCCCCGTCTTTTCCCGCCATTTCCGGTCGAAGGGTTCGATCGGAACCACTCCGTAACCGAGTTCATTCGTAACAATGCAGATTTCCGGATTTTTCTGCAGCAGTCTTCCAGTTCCGCTTCCGGTGCAGTCCCGGTCTCTTCTTCCAGAAGGAGCCATCTGCGGACCAGTTCCTGAAAATCATATACGCCGGAACATGCCGACAGCTCCTCTTTCGAAACTGCTGCCCCATCGGCCCATCCTGTTTCTTTTCCGGTCATCTTTTTTGCAAAGTCAAGCTTTCCCTGAAAAGCCCCTCCAATTACTAATTTCATTTCCAGTTCTCCATTCCAAGAGAAAGTACCACAAGAGACAGGAGCTGTGCCAGCTCACAGAGCGAAAGGAAATAGCCTGCGAGATCTCCTGTAATTCCTCCAAAATACTTACTGCTTTTCCATTTATAATAACAGAATACCAGTGCCGATACAACCAGTACATCCAGTGCCGCCCAGACGCAGAATGAAGCTGAGAGCACCGTCACGGCAAAAATCGTCACAACAAGCACCGCCGCCGTTCTTTTTTTCTCTGCGCTCATGCCAAACGCTGCCGCTGTTCCTTTCGGATTGGCATTTGGAAAAAACGCGATCGAAAGACCGCTGAACGATCTCGAAACTGCGAAGCCAAATGCATACGCCGGAAAAATCTTCCAGACAAGTTCTCCGGCTGCGCCCGCGTACAGTACAAAATACAGACATCCCATAATAATCGCAAATGCTCCGGCGTGCGGGTCTTTTAAGATTTCCAGTCGGCGCTGTTTTTCTCTCCAGGAACTTAACGCATCCATCGTATCCAGATAGCCGTCGAGGTGAATGCCGCCCGTCACCAGAACCGGAACTGCCGTCAGCACTGCAGCCCGCAGCATGCTTCCCGCGCCAATCTGCTGCAGCAGCCAGAAAAGCACCGCCGAAACTGCACCGACAGCCAGTCCGACCCCCGGAAAGAAACACAACGCATATTTCATGTTCTCTTTTTCCCAGTCTGCCGGCGGCATCGGGATTTTCGAGTACATGGCAAACGCCACTTTAAAGTTATTCCATATCGTTTTCATCTTATTCTTTTTTTATTCTGACGGGAATCCCATACACAACCTCGGTCACACAGTCCGCCATCTCTGCCAGACGTACATTAATGTTTCCCAGGATCCGCTGGTATTCCATCGTCTCCTCCTCATATCGGTATCCGTCCGAAAAAATTTCATTCGTCACCAGAACCAGATTCCGCGCCTGATGGGCCAGACGGGAAACGCCCGCAAGAATTTCCTCCTCCGCCCGCGCTTTTCCCGCCCCGGATGGATCAAATATTTCATTTGCCGTGAGATTCGACATACATTCGAGCAGCACATCGCTTCCCGGTTCCAGCTCCACTTCTTTTAAATTCGTATAACACTCAATCGTCGAAAACTTCTTTGCCGCGCGCATCTTCCGGTGGCGTGCAATACGCGCCTGCCCTTCCGCACCGAATGGCTGCATCGTTGCGATATAAACCCTCCGTGTTCCGCCAAAATCCAGAATACACTGCTCCGCATACGCCGATTTTCCGCTGCCGCTGCCGCCTGTAACCAGATGTATCATCGTTTCACCTGCCTTTTTTAAGTCAGCGGCACATACGTTTCGATCTGTGCCTCGTCAAATGTCGCCATGCCGCGGTATACGGCATTTGCCTGATCCAGAATCGGGAAAAGCATGATGGCGCCCGTTCCCTCGCCCAGACACATATCGCAGTGCAGGAAGGCTTCTTTTCCAAGCTCTGCAAGCAGCAGATGCGCCGCCGGCTCCTTCGATACGTGCGAAGCGATCATATAGTCCTTTGCAAACGGTGCAATCCGTGCAGCAAGAAGCGCTGCCACACAGGAAATAAAGCCGTCCATCACAACCGGAACGCCATGTGCAGCCCCTGCAAGAAAGACACCCGCCATGCCGGCAATGTCAAAACCGCCGACCTTTGCCAGCACATCGATGGGATCGGACGGATCCGGCTGATTGATGGCAATTGCTTTTTCAATCGCTGCAATTTTCCGCGCAAGACCTTCACTCGAAAGCCCGGCGCCCCGTCCCGTCAGTTCCGGAACCGGCTGATTCAGGAAAACGGCTGCCATTGCACTGCTCGTCGTCGTATTTCCAATGCCCATCTCACCGGTTGCCATCAGCTGATAGCCCGCCGCAATTTTTTCTTCCGCCACGGCGATTCCTGTTTCAAGCGCACGAACGGCCTCTTCCCTTGTCATCGCCGGACCTTTTGCCATATTTTTTGTTCCATACGCAACTTTATACCGCGGAACCTTCGTATCGCGCGCCATTCCGATATCAATCGGAAACAGATCCGCATGCGCGCCGCGGCAGAGAATGGCTGCTGTCGCCTTCTCCTGCAGAAAATTTCCGCAACTGTCGCTGTCACTTCCTGACCGCTCTGCGTCACGTTTTCTTCCACAACGCCATTGTCCGCACAGAACGTCAGAAGTGCTCTTTTTTCAATCGAAATCTCCTCTTTTCCGGTGATTCCGGCAATCTGGATGAGCACGTCCTCCAGCTTTCCGAGGCTGTGGAGCGGCTTTGCAATGCCGTCCCAGTGAGCCTTGGCACGATCCATCGCCTCTTTCGAAAGCGGATGGATCTGTTCGATTGTTTCCTGTAATGTCATCTTTTGTTCGCCCCTTCTTTCGATATGACGTCCGATCAGCTCTGTTTTTTCACCCAGTTCACAAAGAAAATATGGGAATCTTCCCGCGCTGTTCCGCTGGAAGTTGTCCATTTATAGGTGTATGTATATGTCACACATTTTTCTTTATCCATATTCAGATTTTTAAATGCTTTCGGAGTCATGAAATATAGATAATCAAAATCATCTCTCGTATCGCCAAAGCCCGGGATCACACGCTTTGTGCCGTTCTTCAGATATGCATCCATGATCGACTGGGATTCATCCACTGCACCGTAGGCTCCATTATTTTTCAGCTGATTGATAATCGAACTGCTCTGCTCCGCAATTCCCGTCAGATAGTTTGTCAGACTTCCGTTCCGCGCCGGTTCAAACTGCTGCTGTTTATAAATCGCGGTGCGGAGCGAAATATTCTGTGCCGCCATCCGGTTCCGGATGACCATCGCAACTGCCGTCATACCTGTTTTTCTCTGGACACCCGCCTCCGCACTGCAGATAGCCGCAAAGAAATCACGGTCACTCACAGGCGGATCCGTGTAATACTGATGCTCCATCGTATAATATTTTCCGCTTACGCTGTCCTTTGCACGCACATACTGGCTCGAGCCGAGAATGCACACTCCGTTTTCGTCAAAGCTGTAGTACCAGTTGCTGCTGTTCTTTTTCAGCAGAGCGTAATACGATTTTACCATCTTTCCGTCGCTTCCAAAGTAATACCAGCCCGTCTGCGGATCACCGCTTACCATCCGTTTCTGTGCATTGAGCCACTGGTTCTTTGCCATGCCTCCCCAGTCTTTAAAGTAATAGGAAGCGCCGTTAATAGTCCGCTCTCCCGTCACCATCACGCCGTTGGCATCGGCATAGTAACTGTTGTTTAAATGCGTAAAGAAGGTATTGCGGTACATCGCACCATTTTCCCGGAAGTAATACCACTGGTTCTCTTTCGAAAGCCAGCCCGTCACCATCTTTCCATCCGCATCGGCATAATACGTTTCACCGCCAAGCTGGAAAAAGGTACTACGGTACATGCCGCCCCAGCCCCGGAAATAATAATACGTACCATTGATTTTCTGCCAGCCGGTTACCATCTTTCCATCTGCATTCACACGATATGTATTGTTGTCATATTCAAAAAAGCGGTCAAAATACTGCTCTCCGGTTTCATCAAAATAGTAATATGTACTGCCCTGCTGCAGCCAGCCGACGGTCAGTTTTCCATCTGCAGCCGCATGGCAGACACTCGTTCCGTTTTTGATGAATGCATTCTGATACATGCCGCCCCAGTCCTTGAAATAGTACCAGTCACCGTCGATCTGTTTTTTTCCGACAGCCATCTTTCCGTTCTCATCGGCATAGTAAAGTGCACTTCCTGTCGGTGCTTTGAAAAAGGTGCTGCGGTACATGCCGCCCCAGCTTCGGAAATAATACCAGGTTCCATCCTGCAGCAGCCAGCCGGTCGTCATCTTTCCATCCGTATCAACATGATAAATATTATTTTTATGCGTCAGAAAGGTATTTCGTGCCATGCCGCCCCAGCTTCGGAAGTAATACCAGATCCCGTCAATCTGTTCGAACCCGGATGCCATTTTTCCATCCGCATCAACATAATACGTATTCTTGTCATACTCAAAAAAACGATTCCGGTACATCGCGCCCTGATCATCAAAATAATAATACACATCATCGATCAGTTTCCATCCGGTCGCCATTTTTCCGTCCGCATCAGAATAATACGGTACATTTTTCACGGTGTAAAAGGCATCCCGGTAAACACCGCCCCAGCTTTGGAAATAATACCAGGCTCCATCAAGTTTTTTCCAGCCGACCGCCATTTTTCCGTCATTATTCAGGTAGTAACGGTTCTTGTCGTACTCTCTCCAGGCTCCTTTGACAATGGTACCATCCGGATCCTTAAAATACCAGATCCCGTTCTCATTCACCCATGGGTAATAGCTTCCAGCCTGCACGGATACCGCCGTCTCTTCGGGCTTTCCGCTCTGTACTTCTGCCGCCGGAAGATCCGAGGCGGCATTTTCCGCTGTCGAATCCGGCGTCTCCGTTTCTGTCATCTCCGGCGTATTTTCGTCTGTGGTTTCCGCCTCCGATGTTTCTTCTGTTTCTTCCTGTGTAACAGCAGAAGCCTCATTTACCAGACTCTGCTCTGTGCCTGCTCCAAATACGTTCGCAGCACTGACAGCGGTTGTCACGCAGGCTGCCGCCAGTACTCCCCTGATTACTTTATTTTTCATTATTTATTCTTCTCTCCCTGCAAAAACAGGCAAAGCCTGCTGTGTGCTCTGCCTGTTTTAAAATTCTGCTCCTGCTTTATCTTATTTCAAAAACGCCCGAACAGTCTCCAGCATCTGATCTACATCACACTCTGTCGTATGAAGCACCGGTGCAGTACGGATTTCTTCGATCGCACGCGGAATCTCGGTATTGGCAAGTGCAGACAGCTTGTCTACCTGCTCCAGTACTGGAAGGGTGTCATACTCCGGTGCAATCGCTGCAAGAACGCTGCTTGTAAATTTATACGGGCTTGCGGTAGATGCAATGACGGTCTTGGTTTCGTCATAGGTTTCCTCGCGGTATTTTCCGTATACAGCCGCTGCAACCGCGGTATGGGTATCAATCACATATCCGGTATCGCTGTACAGTTTTGCAATCGCGTCTGCTGTCTCCTGTTCGGATGCATAATTGCCGTAGAAGTCTGCCAGCTCTTTTTTCATCGCATCGGTGATCTCATATTTTCCGTCCTTTGCAAGATCCTGCATCAGCTCGCGGTCTGCTGCTTCGCTGTTTCCGGCGATGCGGTAGATCAGACGCTCCAGATTGCTCGAGATCAGGATATCCATGGACGGTGATGTTGTCAGAATAAAGTCTCTGTTTCTGTCGTAAACGCCGGTGCGGAAGAAGTCAAACAGAACTTTGTTCTCATTGGAAGCGCAGATCAGTTTTGCGATCGGCAGTCCCATCTGTTTTGCATAGAATGCAGCGAGAATATTTCCGAAGTTTCCGGTCGGAACGGTTACATTGATCTTTTCTCCGTCTGCAATCTCTCCGTTTTTCACCAGGTTTGCGTAAGCATATACGTAGTAGACGACCTGCGGAACGAGTCTTCCGATGTTGATCGAGTTTGCAGAGCTGAACTGGAAACCTTTATCTGCCAGCTCTTTTCCAAGCTCTTTATCGTTAAACATTTTCTTCACGCCGGTCTGTGCGTCGTCGAAGTTTCCGTGGATGGCTACAACGTGGGTGTTCTTGCCCTTCTGTGTTACCATCTGTTTTTCCTGAATCGGGCTTACGCCGTTCTTCGGGTAAAATACAATAATTCTGGTGCCCGGCACATCTGCAAAGCCTGCCATTGCTGCTTTTCCGGTATCTCCCGATGTAGCAGTTAAGATGACGATCTCATTTTTCACGCCGTTTTTCTTTGCGGCGGTCGTCATCAGATGCGGCAGAATGGAAAGTGCCATGTCCTTGAACGCGATCGTTGCGCCGTGGAACAGCTCCAGATAGTAAACACCGTCTGCTTTTGTCAGCGGTGCAATTTCCTCTGTGTCAAATTTCGCATCGTATGCGTTTGCAATACAGTTTTTCAGTTCATCTTCTGTAAAGTCGGTAAGAAAACGGCTCATTACCTCGTATGCTACTTCCTGATAGCTCATAGCCGCAAGTTTTTCCATGGGAACATCCAGTGCTGGAATGGAGGTCGGTACAAATAATCCGCCGTCGTCGGACAGACCCTTTAAGATTGCCCGGGATGCAGTTACGGTTTCTCCATTGCCTCTGGTACTTTTGTATAATACTTCCATGCTCTTTCTCTCCTTCACTTTGACTCCCGGCAGAGCCTCTCTGACTCCCGGCCGGATACGTTTCAGATTAGTTTTACCTGTACGCTTCCTTTTATTATAATGGATGAAGTATGAAAAAACAACAAAAATATACAAAAAATGACTGTGCACAAAAATGCACAGCCATTTTCCACCATTCTGCCAAAATATTTTTTGTCAGAATGTATGATTTAATTTTCGTCGGACTCCTCCGTTTTTGCTTCGCCTTCTTCCAGGGCCGGGGATTCTGCTGCTTCTTCCAGGGCAAGCGCCTCTTCCTCTTTTTCCGCATTTTCTGCGATTTTGTCTTCCGCCCAGGTCACAAACGCTGCTGCTTCTCCGATCTCAAAGCGTTTCTTGTCAAGAAAAGTACTTCTGCCGCCGATGGTGATACGGATATAGTTGTCAAACTCCGTGACCTTTGCCAGCTGCTCCAGCGGAATATCGGTGCTTCTGCCCTCTTTTTCGTATGTCATCGTGAGCACATGCTCCGTAAAACGAAGGGTACGTTCTCCGAGAAGGCCTTTCTTTTTGCATTTTTTCATCTGCGAACGGGCCATCAGATTCGGCAGAAACGTACACAGCAGTGCCATCAGGACAGAAATTCCCAGATTGAAGAAATCGCCCGGCAGAACGGATCCGCGGGTCACTGCACCGTAGATCATGAAGAGAATGGCAGCCGCAACAGCAAGACCGGTGATGATCCGCAGCACGAGCAGCACTTTTTTCATTTCGGTGCGGTAAATCTCCACAAACAGCTCTTTGGTATATTCGATTTTGTTTTTAAACAGCATATTCTCTCTCTTTTCTTATCGGTTGTTGATTGCAGTTACCAGCGCATCGATGGAAGCACGGATGATATCCGGGTCTACGCCTGCACCCCAGGAAAGTGTTCCGTCCGGCTTCTTGATGCCGACATAGGCGATCGCACGGGATTTGGAACTCTGCTCTAAAGCATGCTCCGTATAGCTGACCAGATCATACTGCAGATTGTACTGCTGTTTCAGCGCGTTGCTGACTGCGTTCAGACGGCCGTTTCCTTCTGCAAATACGGTTGTATACTCGCCGCCCTCATAGTTGGAAGTAACCTGTGCTTCAATTTTGCCCGCATCAAGCTGTTTAAAGTGAACGCCGTTGATGTTATACGGTGTGGTTACGTTCTCGAAGCTGTCCTTGAAGAGTTCAAAGATTTCATCCGGACGCAGCTCTTTATGCAGATGATCGGAAACGGATTTTGCGGTATAGCTCATAGCCTCGCGCATCTTCGCCGGCAGATTCAGGCCGTATTTCGTCTCCAGAATATAGCCGACACCGCCCTTTCCAGACTGGCTGTTGATGCGGATGACGTCTGCATCGTAGTTTCTTCCGATATCGGTCGGATCGATCGGCAGATACGGAACGGTCCAGGTATCCGGTGCTTTCTCCTCGATCCAGTGCATGCCTTTTGCGATCGCATCCTGATGGGAACCGGAGAAGGCTGCAAATACGAGAGATCCGCAGTACGGGCTTCTCGGGTTGATGCTCATACCGGTGAAGGATTCAAATGCATGGCAGAGTTTCGGCATATCGGAGAAGTCAAGCTCCGGATCGACGCCCTGCATGTACATGTTCATGCCGACCGTGATAATATCCACGTTTCCGGTTCTCTCGCCGTTTCCGAACAGCGTTCCCTCGATACGGTCTGCTCCGGCAAGGATACCCATCTCTGCATCGGAAACGCCGCAGCCGCGGTCATTGTGCGGATGAAGGGAAAGAACGACATTATCGCGGTATTTCAGGTTTTTGCTCATGTATTCCACCTGGCTTGCATAAACGTGCGGCATGGAAAGCTCCACGGTGCTCGGCAGGTTGATGATGGCTTTGCGGTCTGCAGTCGGCTGCCATACGTCGAGAACGGCGTTGCACACCTCAAGCGCATATTCCGGCTCGGTTCCGGTAAAGCTCTCCGGGCTGTACTCGAAGCGGTATTTCTCGCCGGCCTCTTCTGTCAGCTCTTTTAAGAGCTTTGCTCCCTCAACGGCGATTTTCAGGATGTCTTCTTTCGATTTTTTGAAGACCTGCTGACGCTGTGCATAGGAAGTGGAATTGTAAACGTGAACGATGGCATTCTTGCAGCCCTTTAATGCCTCGAAGGTCTTGCGGATGATATGCTCTCTCGCCTGGGTCAGAACCTGAACGGTTACGTCATCCGGGATCAGATCCTGCTCGATCAGGGTGCGAAGGAATTCGTACTCGGTCTCAGATGCTGCCGGGAAGCCGACCTCGATCTCTTTGAAACCAACCTCAACGAGGAGTTTGAAGAATTCTACCTTCTGCTCCAGGCTCATCGGAATTACAAGTGCTGGTTTCCGTCACGAAGGTCAACGCTGCACCATACCGGTGCTTTGTCAATGCTGTCTTTTTCTGCCCAGTCCATGCACGGAACCGGCGGCATATAATACTGTTTCTGATACTTCTTTGCATTCATCATGATTTTTTCCTCCCAGAAAGTGAAATATAATTTATTCTGCCGACATAAATTCGGGATGAAAGCATAAAAAAATCTCTCATCTTCTGTGTCGGCTTCTGACACAAGAGACGAAAGACTTGCTATCTTACGCGGTACCACTCCTGTTTTACAGAGATTTTCTCTGTACACTCTGCGGATACGGATGAAACATCTGCATATCCTGCCCTTCTAACGGTGGGTTTCCGTCTGCACCTACTCTTTTTATTCTAAATTTGGGAGCAGCGGCTCTGAGGTCAGTTCCACGGAATTCGTCTGCTGTTTCGCATCACCCAACAGCTTTCTGGATTCGGAAGCTCCATGTAGTATTCCTCTTCTTTGCCTTTTTCCTAACTTGGCTCTTATGTTACCATTTTTCTCCATCTCTGTCAAGCGCAAAACGCAGGATTCCGTAAAAATACACCCGCCGGAAAGGAGGCTCCGGCGGGTACTCTAACGCATGATTTCGTTGTTTTATTTGTTGTACTCTTCCAGGTATTTCTGGTAATCCTCTACCTGTTTTCCGTGGATTTCCTTGAGCTCATCCAGCTCATCCAGTGTAGTCGGAACAGCCAGTCCTAAGTTGTCCAGCCAGTCTTTCCGGATCCACAGAGTCTCACATGCCGGCTCTGCAACGTCGCCCGGGATACGGTAAATTCCGTTGTCTCCGGATGCATAGAACATAACGCCAGGATCTACGCTGTTGTAGTAGTCAACCATGTTGGTGTATTTCTTCATATACTGAGAAACATCCACCAGAAGGCCTGCGTCTACCCATTTCGTATAGTCAGCTTCCATGTTCCACCACCAGATGATGTCCGGTCGCTGTGTCTCATCGCCCATCAGAAGGGAAATTTTGGATGTTGCATCCGACCAGCCCGGCAGTGCGATGATATCGATATCCAGGTTGCAGCGGTCCTCCGTCCATTCCTGCATTTCGCTCTCTCCCTTCCTTCCGGCGATATAATGCATTATTTTGCACTATTATTTTTTAATGTGTGATATTAACGAGGTTTTTATTCTTGCGTTTTTGTCATTTTTGTTCAGTTTAGCTTTCCTTAAATGCACCATTTTGCATTATTAATTAGTGTTTTTCTACATGGCATTTATGCACGAATTTGAATCATCGCAAAAAGGGAGCCGGAAACGCCCCGGCAGACGGTTTTTCTTCTCGTCCGCCGGGGCGTCCCTGGCTTTCTTTCTTTGTTCACTTTTTCCTGTTTTTTCTATTTCTTTCTATCCCTGGCGCTTGCACGAGGAACGGCGCACCACAACCTCCCCCGAAACGAGAATCCGTTCTTTCGGCGCTTCCGGGTGCTCCTCCCGCCATAAAAATTCATGCACCATACGGCGGCCAAGCCACTTCGTATCGACATGAACGGTTGAGAAGAACGGATACAGCATCCGGTCCTCATCATCATCAAATCCGGTCAGTGCCACATCCTCCGGCACGCGCACGCCGATTTTCCGGAAGGATTCTGTCAATCTTTTGGCGATCATATCGTTGCCGCAGACAATCGCTTCCGGCAGTGTATCGTAGCTCGCCACAATCTTGTCAAAATTTTCCGGGTAATAAAAATGATCGCTCTCCATATTGGGGCGCACAAGCTCCTCATCGAGCGGAATGCCCGCCTGTTCCATCGCTGCAAGGAAACCGACATACCGGTCATGCATCGACTCATACGTGCTGCTGTGCTCACTTAGGAAACCGATCCGCGTCATGCCCTGCCCGATCAGATGGGACGTCAGAAGACTCACCGGCTGCACACCGTCCACACGCACGATATCGCCCATCGGCCGCTGTTCGATGCCGCAGTAATGGTCGAGCTGAAAGATGCGGTAACCCAGATTTACCAGTTTCTGCATATATTCCGGCGGCAGCATTTTAATGCAGAAGATCGCATCGATATTTTCATTCAGGCCGAGCGGCAGAATGCCGTTCTCCTCCTCCCGCTCCGTCACGACCGCAACGCGCGTCTGACAGTTATTGAGGCTCGCCTCCTCGGAGATGCCGCTCACGACACGGTCCCAATAAACAGCGGCATCCCGCGTACGCAGAACCATAATATTGTAATGCTTCTCCTGCGGTGCCCGAACTTCTTCCACATATACATTTTCGCCCAGATAGCCATTTCTTTTCGCCATCCGAAGAACTCTCTCCCGCGTCACCGGAGCTACCTTCGGATCATCCTTTAATGCCATGCAACCGTATTCCGGGACAGTCCCAGCTCCTTTGCCATACTCTGTATCGTTACTTTCCCCATAACTTCCTCCCTGTTTTTTCTGCGCAATTCATTTTTCTTCCGCACACGTCTTTGTCCGTAAGAAAAAAAGTGCCGTAAAACGACACTCTTACCGATCGGGGCAACAGGATTTGAACCTGCGACCTCACGGCCCCCAGCCGTGCGCGCTACCAAGCTACGCCATACCCCGTAATCATGTTTTCATTATACCAGCGAACTTCTGAAAAATCAATGTTATTTTTCCCTCTCCCGTTTCATTACATTTATTTCTTTATTTCGTGTCATATTCTCTTTTATTTTACTATATTGTCACTTTTTCTTTCTGAATATGTAATTTTTCGACGTTTTCCACGTATCATAAGTGAAAGGGGAAAATCGTATGCCATACAAACTTTCACCTCTGGCATGCCCGTCTGCAAAGACTATGTAAAAACTGAATAAAAGGAGACATCGTAATGGAAACTGAAATTTACTTTCTACTACACTCTTTAGGAATTGGTGCAAAATACCGCGGATTTCGCTATCTCGCCTATGGTATCGCTTTATGCATGGAAGACGAAGATTATCTCCTTCGGGTCAGCAAAACGCTGTACCCAAAGATCGCGCAAACGTTTCAGGTATCGTCCTCCTGCGTCGAACGAGACATCCGCACCGCTATTTCCGTCTGCTGGACCCGCGGAAACCGTGATCTGCTCTTTTCGCTTTCTGTGCATCCGGTTCTGACAAAACCGACCAATTCCGAATTTTTTGATATTTTAAGTTCTTATATCAAATACTACCGTGCTTTTCCTGCCTGTCGTCAGGAGGCATAAAAAAACGAATACAGAAAAGATAACACTTCCGCGCCCTATCATATTGGGGGATATGCATGGCGCGGAAGTGTTTTTTCTATGATAAAACGATAGAACGAAAAAAGGAGACTGCCCGCAAAGGCAGCCTCCCGATATGGATCATTTGACAGCAAACCGATTAGTTGTTGATCAGTTTGTCCTCGTTGCTCCAGCTGTACAGTTTTCTGACTTCTTCTCCGACTTTCTCTGACGGATGCTCTGCAGCTTTTCTTCTCATTGCACGGAAGTGAGCCTGTCCGCCTGCTGGGGACATATCCAGAAGGAAGTCTTTTGCGAAAGTACCATCCTGGATATCGGAAAGGATCTTCTTCATGGTCTTCTTGGTTTCTTCTGTGATGATCTTCGGTCCGGTGATGTAATCGCCGTACTCGGCTGTGTTGGAGATGGAGTATCTCATTCCGGAGAATCCCGACTGATAGATCAGGTCTACGATCAGTTTCATCTCATGGATGCACTCGAAGTATGCGTTTCTTGGGTCGTATCCAGCCTCGCACAGAGTCTCAAATCCAGCCTGCATCAGGGCGCATACACCGCCGCAGAGAACTGCCTGCTCACCGAACAGGTCTGTTTCGGTCTCAGTTCTGAAGGTTGTCTCCAGAAGACCAGCTCTTGCTCCGCCGATTCCAAGGCCGTAAGCCAGTGCTCTGTCCAGAGCTTTTCCGGTGTAATCCTGCTCAACAGCAACCAGGCAAGGAGTTCCTTTGCCAGCCTGATACTCGCTTCTTACTGTGTGGCCAGGTGCTTTCGGAGCGATCATAGCTACATCTACGTTCTTCGGAGGTACGATCTGTCCGAAGTGGATAGCGAAACCATGAGCGAACATCAGCATGTTGCCCTCTTCCAGGTTTGGCTCGATATCTTTTTTGTACATTGCAGCCTGTTTTTCATCGTTGATCAGGATCATGATGATATCAGCCTGTTTTGCAGCCTCAGCAGCGGTGTATACTTTGAATCCCTGTGCCTCTGCTTTTGCCCAGGATTTGCTGCCTTCATAAAGTCCAATAATAACATCACAGCCGGAATCTTTCAGGTTCAGTGCATGAGCATGTCCCTGGCTTCCGTAGCCGATAATTGCGATTTTTTTGCCTTCCAGTAAAGAGAGATTACAATCTTCCTGATAAAAAAGTCTTGCTGCCATTTTATTTTCCTCCATAATATATAGAATGTCTTGACCGGCGGCAGGTCGGTCAATTTATACAGCGAAAAGCATTTCTGCCTTTTGCTGTTTGTCAGGGAAATGAACTTTTCTATACAAAAATTTCATTCCTCTAGCAAACGTATGTAATGTGATCTGCGTTAATCGAGGTAACGCACATCGTGGGCTCCTCTGGAGAGTCCTGTCACTCCTGTTCTGGCCAGTTCCAGGATTTCGTATCCCTGTACCAGATTCAGGAACCCTTCGAGCTTTGACTGGTTTCCGGTCAGCTCTACAATCAGGCTTTCCTGTCCCACATCCACGATTCTTCCACGGAAGACATCGGAGATGGCGATGACATTGCGGCGTTCATTTTCATTCACACGGATTTTGACCAGCATCAGCTCTCGTCTGACACTCTCGTCCGGCTTCAGCTCTTTGATATCCCGCACATCGACAAGTTTTGCCAGCTGTTTTTTGATCTGCTCCAGAATCATTTCATCACTGCAGTACAGAACAACAGTCATTCTTGTGTATCGCGGGTCTGCTGTCACACCGGCGGTGATCGTCTCGATATTGTATCCGCGTCGGCTGAAAAGACCAGCTACTCTGCTTAAAAGTCCCGGCGTATTATCCACCAGCAGGGATAATGTTCTTTTCTGTTCCATAAACACCAACTTTCCTCCATCCGCAGGCGCCGCGGATTTTCAGCAATTTCTTACAACTTCCAACGCCTTATCCAATATATTAGCAACTTATCCTCACTTTGTCAACAAAAATTTTACCAAATTATTCTTTTGAGCAAAAATCTTTTGCCTCCTGTGGTTCCCATTTGCATACCTTCCGGTCATACGTAAGGATGCCGTTCGACTCCTCCTCGACATCGGTAAGCTGTGTGTAGACTGCTGCGGCAAGTCCCTGTTCTGTGAGTTCTCTTATCTTTTCTGCCAGTGCATTCATCGCTTTCTGGTACTGTGTCTGGTTCTGGTACGTGCGGTAGCCGAACGATTTTTCGGAGTAGAGATGCTCCTGTACCGGATACGTATAGCCGCCGTATTCAGAAAAAGCAAACGCGCGCTCCTCCGGTTTTACTTTTAACGGACGAAAGTAATTGTGAAGGCTCTTGATGTCCCCCGCTCCCTGATCGTACCAGCCGCTCGCGTGGTCGATCTGCCGCGTCGGATCGAGAGCGCGCACCATTTCTGTCATCTCCCTGGCATCAAACTGTCCCCATCCCTCGTTGAACAGAACCCAGAGCGACACGCACGGTGCATTGTAAAGCTGATGAACCGTCTCGCGGCACTCCCGCTTCCACCACTCTCTTCCCGTTTTTGAGGTCCGCGAAAAGAGCGGATAACAGTTATCCCTGAATTCCGTTGTCACAAACGGCAGTACGGTCGGAAGGTACAAAAGGAACGTCTGAATCGACCGGCCGCCGCCGTTGATCATATCCTGCCACACCAGCATACCGATATGGTCGCAGTGGGAATACCATCTTGCGCACTCAACTTTCAGGTGTTTCCGGATCATATTGAAACCGAGGCGTTTGGCCGTCTTAATGTCATAAACCATCGCCTCATCGGACGGCGGCGTGTAGAAGCTTTCCGGCCAATAACCCTGGTCGAGGACACCGTTCTGGAAATACGGCTTTCCGTTTAAGAGAAGACGCGTGATTCCTTTCTCATCTTTTCCAATGCCGAATTTGCGCATGCCGAAATAACTCTCGATGCGGTCTTCTCCCGCTTCAATGGAAACCCCATAGAGATGCGGATGTTCCGGGCTCCAGCCTGCAAAATTACCGAGAATCAGCTCCGCCTCGTTTTCTCTCGTCTCCCGGACGCAGATCACCTTCGCATCCGGCGCTTCGCTCTCCCGCACCGTAATTTTTTTCGTCAGTCCCGCATCCGGTCCGTTGAGGAAAACCCGTACTTTTACGCTCGCCGTATCATATTCCGGCGTGATCACGATGCGTTCCAGATACGTCTCCGGCACCCATTCCATCCAGACGCTCTGCCAGATGCCGCTCTGCGCGGTGTAAAACATGCCGCCCGGGGTAAGGCTCTGCTTTCCGCGGCCCTTCCAGTCCGTGTCCGTCTCATCGCGCACCTTGACGGCAAGCTCGTTCTCTCCCGTTTTGAGATACGGCGTAAGATCCACTGAAAAAGAAAGATACCCGCCGAGATGGCCTCCGGCACGCTTTCCGTTGCAGTAAATTACCGCATCCTGATCCACGGCGCCGAACTGCAGCAGCAGCCGTTTTCCGGCAGGAATTTTGGGAAGCTGAATCGTGCGGAAGTACCACAGATATTCTTTTGGAAGCAGCTGCCGCTTCACGCCGGACGCATCGCACTCCGGGGAAAACGGAACGAGAATTTTTCCGTCCCGCTGTTTTGGCATTTTCTGCGTTTCCGTGAACGCATACTCCCACCATCCGTTCAGATTTGTCCAGTTTTCCCGGCGCATCTGCGGACGCGGATATTCCGGAAACGGGAGCTCTTCTTCCGGATTTTTCCCAAATTCCGTAGAAAGGCGGAATTCTTTTCCTTCCTTTTTTCCAATCTGTAATGCTTTGACCGCATTTTTGAAGTCCATTCTTTTCCCTCTTTTTCTGATTTTTATGATTGATAAAAGCGTGCCCGGACAAAATCCCGGACACGCTTTTGGTGTACTGAAAATCAAAGCGGATATTCGCAATCCGGTTAGATAAACGCCAGCGTTTTCATCAGATACAGCCAGAACGTCAGCGTAAAGGCACTGCCGCACGTTGTGAGCATAACGGTGTTTGCCGTCAGACTTCCCTCATGACCCATATTTTTCGCCATGATAAAACTGCTCACCGTCGTTGCGGAACCCAGCATCACAAGGATTGCCACCAATTTTTCCTGACGGAAGCCAAGTATCACGGCGATCGGCAGAAAGACAGCTGCAAGACCGACCAGCTTAATCGCAGCTGCAGCAATCGACGGCCGGATATTCTTTGCCGCGCTCTTTGCCTCAAACGACGCACCCATCGCAATCAGGCCGAGCGGCGTTGCAAGTACCGCAATATTCTGCACCGTTTTCTGCAGAATCACCGGCTTTGGAATGCGAAGCACCGACCAGAGAAGTCCTGCAGCGATCCCGAGGATAATCGGGTTTGTCACGATATTTTTCGCCGTCTTTTTCACAAAATCTGCCGTGATCTCCTCCCGTTCCGGACCGAATACCGCAAGAACGACAACCGCCATGATATTATACAGCGGCACACTGCTGATGATCATCAGCGGCGCCATGCCGGAATTTCCGTAGATATTCTGGATAAAGGCAATACCAAGGATCGCCGCACTGCTCCGGTACGCCGCCTGGATAAATTCGCCTCTTGCACTTCTCTCTTTTAAGAGATGGGAAAGTCCCCATACCGCAAGAATTGAGAGCAGTGTTGCAAAGAAGCAGAACAGAACGAATTTGATATCCCACACAGCGGAGAAATCAGAATCCGACAGGTCCTGGAACAGCAGCACCGGGAGTGCGATTTTAAACACAAATTTGTTCATTTTGCTTGTGAACGATTCGTCCAGAATACCAACCTTTCGAAAGAAAAGTCCCAAAATCATTGTCAGGAAGATCGGCATCGTCGCGTTCAGGCTGAAGATCAGATTACTCATACCAGTGTTTTTCCTGCCAGTACATTTTTATAATCTTCGTAGTTCTCTTCGAGAAGCTTCGGCGTATTCAGACCGTAGGGACATTTCTTCATGCAGGCGCCGCAGTGGAGACAACCTCGATTTTCTTCATCATCGCCTGGCCGCGCTCGGTGAGCTGGTTGGCGGACGGGGAACGGCGCAGAAGCAGGCTCATGCGCGCGCAGGTGTTAATCTCAATGCCTGCCGGACATGGCATACAGTAACCGCAGCCGCGGCAGAAGTTGCCGGAGAGCTCTTTCTGGTCTTTCTCGATCATCGTCTTGATTTCATCCGTCATGGCAGGCGGACAGGCAATGTAGCTTAAGAACTCGTCCAGCTCTTTTTCTCTCTGGACGCCCCAGATCGGAAGCACGTTGTCGTACTGGTCTTCAAAAGCATATGCAGCCGCGGAGTTTGTGATCAGCCCGCCCGAAAGCGCTTTCATTGCGATAAAGCCGATATTTTTCTCTTTGCATCCCTGTACCAGTGCTTTCTCACGGTCCGTTGCCAGATAGCAGAACGGGAACTGCAGCGTCTCGTAAAGACCGGACTCGATGATCTCCTCTGCCACGCTCATGCGGTGGTTCGTGATACCGATGTGGCGGATTTTTCCCTGTGCTTTTGCTTCCAGCATCGCCTCATACAGGCCGGTTCCATCTCCCGGCTTAGGACAGAAGGACGGATTGTGGAACTGATAGATATCGATGTAATCCGTCTTCAAAAGGGAAAGGCTTGTCTCCAGATCCTTCCAGAAGCCCTCCACATCCTTTGCCATCGTCTTCGTAGAGATAAAGACCTTCTCACGCATTCCCTCAAACGCTGCGCCTAATTTTTCCTCGCTGTCGCTGTAGGCACGCGCGGTATCAAAAAAGCGGATGCCTCCGTCATACGCTTTGCGCAGCAGATAAACAGCGTCTTCTTTCGTGACACGCTGTACCGGCAGCGCGCCGAAGCCGTTCTTGTTTACACAGATTCCTGTACTTCCCAGTGTTACCATGGACATACTTGTGTTCCTCCTTTTTCGCTTTCATTGTTTCAACTCATAGTCGGTATTTCACGGAGTCTGACATGTCGAAAATAGTTCGACTGTGACTTGCCTCATGTCAGTGGAGAATACCGATTTCTCTCCGCCCGCCACTGCCGTTATGTTTCTTTTAGCAATTCATCCCACCGCTTCAGAAACGGGGGACTTCTTGTCTACTGGTGTTAAAATCCGTTATTTCTATAGTATCACACTTTCTGTCAGACGGCAAACGCGATTTAAAGAGGCAGGCACAAAGGGAAATACTTTCCTTTTATGTCTGCCTCTGAATATCATTTTTTATTTTACTTCTTTATAAAAGTTTACGCAGTCCGACGGATCATAATAGATTTTATTATCCGCAAGCAGCGTGGAAACACCGTTCTGTACTTCGATGATGCTGACCGCACAGTTGTACGGCACGCCGCCGTGCCAGAAGTCGTTCTTGTCTTCATAGACATTGCGTAGCAGCGCACGCATGCAGCAGCCGTGGGTGGCGATCAGGATCGTCTTGTCCTGGAACTCCGGTTTCGCAGTCAGCTCATGATAGAACGCTTCTGCCCGGTCGCAGACCTCCTGGATCGTCTCTCCGTCTCCCGCCGGGCGGAAGTGGAACGGATCTCTGTAAAAATCGTCGAAGTGTTCAGACGGAATCTCAAAATTGTTTGCCCGGCATCCAAGCCCTTCCCAGGAGCCAAAGGAAAGCTCCATCAGGCGGTCGTCGGTCGTAAGCGGCACATTTCTGCCCGCAAGGACGAGCTCTGCCGTGTGCTTTGCGCGGCGCAGTGGACTGGAAATTCCAAGGTCAAACGGGATATTTTTCAGTCCTTCCGCCGTCACTTTCGCCAGACGGACACCGTTCTCATTCAGCTCGGTGTCCGTCTGGCCCTGCAGTCTGCCTTCTACGTTCCACGCGGTTTCACCGTGGCGCATGATATAAAGTTTCATAAAAATCAGCCTCTCAGTTCGATGTTGAACTCATTCTGCAGTTTCTTGCAGATCTTCTCGACAAATTTCTGTACTTTTTCGAAGTCAAATGCTTCTTCCTTCGGTGCAAAGGTGACGGTGAACGCCATGCTCTTCTTGCCTTCCGGAATCTGGCCGCCCTCGTAAACATCGAACAGACGGATCTCTTTTACGTATTTGTTTGCCTCGCGGATACAGTTCTCTACATCGCCGCAGCTGATGTTTTTGTCCATGACAAATGCCAGGTCACGTTTCTCCTCCTGGAATTTGGAGATCGGCTGGAAGGTGCGTTTTTTGCCGTACCATCTGGAGAGCTCTTTTAAGTCAAGCTCCATGATGTAAGCGGAAGCACGCATGCTCAGCTCGTTCTGGATATCATATGCTGCTTTTCCGAAGTATCCGATTTCTGTACCCTCGCAGAGTACTTTCACTGCCTGATACGGATGCAGGAAGGATTTCTGAACCGGCTCGTAGGTGAACTCAATGTCCATGCTCTCGGCGATGGTGTTGGCGATGCCCTTCATAGTGAAGAAGCTCTCGTTGTTTCCGAAGGTTCCGACGCAGAGAACTTTTCTCTCATCCGGGTAGGATGTCAGCGGCAGGGACTCCGGAATGTAGATGCTTGCTACCTCGAACAGTCTTCCTTCAAGGGTGCCCTGTTTCTCATTTCTGGAAATGGCATTCAGCATGGAAGCTGCCAGTGTGGTACGCATCAGGGACAGATCCTGGTTGATCGGGTTGATGATCTCGATGGCATTTCTCTCTTTTGCATCTGCCGGCAGTTTCAAGAGATCCAGATCTGCAGGGGAGAAGAAGGAGTAATGCATGCACTCGTAGATACCCATGGTGCATAAGGTATTCTTCAGTGCCAGCTCGCCTTTCTGCTCTTCATTGTAGCCGCCCATCGTTACCTGTGCAGCGGAAAGGAAGGTATCTGTTACGTGGTCGTAGCCGTACATACGGATGACTTCCTCTGCCACATCCGGGTAACGCTCTACATCGTTTTCGCCCTCCGGCAGCATATCCTCACGGTAAGCCGGTACCTGAATGGTCAGCTCATCGCCGTTGATTTCCGGTGCAAAGTTCAGGTTTTTCATAATGCGGAGAATCTCTGCTTCCGGAACTTCGATACCGAGTACGCCGTTTACTTTGCTGACACTGACGGTCATCGGAGTCGGATCGATGGAGTTTCCGGTGTTCACATCGAAATGGGTACGGGAAACTTTACCGCAGCCAAGCTCTTCCATCAGATGCAGCGCACGTTTCATACCAAGTACGGTTGAATACTCGTCCACGCCTTTCTCATATCTTGCACTGGCATCCGTCGCTTTTCCAAGCGCACGGGCTGTCTTTCTGACGTTGTCGCGTGCGAATTTTGCGGACTCAAACATAACAGCCTCTGTCGTGTCGCGGATCTCGGAGTTTAAGCCTCCCATGACACCGGCAAGTGCAACCGGTTTTACACCGTCGCAGATCACGAGGTTGTTCTCATTCATTGTGTATTCCTGCTCATCGAGGGTCACAATCTTTTCATTTTCTTTTGCTCTTCTGACACAGATTTCATTGCCTTCCAGATAAGAGCAGTCAAAAGCATGCATCGGCTGGCCGATCTCTTTTAAGACGTAGTTTGTGATATCAACCACGTTGGAGATCGCGGACATGCCGACGAGTGCCAGACGGCGTTTCATCCATGCCGGGGACTCTCCGATTTTTACGTCATATACGTAATGAGCGCTGTAACGCGGGCAGAGTTCCGGAGCTTCCACGCGGACAGAGAAGCCTTCTTTTTCCACATCCGTCTCGGTGTAATCGGTTGCCGGCATTTTTAAAGGTTTTTCCAGCATCGCCGATACTTCTCTTGCGATACCGAGGATACTCTGGCAGTCCGGTCTGTTTGCAGTCAGGGAGATATCAAAGATCCAGTCGTCAAGACCTGTCAGCTCTTTGACATCTGCGCCAAGCTCGGCATCTTCCGGCAGAACAAGCAGTCCGTTGTAGCCTGCGCCCGGGTACAGATCCTCGGTAAGGCCGAGCTCCACGCCGGAGCAGAGCATTCCGCAGGACTCATATCCTCTTAATTTTCCTTTTTTGATGGTCATAACACCCTCGATGGTCTTATGATCTTTTGCTGTTGCATAAACAGAAGCGCCAGGAAGGGCAACCGGGAATTTTCCGCCGGTGTGCACGTTGTCTGCGCCGCAGCAGATCTGCATGGTGCCGTGTTCTCCTGCATTTACCTGGCACACATGAAGATGGGTCTCCGGGATCGGCTCGCAGCCCTCCACCAGACCGACAACAACGTTGCTGATGTCTTTTCCCACCTGATAACGCTCTTCTACTTCAAAACCGCCGTCGAACAGTTTTTTCTCCAGTTCTTCCGGGGTAACATCGATATCTACATATTCTTTCAGCCAACTTAACGGTACTAACATATTAAACCTCCAAATTCAAACTGTTTCGTCTTTATTTCTCGTTAATCTGATTTAAAACCCGCAGATCGGAACCGAATAACAGTTTGATGTTGTTGATTCCGTATTTCAGCATGGCGATACGCTCCAGGCCGATGCCAAAAGCGAAGCCGCTGTACTCTTCTGAATCAATGCCGCAGTTCTCCAGCACGCGTTTGTTTACGATACCTGCTCCAAGGACCTCGATCCAGCCGGTTCCCTTGCAGAGGCTGCATCCTTTTCCGCCGCAGGCGAAGCAGCTGCAGTCTACCTCAACGGACGGCTCCGTGAACGGGAAGTAAGATGGACGAAGACGTGTTGTCGTTCCCTCGCCGTAGATCTTCTGTACGAGTACGTCGAGCATTCCTTTCAGGTCGCAGAGGGTGATGTTTTTGTCGACAACGAGTCCCTCCATCTGATGGAACATCGGAGAATGGGTTGCGTCGTCATCAGACCGAAAAACACGTCCCGGGGAAAGGATCTTGATCGGCGGCTTTTTGTTTTCCATGACATGAATCTGGCCTGCCGATGTCTGGGTACGAAGCAGGAATTCCGGGGAGAGATAGAAGGTATCCTGCATATCTCTTGCCGGGTGATCCTGTGGTGTATTCAGTGCAGTAAAGTTGTAGTAATCGGTCTCGATTTCTCTTCCCTCGTATACCTCAAAGCCCATGCCTGCAAAGATGTCGATGAGCTGTTTGCGGATCAGGGTAACCGGATGAAGGTTTCCGATCGCTGTCTCTTCTGCCGGAAGGGTCAGGTCGATTTTCTCGGACTCATATTTCTTCTGCAGCTCGCGCTCTTTCATCTCCTCTTCCACTTTCTGGAAGCGGCCAAGCGCCCACTCTTTTAACTCATTGACGGATTTACCGTAGTTTGCGCGCTCTTCCGGGGCAATGTTTTTCATTTCTTTCATCAGCCCGCTGATCTTACTTTTCTTTCCTTCCAGATACTCGCTCTTAAATTCATACAGTTCTTTGGAGCTTTTCAGCTCTTCCAGTCCATTTTCAATCTTCTGTTTTAATTCAGACAGATGGCCGGTTAATACACTTTTTTCCTGCATTTGACTCTCCTACTTTCTTTTTCTTGCTTGTTTGATGGTAAATGTGAAAAACAGTCAGATACCCCGCTGCAAACAGCGGAGCATCTGATTTTCGTGGCAGTCGCCAAATATCCATGCAAGCATGGCTGTCTGGCTCGTTGCTCACAAAAAAAGACCCCGCCCCACAAAGGGACGAGATCTGAAATTTCGCGGTACCACCCTGATTTCTGCAGATACTTCCTGCAGACACTCATAACCGGTGCTGTAACGTACACCAAACGTCTGTCCCTACTTGCATTTCCAGTATCCTGCTATACGTTCCGGACATCTGCTCCAATGCGAAATTTGAAATATTCCTGAACCTGAAGGAGCTTGCAGCCGATGACTCCCTCTCTCTGGCGGAAAAAATATTTCTCTGAACATCTTCACAGCATTTTTCCTGTTAGATTATTTATAAAACTTTCATAAACAATATTTATTGTACCGTCTTGACCCCCGGATGTCAAGCCATTATTTTCCCGCTTCTTTATTCGTCTCTTTATTTTCCATAAAATGCTCGATCGCCGCATTCTGCAGTTTCCGCAGTTTATCCTCAAAATACGCGTTGATCTCCGCGCCGATCAGAAGGATCCACATGCAGAAATACATCCAGATCATGATAAACACGATCATCGTCAGACTGCCGTACATATTGGACGCCGCAAGCGCGATGTCGAGGTACATGGAAAATGCAAGGGAAAAAATAGACCAGGCAAGGGATGAGATCAGTGCGCCCGGGCACTGGCTCTTAAAGCTCGCCTTCCGGTTCGGAATGCATTTATACAGCACCAGGAACAGAACCGCCAGCACGCCTGTCGTAATCAGGGTACGCATGCCCATGATAGAGGATGTCACGCGCGCCACCATCGGCAGATGTTCCGTCAGCTTATTCTGAATGCGGGTTCCGAAGACCAGAAGCACCAGACTGGTGAGGAATGCAGCGACAAATATCAAGGTATATGCCATGCCCCGCAGCCGGTTGATGATGTAATTACGTGTCTCTGTTACGTGATAAATGCTGTTCAGCCCGTTTGTCAGCGCCGCAATGCCCTTTCCCGCCGACCACAGCGTTGTGATGATCGTAATCGGCATATAGGCAACGGACTGATAAAAGATCTCATTTACAATACCGCCCACGTAGCTCTGGAACTCCGTGGGCAGCATATTGATCAGAACGCTGTAAACATCGTCGCGTGTCAGCGGCGTATATTTTACAAGCGTAACAACCAGAAGAACAAACGGAATAAAGGAAAGAAGAATGAAATACGCGCTCTGCGCTGCATAAGCACCGACATGGTCCTCATTCAGGCGCTTCATAAAACCGCGGATTGTTTTTATCATCTGGCAAAACCGCCTTTTCTTTGTTTTCGTGAATCTATCCCATTATTGCACACATCTTGTATTGCAGGATAGCCTACAAAGCATATCATACTTTTCTTTCCTTCGCAAGGGATTTCAATCCCATTTGCGGTAATACCATGCGTAACCGCGGGCTGGAACCGGAACACCGCGCAGAACGCGTTTTTCGCCGGTAAACAGATCCTTCCAGGTGAACTCTCCCATATCGATCCATGCGGTACGGTCCTCGTTGCTGAAGTTGAAGATTCCCGTCACCATCTCATTGCCGGATTTTCTGCAGACGCAGAGAAGTGCGGTATCGTACGTTTCCTCGGTCCAGACATCCGCCTCCCCATCGAACGGACGATATTTGAATTTGAGCTCTTCCATCTTCTTCATCGAAGCAAAAATCCGATTCTGTATCGTTCCTTTTTTATCCTTCTCCGGTTCCAGATCCCAGCGGAAGTGGCCGCGGTGAATATAACGGCTGTCGGATCTGCGGTCGTAGTCCTCGCTCTCCTTGTAGGAGTAATCGTTGACCTGACCGATCTCGTCACCGCTGTAGATGACCGGAATACCGGACTGGATGAAGAGGTATGCATTCAGCATTTCGATTCTCTGGATGGCCTGTGCCGTCTTCTCTTCATTCTGCTCAAAGCCTGCCGCCTCAAGACCGCAGAGAGAAGCCGTCGTTCCGCAGAGACGCGCATCCTGCAGAACAGGAGCGTCGTTGTAGAGCTCTCCTCTTGCATCGCTTCCCTCCACATAGCCGCGGAAGTAATCATTCAGATATTTTTTATGCGGTGCCTCGGCGATGCCGAACTGTTTCAGCCATTCGTAATCGAGGCCCCAGCCGATATCATCGTGGCATCTCAGATAGTTCAGGAAGACATAATCCTTCGGCAGTCTCGTCACAATATCCATCTGATGTTTCAGCAGGCGGGTATCTGCCGTTGCAATGGTGTGCCAGGTGGATGCCATCGTCGTTACGTTGTACAGCATATGGCACTCCGGTTTTTCCAGAGTTCCGAAGTACGGAACAACCTTTTCCGGCTCCATGACAACCTCGCCGAGCAGCAGAACGCCCGGGCAGACGATCTCGGTGATCATACGCATCATGCGGACAATGGTATGTACCTGCGGCAGGTTACGGCAGGTGGTGCCGAGCTGTTTCCAGATGTATGGAACGGCATCAATGCGGACGATATCGATTCCCTGGTTGACGAGATAGAGCATATTGTTTACCATCTCGTTAAAGACAACCGGGTTCGCATAGTTCAGATCCCACTGGTATGGATAGAACGTCGTCATGACAAATTTATGGCAGTCCTCTCTCCAGGTAAAGTTGCCCGGTGCCGTTGTCGGGAATACCTGCGGACAGGTCTTTTCATATTCGGACGGAATATCGTAGTTGTCGAAGAAAAAGTAACGGTCCTGGTACTCTTTTTCACCGGCAAGTGCACGTTTTGCCCATTCATGATCCTCGGAAGTGTGGTTCATAACGAAATCCATACAAAGGCTCATGCCCTGGTCATGGCATTTTTCAGAGAGGGCAGCCAGATCTTCCATCGTTCCAAGGGACGGCTGTACCGTGCGGTAATCGGCAACCGCATAGCCGCCGTCGCTTTTTCCCTTCGGCGTTGCAAGGAACGGCATCAGATGCAGGTAGTTGACGTTGCACTCTTTTAAATAATCCAGTTTTTTCTCAAGGCCGCTGATGTTATCTGCGAATGCGTCGATGTACAGCATCATACCGAGCATTTTCTGGCTCTTGTACCAGTCTTTCTGTTTTTCTCTTTTCCGATCCAGCGCTTTCCATTTTTTATTCCGCTCTTTGTACCACTGCTCCATGGCTGCACAGAGTTCCTCAAAGCGTCCCTGGCCGTTTGGATACAGCTCACAGTAGAGCCATTTCAGCTCGTCGTAGTGTTTTTCGAGTCTTCTCTGATATTCCACTGTCATGTTGTTTATTCTCCTTTATCTTATTCTTTATTTTGTCACATCATTCCGGTAACGGTAATTCTGTGTTACGTTTCTTCTCTTGCAGTATACCGTTGTGTGAATTATATGTCAACCGTTTACATACCATATTTTTCAACAAATTTCCGGCTTCTTCTTTGTCTTTTTTGCTATTTTTCTGTCTATCGTTTACCGCAGGGCAGAAAAAAACTCCGCGGTTTCTTTTTTCCGCAGAGTTTTCTTTTCGTTTTTGTTTCACGCCGAATCGCGCACCACAAGGCTCACCGGCATGGTCGTCACATTCGGCACCATCTCTCCCTTTCTTCTCCGGTCGATATACGCAATGGAAAGCTCCGACATTTCCTCAATCGGCTGATGGATCGTCGTGATGGAAGGCGTGGTAATCCCGGCGATCACAGTGTCATCAAACCCGACAACTTTAATATCCTCCGGCACCCGTTTTCCCATGGCGTAAAGGCGCTGGAGTACCTGTGCGGCAATCAGGTCACTGCTTGCAAAAATGCCGTCCGTCTCCGGGTGCTCCAGAAGGCCCTTTTCAATATAGGATTCATAGTGCATGGAGCCGTAGCTTAAGCGGTCACTCAAAAGAACTTCCCCTTCAATCCCCCGCTCCCGGCAGACGCGCAGGAATCCATCCGCACGCCGGTCCGCCGGCATATCTCTTCCGACGATTCCGCCGAAATGAAGCAGATGGCAGCAGCCGCAGTCCGCAAGATGCGATGCTGCAAGCGCTCCTCCCTGCTCGTTGTCACACTGGATTGTAATGGCCTCCGTATTTTCCTCTCGCTCGAAATTGACGATCGGAATTTTCAGATCATGAAACTTTTCAATCTGCACATCGCGGCTTGCCATCACAACGCCGGTTACACGGTTGGAGATGAACATATCGAGATATTCGGTTTCTTTCTCCGGCTGATCTTTCGAGTTGCAGAGCAGAATCTTGTAGCCCCGCTTTGCCGCCGCGCTCTCGAGTGCACTGATCATTTTACTGAAAAACGGGTGCGAGATGTGCGGAACGATAACCCCGATCGTATTGGAATGCGCTTTTGCCAGGGAACGCGCCAGCTCATTCGGCTGGTAATTCATCTCCTGCATCGCCTGCGTTACTTTTTTTCTTGTCTCTTCACTGATGTATCCGCGGTTGTTGATCACGCGGGAAACCGTCGTCGCCGTAACGCCGGCGCGTGCCGCTATGTCCTTGATTGTCGCCATGTTTCTCTCCTCGTCATTTTCTAACTGTTTTTCGCTTTCGCCCATTATAGCACAAAAAATCTGTTTTCGGTGATTTTTTAAAAAAGGGAACGGCAGTCGCCGATTTCGATGTTCTGGTAAAAATAGCGGAGAATCTCCTCATACGATTTTCCCTGCTCTGCCAGATGTTTCGCACCGTTCTGTGACATGCCGACGCCGTGGCCGTAGCCGCCGCCGTAAAATGTAAAGGAGACAGCCGTTTCCCCTTCTTTTTCCGGAACCACGGCAAAGCAGGCGCTCGGAAGCAGATCCATCTCGCAGCTTACGGTTCCGTCGTTTTTCTGAATCGGCCAGCCTTTCGCCGAGAGGAACTTTCGGATCTGATACTCTCCCTCGATTTCCATGGATCCTTTTTCCCCCTCGATAAGGACGGTTTCTGCCGCACCTCCCTCTGACCGCCGCCGCACCTCAATCCCCGTGATCTCCCCGATTTTCTGATCCGCTGCCCGTTCTGACAGCACATCCGCCGGAATCGTCACCTGCCAGCGGTACCAGCCGTCCTCCACTTCCAGACTTGTGCTGTCCCTTTTGGTGATAAACGATGCAAACGCCTCCTCCGTCTCCGGTTCCTGCTTCTCCCCGCCTACCGTCACGCTCTTCAGATATTCTGCCGTCTCCGCCGTATTCCACACTTCATCCGTACTCGTCTTCCCGCAGGAGGTTGAGAAAAAATACGCCTGAATTGGTTCCCCGCCGCAGGTGATGATTTTTCCTTCTGTCTCCGCCACCGCAGCGTCTGTCTCCGGCTGCGCTTCCATATTGTGGTAGACCTGGCTTTCCACGCTGTCGTCTACATCCGCGTGGTAGTTCTCCCACGTTTTTTCACGAATCCTGGCACACGCATACGTTCTCGCACAGACCGCCTGTGCTTTTAATGCCTCCTTTTCATAGGAGGACGGCATCTCACTCGGCACGACATACCGAAGATACATTTCCAGATCAAGTTCATTTACAACGAGAAGTCCCTCTTCGCTTTTATAGATGACAAAACTTCCCGGATAAACCGTCTCGTCCTCCGGCTTTCCCGTAAGGGAAACCGCCGTTCCCGCCGTCTCATCGGCCGGCACCACATGCACAACTTCCCCGCATTCCTGTTCCGTCACACAGATCGTCTCCTGCGGGGAAGCTATGTATGCGCCGTCGTTCATGGAAAGGCTTGCGTTTCCACGCAGGGACACCTGTTTCTGTGCGTATCCCAGCTTTCCGCAGTCTGTCAGAAGGACACGGATCTGCACCGGTCCGGCTGCCGTTGTTTCTTTTTGTTCTTCCTTTTTACTGTTCAGAAAAGCCGCGTTTTCCTGTTCCATGTTCTGTATCGTCTCCTCCTGCTTTTTGCCTTCCATCGTCTCCGTCCTGCTTTCTGCTGTCGCTGTCTCTTCCGGCGCATCCAGACGGCGCTTCACAACAAACAATAACAGCAGCAGGAGAATCCCCACTCCTAACAGTATCAGTTCCAATTTATCATTTTTTCTCTTCATATCTCATTCTATGCACACGGCTTTTTGTCTGATTCCTTTTCTTTTTGCGATTTTTCCTTGACAAATACCGCCCTATGGTATATAGTACGGTTGTGTATAAATTTCATATCAACATCCAGAGTGCATCAAAAGAAGATCCGTCTTTTGGTGAGAGAGGGAATTCAGGTGAGATTCCTGGGCGATCCGGTCACTGTAATCAGGGAGTGAAGCATAACAAATCCATTGTATGTCCGCAACATATGAGAAGGAATGTGGAACGATGATCTGTAAGTCAGGAAACCTGCTCTGTATGCATAGGGTTGATGCTTCCGATGAAAGCTTCCATTCAAAGACTATTATGGGATATGGAATGTCTGAAAATTTTCGATTAGATTTTTAGAAACCTTCGAGCGAGATTTATGCATTGCATTAAACGGCCGGGTAAACCGTTTCAGATTCTGGTTTCGCCTGTTCTTAGTCAGGCGCCATCCTCCGCTTAAAGGTGTCTGCTATTCCGCTTGCAGGTTGATTCAGATGGCGAAGCGGTTACCCACCTCTGAAAAGAATATGACATAACTGGTAAGATTCTGTTGGATTCGAAAACAGGGTCTTTTCTTTTTCTGTTTTTTCAGAATTCGTTTTCTGCATATTTTCCCATAAAAAGGCTCCCCGCCTGCGCTCCTGTTTTCACAGGACGCTGCAGGAAGGGAGCTTTTTTATGCTGTTTCTATAGCAAGACCCGAAAATAATGCAAAAAAGGCAGTGCTGCAGAGCGCGAATTGCAAGGAACAGATTTGAAGGCGTACCGAGGTACGACGAAAATCTGTGACGCAGTAATTCACGCTCTGCGGTGCTGAATTTTTTGCATTATTTTCGAGGATTGCTATAAAATAGGATCTTAGAAAATGAATTTGTATACGGTTGTGGTGTCGTAAGTATCGCCTGCCTCGAGGATCGGTTTCTCCTCACCCTCCTGGTTGATGGCATTCGGCACATACTGAGATTCCAGGCAGAAGCCGTTGCGTTTGTCATAGAATACCCCATTCTTTCCGGTAACCGGAGCAATGAAGTTTCCGGCGTAGAACTGAACGCATGGCAGATCCGTGAAGGCTTCCATGGTGATGCCGCTCTCTTTGCAGGATGCGACTGCCATCAGCTCAATGCTTCCCTCGACAGCCTTGTCCAGGATAAAGTTGTGGTCGTAGCCGCCGGTCAGTTTGAGCTGTTCGAAATCTGCTTCGATCTCTGCTCCGATTGCTTTCTCTCTGGTGAAATCCATCGGGGTTCCCTGTACCGGTGCATGCTCGCCGGTCGGGATGGATGCAGAATCGATCACCGGGCTGAACTGCTCCGCTTTTAAGACAAGTGTCTGGTTCTCAATAGATCCGGCATCGTGGCCTGCCAGGTTGAAGTAGCTGTGGTTTGTCATGTTGACAACGGTATCCTGATCGCAGCTTCCCTCATAGTGGATTTCTACGGCGTTCTCATCGGTCAGGGTATACGTAACGGACACTTCAAAGTTTCCCGGGAATCCCTGGTCTCCGTCCGGGCTCATCAGAACGAAGGTAACGGCGCTGTCATCCGCCTCTTCTACGTTCCAGAGGCGGTAATCGTATCCGTCCGGGCCGCTGTGCAGGTTGTTGTTGTTCTCATTTTTTGCCAGCTGGTATGTTTTTCCGTGCAGTTCAAATGCTGCTCCCGCGATACGGTTTCCGTTTCTTCCGATGGTGGCTCCAAAATGGCTTCCGTCGGTCTCATAGCCGGTTACGGAGTCAAATCCAAGGACAACGTCTCTCTTCTTTCCATCCTTATCCGGAACGAGAACCGATACCAGATGTGCGCCGTAATCGGTTACGCTGATTTCCATTCCGTTTTTATTGGAGAGCGTGTAGAGCAATGCTTCTTTTCCGTCTTTTGTTGTTCCAAAACCCTGTTTTTTCATGTTCCTTCTCCTTTTGGTTGTATGTAACGTATAAAAGAGAACCATTTTCATGATTCTCTTTTTTCTCTTTTGTAACCCCGGAATGCCGTTTCCCATACTTTGACTCCTAGCAACGCAAGCTAGGTGGGTAGCCGCAGTCATCATTTCTGCCTTCCACTGACGTCTGTTTCCAGGGTGGCCTGACATCCACATGACAATAATAAGCCTCCCGTTTAAAGTAAATGTAGGTTCAAAATAATGAGATCATCGAACATTCCAGGAAGTTACATTTTTCTTCTTTTCTTTTCACAATTCGGATTATACGCTATTTTGGTTCGCTTTTCAAGTATTATTGCACAATTACTCAAAAATATTCGAACAGCTTTTGTATTAAATGATAATACACACCATTCCGCCCCGGCTGTCGTTGACAATTTTCTGCATGGAATCCTGGAGTTTTGCCTGGCCGTCCTCGGTGATCTGGGCGATTTTGCTGCGGATGCCGTCGTCAACGAGCTGCTCGACGGATTTGCCGAAAATGTTGGTATTCCAGATTCCCTCCGGGCTCTTTGCGCTCTCTTTGATATAGGCGATCAGATCCTCCGCCTGCTGCTCACTTCCGACGATCGGCGCAATCTCCGTCTCGATGTTGGCCTTGATCATATGAATCGACGGGCTCACCGATTTAATTTTCACGCCGTATTTGTTTCCCTGATGGATCACGGCTGGCTCCTCCAGCTGAATCTCCTCCCTCCCCGGAATCACGACGCCGTAGCCGCATCCGCGCACCGCATGAATCGCGTCCTCTACCTTGCGGTACTCTTCCCGCTGTGCCGACAGCTCGCGGATCGTCTGCACCAGATCATACTCGCCTTTGATCTCCACGCCGGCAAGTACACTCAGCATTTCATAATAATACTGCTCTTTCACCTCAATCCGCACCTTCACCGTACCGCTCGCAAGATCCATCGACTGCAGCAGTGTCTGGCTGACATACTGACTGGCAATCGCTGTTTTTCCGCCCACTGCATCCTTCAGGCGCGTCTTTTCCCTGCACATCTCACGGATCTTCTGCAGCAGCTCTGCCTTCAGCGGATGGTCATCGGCAAGAAGCTCCACCCATTTAGGAATATAAAATTCCATCTGCTGAAGCGGAAACTCATACAGCACCTTTTCGAGCATATGCAGAATATCTTCTTTGCGGAGCTGGTCGCAGTTCACCGCCATCGCTGCCACGCCGAATTTTGTTTCAAGCTCCTTTACCTGCGCTGTGTCTCCTCCCGGTACGGTTTTTTCGCATTCACAAGAATCAGGAAGGGCTTTCCCTGCTTTTTGAGCTCCGCAACGGTTCGTTCCTCCGCCTGCAGAAAATTCTCCCGCGGCAGCTCGCCGAACGATCCGTCGCACGTCACCATAAGACCGATCGTGGAATGTTCTGCGATCACCTTCTTCGTACCGATCTCCGCCGCCTCCCGGAACGGAATCGCCTGCTCGGACCACGGTGTTTTCACCATCCGCTCCTTCTCATTTTCCAGATTTCCCGCCGCGTCCGGCACCAGAAAACCGACGCAGTCGATCAGTCGCAGCCGGATCGGATCGCCCTCCCCAAGCTGCAGCTCCACGGCGTCTTTCGGCACAAATTTCGGCTCCACCGTTGTGATCGTCTTTCCCTCCCCGCTTAAAGGCAGGGCATCCCGTACCTCCGCCTGTTCCTTTTCCGAAAGATACGGCAGTGCCAGCACCTCCAGGAAACGGCGGATCAGGGTGGACTTTCCCGTCCGTACAGGCCCCACCACTCCGATCAGGAACTGGCCCTTCGTTCGTTTCTGAATATCGCGGTATACTGAATATGCATTCATGCGCTGTTGTCCCCCTTTTGATCTTTGTTGCTATGTACTGTTATATTCTATGAGCCGGTCCCCTCTCCTATCACCAAAACTGCACTGCCGCACACGCAAAAAAGGCACCGCCGCCCTTTTTTCGGACGCACAGTGCCTTTTTTCTGTCACATTCTTATCTTCAGCCTATGATCAGCTGTTTTTTCTCATGGCAGCCTCTACCACATGGCCGACCAGAACAGATGTGGTAACAGATCCTACACCGCCTGGAACCGGTGTGATTGCCTCAACGATCGGCTCAGCTTTTGCGTATGCAACGTCTCCGCAGAGTTTTCCTTCTTCGTTTACGTTGATTCCGACATCAATAACGGTCTGGCCTGCACGCAGGTAGGTATCATCCACAACACCTGCACGGCCTGCTGCTACGATCACGATATCTGCCTCTTTGACTACAGACGGCATGTCTTTCGTTCTGGTATGGCAGATGGTTACGGTTGCGTTTTTCTTTAACAGCATCATGGCTGCCGGTTTTCCTACAACGAGGCTGCGGCCTACGACAACAGCTTTTTTGCCGGTGCAGTCGATACCGTAGTGGTCGAGGATCTCCATGCAGGCCTGCGGAGTACATGGCGGGAAGCCCTGTTTTGTTCCGGCGAATACACCTACCATGGAACCGTCTGTGATACCGTCTACATCTTTCTCCGGGGAGAGTGCTTTAATAACAGCTGCCTCATCGAGATGTTTCGGGAGTGGACGGAAAATCAGAACGCCATGGATAGAATCATCTTTGTTTACTTTGTCGATGGTCGCCATCAGCTCTTCCTGGGTAACGTCTGCCGGAAGAAGGAATTTCTCGTATGCAACGCCTAAGGTCTCGCAGCGTTTGGTTGCTCCTCTTTCGTAGGAAAGATCATCCTCTCTCTCTCCGACACGGATGATTCCGAGGGTTGGTTTTACTCCTTTTGCTTCCAGCTCTGCTACATTTGCTTTGATCTTCTCATTTAATGCTGCTGTTACTTCTTTTCCTAATAACTGTTTTGCCATTTTTTTATCCTCCGCTTTTCTTTTCGGTCAAAGAGAACTCCTTTTTCAACCCGCTTGCTGCCGGGAAGCTTCTCTGGCCGTTTGTTTTCAGGCTTTCAGTCTTCCCAGTACGTTCCGGAAAATCTCGTCTGCTTTTACGGTATAGACCGCAAGCATTTCATCGCATTTTCGATTCAGTTCTTCTGCATATTCCCGGTTTTTCATAGATTTCGTGTTGATATATACATTCAGGGAAGCACCCTCTAAGGCTGCTTTGCAGAATGTTGCGCCAACACCTGCGTCACTGATCGCAAGTGCAGAACCTTTTGCTGCAAATTCTACGATCAGGTCGATTGCTTCGCAGCATTTTTCCATAATTTCCATTGGAACAGAGCAGGCATCCTTCAGCACAATCTCCATGACTCTTGCTTTTTCTGCCTTCTCCTCCTCTGTCTCGCGCGGCATGCCGTATGCTTTGGAGAGCGGTTCGAACACTTCTGCATCGCGCTCGATCAGGTGAAGCAGTTCGTCCTGAAGCGTGGTTGCTTTTGCCATCAGCTCTTTCATTTCCTCTTCGACATCCGCATATTTCTTTTTACCTACTGTCAGCGCACCAACCATGTTGCCAAGCGCTGTGCCGACAGCGCCAACCAGTGCAGAAGCTCCGCCACCGCCCGGAACCGGTGCTTTGGAACCGAGCACTTCTACAAACTCATTGCAAGGTACTGTTGAAAATCCCATGTTATTTTCCTCCGCTTATTTTTTTCGATCCAGAAGCCATCCTGATGGCCTCAAACCATAACTATTTTGCAGCCAGAGCCTTCAGCATATCAATTGTGACATCTCCCACAACCGCCATATCCTCTCCCTGCGTAAATGCAGCCGGGAAATTGTCCGAAAAGAGGATCTGCGCGGACGGCGGAAACTCATCATCTCCTGCCCATAAAATCAGTCGTACAAAAAGCCCTTTCATAAACTCCAGCTCATATCCGACATCACCGGATGAAATCGCCTGAGCGCCGACACGTTCCATGATCTCACGGAATGCATCCAGCTTTCCGCCAAAGCCAAACGCAAGACGGAACAGGCATCTTCCCTGGAACTGTTTAAAATAAACTTCTCCCCACGGAATCTCCCGGTATGTCAGAAATTTTCCGGTGGATGGGGCAGCTCCGCCCTCGGTCAGATAGCGCAGCACCAGAATTTTTGCATTCGGCTTCTCCTCGAGCGGATACCAGCCGATCACCGGACCGTCTGTGCCGTCATCTCCAAGATGCTGCACGCGGTACTCCGGCCAGGAAATCCGGTAGGAAACACCCATCAGGGATACCGTAAACTCGTGTTTTTCGGCGTCATATGGTACATTACACCGGCTGGAAATCTCCGCCGGATCCGCGTTCTGGTATACTTCCAGGTAATGTTCATAGGGAATCCGTTCTTTGCTGTCTTTTTCGTAATTCAAGTCTACTGCCATGTGAATCCAATTCCTCTCAAAAAAAGGTTCTCACTTCCGTTTTTATACTTCTACAGACGGGAACATCGCTGTGTCCGTGTGCGGCAGGAAGCAGGCCGCTACAAATTCATCCATATACGTCGGTACGGTCGAGAGCTCCAGATACGTCATGTTCCGGGCAACCTCGTACGTCTTCTTCTCTGCCGCTGTCGATAAGAGCATCGAATACGCGCCAGTCAGGGAAGAGTTGCCGATGTAATGGAATTTTTCCAGCGGGATGTCCGGGAACATACCGATGGTAACGGCATTTTTCATGTTGATGCCGCTTCCGATACCGCCCGCTACGTAAACCTCCTCGATCATGGAAACATCCATATCCAGATAGTTCAGCATCGTACGGATCGCTGAGAAAATCGCGCCCTTGGCGCGGATAAAGTTGTCGATATCGACCTCGGTAATCTCAACATCGCGGACACTTCCAGCCTCCTCCTCGAACGCAATGACATAGCTTCCCATGCCATATTTATCGTGGCGGATCCGTTTTCCCTCACGGATAAATTTACCCTTCGGATTGACCATCTTCGCGCGGAACAGCGCCGCAATCACATCGATGATACCGGAACCGCAAAGGCCGATCGGTTTCGTACCCTCATCTCCGATAACATGGTACGAAGGTTCCATCGTCTCCGGATCGATCGTACATTTTTCAATCGCACCGTCGGTCGCACGCATGCCACAGCTGATATCGCCGCCCTCAAAGGCCGGTCCGGCCGAGCAGGCACAGCTTACCATAAAGTCAGAGTTTCCAAATGCAAGCTCGCCATTGGTACCAAGGTCAATAAAGAGACTCATCTCCGGCCGGTTCCAGATCATGCTGACCAACGCGCCGGCAGTAATATCTCCGCCCACATAGCTTCCGATGTTCGGTGCCAGAATGATATGGGCGTCCGGATGAATCGCAAGATTGACATCCGATGCAAACAGTGAGTTTGTCTTAAAGAAGGCCGGAATATACGGCTCCATCCGAAGCGGATCTGCATTGATGCCCATCATCAGATGCTCCATGGTAGTGTTTCCGGCAATCGCCGCACGGTAAATCTGCTGACTGCTGATTTTCGCTGCACGGCACATGTTGGAGATCATCGGGTTTAAGGTTTCTTTGATGATTGCATTCTGCAGTCTTTCATGGCCTCCCGGTTTCTGGGATTCAATGATACGGTTGATAACATCCGCACCATACCGGATCTGTCCGTTTCCGGAAGAGGCTTTTGCCAGGATTTCTCCGCTCAGCATATCCACGATCAGTGCAGAAACTGTCGTTGTTCCAATGTCGACAACGAGACCGCCGACAACTGCTTTTGCTTCCATTGGAAGCATATCGTATAAAAAGACGTCATTTGGCGTAACCCGGACGACACACTGTGCCTGAAAATGGGATTCCCGAAGGACATCCGGCATTTTTTTCAGTACAGAGTACGGAATCCGTACCCGGTCAAGCCCCGTCGCTGCCTGTACAGCCCAGGTTACTCTCTCGTTATCCGGCATCGTATCATCCAGAGTAGGCTCTTCCATTGAGATTGTAATCACCTGCATGCTGTTTTTCAATTCCAGGCCGGCGTCTGTAATTTTCTTTTTCGTATCTTCAAAAATTGCAATTTCACTCGGTGAACTAAGGTCTGCCACTTTCATGCGGCTCCGGTAAGCGGATGCAATGTCCGGCACTTCCACTTCAACATCGCCCCTGATGGTGCTGACGCACGCCAGTCTCCAGCCATTCTGATATTCTTCCTCAGAAATATGGCGGGTTATTTTGGAATCCAGCTCACCGCTCACAAGACGAACGCGGCATTTACCGCACGATGCGTTTCCGGAACACGGTGCATCGATCGGCACATTGCTCTTCTGCGCTACTTCAAGAAGGCGCTCGCCCTCGGTTGCGTAGGTGACTACCGGTTCTCCTTCTTCAAATCGAAAGGTTACTTTTGCCATAATCTGTAAATCCCCCAGTCGTATATATTCTCCGCTGTTTTTTTTCCGCTTTTAGATAGAAAAACCCCTGATGGTGCCTCAGGTTTTCGCAAACGCTGCGGCACCATCAGGGGAAAACCTGCGAGATTTAAAGATTAAAGCTCCAGATAAGAATCTGCATACAGAGTGTTGCCTTTGAATACGTCACAGGATTTAATGGTCTCCATCAGTCTCAGGTCATTCGGGTTAACGATGGCACTGGTCAGACCCTGCATCATAGCCATAGCTACAAGTGCGGAATCCATGATCGGACGGATGTTTTTCGGCATACCGTTGGAGTTGTTGGAAAGTCCGCCGGTAGAATTCAGTCCCATATCACTGAACATCTTGATGCACTCAAGAACTTCCATCTGTTTGTCCTGCATTCCTTTTACAACCAGGAACAGCGGGTCAAACCACAGATCTGTCGGCTCCATGCCATGCTCCATACCTCTTTCCAGAAGGGTCTGGCAGTACATCATACGCTCGTCGTTATCTTTTGCAATTCCTTCACCGTTGCAAAGTGCAATAACGATTGCATCGTTTGCAGCCGCAAGGTCAACGTACTCGATTCTTCCTGCAGCATCTGCAGAGTTTACGATCGGTTTTCCTTTGGAACGGTTGTATACAGAGATACCAGCCTCAATTGCTTTTTTGTTGGATGTATCCAGAGCCAGCGGAACATTGTCAAAATTGCTCTGCAGCAGCTCAACAGCCCATTTCATGATGTCTTCTCCATCATTCTCAGCCGGTCCGATGTTTACATCAAGGTAAACGGCACCAGCATCCAGCTGCTGTTTTGCTCTCTTTAAAATTGGCTCTTCATCTCTTGCTGCGAATGCTTTGTTTACAGTAGGAGCTGTAACGGAAAGTCTTTCGCCGATGGTTACAAATTTTGCCATATCTCTTCTCCTTTTCTTTTGGGAATCCCCCATAATTATTTTTTCACGGGAGAAACTTCCGGATACCGGAGTTCCTCCCGGATTTTTTATGTATTACAGTTCTCCGTTTGCCTGCAGATCTTTCATGAATTTCACAAGCTGAACTGCCTCAAGCGGAGCAACGATTACTTCCCATCCAGGAAGTTTGGACTCAATGTCGCCCTTTAATACGGCTACTTTACCAGGAATGATAACTTTTCTGATTTTACTTTATCTTCTACATTCTCTTTGAAGAATTTGGAGATAGAGTTACCGGAGAATTTACCTGCTGCCCAGGAAGTCAGTACGGAAAGTCCGCCGGCATCGTTGATTACAAGGTTAACCGGAACTCCGGATCTCTCGAGCTCTCCGGATACCAGGAAATAGGTCAGAGCAAAGTCTACTGTGGTCAGGCAGATCGAATTTTCATCTGCGCCGTTCAGCGGGTAGATGCCCGGCTCTACTTTCATCGGTTTCTGCGGATCAGTAAATACGTTCTGGCGAAGTCCGAATACCGGAAGTGCCTCTGCGTATCCCATCTCCTCAAGAACGATGATGGAACCGTATTTCATGGTGAACAGGGAAAGCAGTGCCTGCTGCATATATCTGTCGCCCTGTGCGATTTTTGCCAGATTTACAATAGACGGATAACCGAAGGTACGGTCTGTATCCTTTAAGGATGCACGTCTTACCTGTACGGTAGTAGCGAAGGTCTCTTTGATGGTCGCTTCTGTGGTATCAAGAACAAGGTTCTTGTTGCCGAGTTTCTCGATTGCTTCTACGGTGTCGTGAAGCTCATCAATGTTTGCGCCGCTAACGCCGAGAACAACGCCTGCCTCTGTGGCAAGTTTGCTCATCTCTTCATAGTTGGATGCATTTGCACCATTCAGGATCGGTTTGCCTGCTTTGCATACTTCCAGAGCAGCTTTTGCAGCGTCTGCGTCCTCACAGCCAAGTACCAGAACTTTTCCGGTTGCTGCTGCTTTCGTTACAAGAGATACGTATTTGTCTACGCCATTTCCGGCATAGTTTACATACAGCATCTCTGCGCACATACGCTCACCGATACGGTCGTAATCAACTTTTTTGTCTTCTTCCAGTTTTGCATCGATCTCTTCGTCAGACATGCAGCTGCAGAGAGATACCGCATAACGGGTTTTGCTTACAAATGTTTTCTCATGACGATAGAGGACCGTCTCTCCGCCAAGAGTATACTCACTGTCGCCGGTTCCGACTTTGATCGTCTTCATTGGCGGTGCGGTAGCTTCGGAAAGCTGTGCCATAGCGTCGTCAGACATATATGGGCACGCTGAAATATCCATAGCGCCCTGTGCAACCTTCATGGAGAATGCCATACAGGTCGGACATCCGCACTCCTTACAGTTTTTCTTTGGGGTCATTTTAAAAATCTGAATACCTGATAATGCCATAATTCTTTATCCTCCTAATCTCTTCCTTACGTACTGATTACATCAGTTCCTGAATCATTTTGGAAATGGTTGCAACAGACTGTGGATGTTTGAGGATAACTGCATCAGAACCAGAAGCCAGAGATGCGGCTGCTGTCTGAATCTCCATAGAGACTCCTCGTACTTCCTGATTTCCCCATTCCGGAGATTCCTCTTCTGTTGCCATTGCCTCTTTTACATTCCATGTCTCAGAAGCGATTGGAGTAATAATTGGCATCTGCAGCATTTTATCGTCCTGGGATAATGCTGCTGCTTTGATACGGTCCAGTGTAGATACTACGTACTCATATCCGTATCCGACTGCTGCAGAACCTACGTTCATAACAATGCTGTCTGCGCTGACACCAAGCTGGGTCATAACAACATTCAGCTGTTTTGCAAGGTTGATATCTACAGCGGACTCAGCGCCGACTTTCTGGCTGTATGCCAGACCTGCGGCTGCACCAACTGCCTTGTAATCTTCTTCTCTTGCGGACATAACAAGAACGTTTCTTCCCTGAAGGACCTCTGCTACTTTTGTGAGCAGTTCGGAATCCTTCTCAACGTTTTTACATCCTTCTACAACAAGCGGCACGTCAACGGCATCAGCAACCTCTTTGACTGTCTCAATGAGTTCTTCTACCGATTTGTTCAGACCGTTCGGGTCTCCGCCTGCCAGACGAAGGCAGAGGAAATCTGCACCTTCCATAGCTGCTGCTTTTTTTGCAATCTCGCCCATGGTAGCTGCACCTTCATAGTATGCTTTTACGCTTTCCGGTTCTCCTTCCATACCAAGGTCTGTGATTTCAACGCCGACCTCGGTCCGTTTTTGATTTCACCGTCGAAAGCATAAAATGGTAATACGTTTTCTCCGCCAAGAGTTACGGTTTTGTCTCCGCTGCCGATTACAACGGATTTAATTGCTGCATTAAACTTTTGTGGTTTGCGATTAAACGGCATAAAAAAAGCCTCCTTAAAAATAAAATTCCATACAGGCATATCTCCATGATTCCGCTTCATGGACACACCTGTTATTATTTTAACGTTTTTTCCCGGAGAATGCAAGATTTACCAGGATATTTTCCAAGATTTTCTGACAAAAAGTATCCGTTTTCTTTTCGTCAGCCGTTTTTTCCCAGAAAATCACTTTACAGCTGCCGGCATGTGCCGGAAAGGGCTTCCTCCTCCGCTTTGGAATCCCCTCCCAAGCCATGCCGGTCTGCTTATTCTTTCACAGGATAAGCCTGTAAAATACGAATTACATCATTGGATCCATGCCAAGTGCCGGATGACCTTTCTCGGTCAGGAATGCAACCAGTGTCTCCGGATCTTCTGCGATGGTCTCATCACCGATCATATCGGTAAAGTTGTCGATACCGTACAGCTCTTTTGCTGTTTCATTCAGTTTCTCTGCAACCTGCTCTTTCAGCTCTTTCGGCATCCATACGATACGGGCAACACCGCCTTCTGCTTTCATAAACTTCTTGGAAGCGATAAAGTGTTTGCCGTGTCCCATGAATCCAGGAGTCTGAACACCGCCGCCTGTCATGGAAGCCAGCTCGGAGAAGGTCATTCCCAGAGGAGTCATGCCTGCGTACTCACGGTTTGCGATGCAGACACCGTTGGAGAACGGCTCGATACCACAGATACACTCGAAGCATCCGCAGGATGTCATTGGTTTTCCATGATGGAGTACAGAGATACATCATCAAGAGCGCCTTGGGAAAGTTTACGAACAGCCTCGTTAACATCCTCGTACTCACCGATTCTCTCATCGATTACTTTTTCTTTTGTGATAACCTGGCAAGGTCCGTTCGGATCCAGCTCGTTGGTAGCTTTTGCATCCAGCCATGAAACAGCACCGCAAAGTCCGAGACGCTCTGGTGTAACAACACATACATGGCTCGGGGAGAATGCCTGGCACATGATACAGCTGTAGTATACCGGTACGGATTCATCTGTCATGGTAGACAGACGCTCATCACGTTTGTCGAATACCGGGATTGCAATTTCGTGACGGATCTTTGTACAGTCTTCCGGATTGGTGTAGATCTTAACCTGGCATTTGTCAACAACAGCCTCGAACTCGTTCTTCACCTGTGCGTACAGAACTTCTCCGAAGTGTTTTGCACGGAATCCTGCGTTGAAAGCTTCTTTGCTGACACGGATACGGATCATATCACGCTGTCCGGTATGCATCACACCTTCGATGCAGTTCAGGTAGCTGTGGAATTTACGCTCAAATACAGGCTCGAAATCCGGCTGCATGCTCTTTCCGGCAACCTCAACAACGTATGCAATGCTGTGCTTGGAACCTACCTCGAACTCGTCGATGTCCGGTCCGATCAGCTCGATCTTGTGATCTTCTACTTCGGAAGCATCTTTTGTCTGAACCAGCTCGCAGCAGTCTACGCGGGAACCGTCAAACTCAACCTGCATATCACCACGGCGGATGATTTCACCCTCGAATGCAGATGCGAATGCAACCGGGATATCGATGTTTGTAATTTTAATCTTGATGTCGCGTGCTTCCAGAGAAGTTGCGTTGAATTTGGAAACGTCCTTCTGGATAATAAGGCTCTTCGGAATAGCCGGAACGTCTTTGTCATCGTTTGTGATAACCGGAAAGCCAAGTGCAATTGCACCAGCGCCGCATGCAACGATCACATCATCCAGAGGAGCAAAAGCATTTACGAATGCCGGTACACGGTCTTTGGTGTAGGTCATCAGTGCGTCTGCATCGCCTGCAGTTACGTTACCGAAGATCAGGGCTGCACGGATTGCTACGGATACAGCATGAATAACAGATGTTACGTCTTTTCCAAGCGGGATGACACGTACGTTTGCGCCGGTCTTGTATCCCAGTTCCTGACACTGATCAATGATTCCGCCAACCAGTGTTACAAGAATACCCTGTGCCTGATAGCTCTTAACCAGATCCACGCCTTCCTGTGCGGTCGGAGCGCTTCCAAGGATAACAGCTACGCCCGGGATATCGCCTGTTACAAGCGGCACACCAAGCTCACGGATGATGGCATCGCTTAAATGGCCGTAGCACGGCTCATCATATGGTTTTGCACCGTCGATGTATTTAATTGCCTCGATGAACTCTGCGCAGAGTGCAGTTGCAACACCGGACATAAATACATCATTCAGCTGATTTTCTCTTGTCATCAGAGATTTTACCACGCCAAGAGCCTCTTTCATCTCTTTTAAGTTGGTAACCTTTACTCCTGTTACAGCATAGTAACACGGAAGTGCGTAAGCAGTGTCCGGGAAGCTGACTGCTTTTTCCTCTCCGTTTGCTGCGATTGCGGCATCAACGGCAGCTTCGGTAAGACCGTATACTGCATCATTTCCGCCAAATACTCTCTCGAATAATGTCATGTGTTTTTCCTCCTATCACACTTTTTCCATGCCAGGCATGTTTGACTTATCGATTTTTGTTTTTATTTTCCGTATCTCTTCTACTGCAGCCGCGCTGTAATCATATGGAGACGAACCTTCCCTGTCCGCTTCCATAATTTCCGGGTTGTAGTGGACCATGCCCAGAAGATCCTCCGGGGGGATACGGTCCTGTATGAATGCCTCATCTTTTTCGTCGCGTACTTTGTTTGCCACGACATGAACCTGATGAACGCCAAGCTCTTCGGCCAGACGTTTGACATTCTTATAGGTCTGAATACTTCTTGCACCCGGCTCGATGACTACGATGAACATATCCATGCCCTCCGTCGTTCCTCTTCCCAGATGCTCAAGGCCTGCTTCCATGTCGAGGATGACAACATCCCCTCTGTGAAGGACCAGGCTGTTGATGATTCTCCGCAGCATCACATGCTCCGGGCAGACACAGCCGCTTCCGGCCGTCTCCACGGTGCCAAGCGTCAGGAGTTTGACTCCATTGTACTCTTTGCTGTATTTATCGGGGATATCACTTACTCTCGGATTTATCTTGTAAAACCGGTTGTCTGCACTTGCCTCGGTGCGTTCTTCGATCAGTTTTCTCATTTTGGTAATCGGAATGATCGAATCGAGGATTTCTTCCGGAAATCCAAGCGCAAGGCCCAGATTGGCATCCGGATCGACATCTGCAGCCAGAACCGGATGGCCTTCTTCTGCATAAAGTCTTGCAAGGGTCGCTGCGATGGTTGTTTTTCCTACGCCACCCTTTCCAGTTACTGCTATTTTCATTTTACACCTTTTCACTTCAAAAAGGGCGGTCTCTTTTTACGTCAGGGACCGCCCTGTCCTTTTTATACGCCGAGTGCGGCACGTTTCTCTTCGATTCGTGCGAGCATTGCATCGCCCAGCTTGTCGATGTCTTTTTCTACTGTGTAAGCTGCCTCAACCCAGTCGCGGACACCGTTGGTCAGAAGTCCTGTTACCTCAGTGGATCCGGATACATACGCTCTACGCCAAGGTAAGTATCGATACCGGTTGCTACAACATAGTTTCCGATGGAAACTGCTTTCTCAGACATCCACTCCGGAGCACATCCGACAACCGGAAGCTGGGAAATATTGACATTACCGATTTTAGCAAGTTCTGCTACAAGAACCATCATACGGGAGATATCAACGCAGGATCCCATGTGGAGTACCGGCGGGATATCAGCCAGCTCGCAGACACGTTTCAGACCTGCACCGCAGAGATCTTTAGCACGTTTGTCCATCAGACCTGCTCTTGCTGCTGCCTGTGCAGAGCATCCGGAAGCAACGATGATAACGTCGTGCGCGATCAGCTTCTTCATCAGCTCGATGTGAGCGGTGTCCGGACGGACTTTCGGGTTGTTGCATCCTACCATGGCAACTGCACCGCGGATAACGCCGGATGCCACACACTGCCACAGCGGCATCAGAGTTCCGGTCTGGTCAACCTGGGAATTGGTTACTTTATCCAGAGTCTTGATGATGGACTCAAAAGAGTATCCAACGGTTGCTTTCTGCTTCATATGCGGGATATGTACCAGCTCCGGTTTCCGGTTTTTAAAGTTTTCAATTGCCATTTTTACGATGGCTTTTGCATTCTCACCTGCTGTTTTTGCGTTGAAACGAATGTATTCTGCATCCGGCATCTGCGCAATCGGGCTGGTGGTAACGAATTTAGTATGGAAACATTTGCTTAAAGGTCCAAGGGCCGGGAAAATACACTGTACGTCAACAACGATGGCCTCGCAGGCACCGGTCAGTACCACGTTTTCCTGCTGCAGGAAGTTACCTGCCATCGGCACGCCGCGGCGCATTGCTACTTCATTGGAAGTACAGCAGACACCTGCCACGTTGATTCCCTTTGCTCCCATTTCTTTTGCATATGCGATCATCTCCGGATCGTCTGCGTATTCGCAGATCATCTCGGAAAGTGACGGATCATGGCCATGAACGATGATATTTACTTCATCTTCTTTCATAACACCAAGGTTTGCCTCGGTTTCGATCGGCTTTGGAGTTCCGAACAGTACGTCAGAGAACTCGGTACCCATCATGGAGCCGCCCCATCCATCGGAAAGTCCGGAACGAAGGGACTGGCGAACGAGTGCTTCCGGAAGGGAAGAACATCCCATATGAGTCATATGAAGAGAACATGCAACCTCACGGTCAATCGCACGCGGTGCGATTTCTTCTCTCTCCCAGATTTCCTGTGTGTGCTGCGGAGCACGTTTCAGGAATCTCTGTGTTCCAAACGGTTTACCATACTCTAAAAGAGCCAGCTCGGACATCTCATGTGCCAGATCGTAAATATCTTTTCCTTCTGTCTCTACGCCCCACTCTTTTGCGATACGGATCAGTTTCTCCGGATCTTTTACTTTGTAGTTTCCGTTTGGATCAGCCTCATGCAGTGTGTGGCAGATCTCACGGCCATGATCGGAATGTGTTGCGGAACCGCCTGCTGTAAAGCGCAGGAAGTTACGTCCTACAATACCGTGTACATCGCATCCGCAGATTCCTCTCGGTGCCTTTGGTGTAATACGGCAAGGTCCCATCGTACAGATACGACAGCAGGTTCCCTGCTCACCGAATTTACAGTGCGGGGTCTGGTTTTTTACACGAAACTGCCATGCGTCAGCGCCAACCTTTGCACCATTTTCCAGGAGCTCATTCGTGGCCTGTTCGAATTCTTCTACGCTTGTTAATTTGAATTCGCTCATCTTGTCCTCCTCAAGATTGTATTTTAATATTTTTATGGTAAAAACATCCTCCCATGGGGGATATTTTACTTTTGAAATATCCCTCCGTCTGCAGCGTGTACAAAGCGGAGGGCAGATTCTCTGTTTTTATAAATCAAGGTTTTCTACGATTTTCTTTAATGCCGCGCGTACCGGAGAGTCTTCCGGCAGACGTACGGTTGGTTTTCCGTCACAGTCATATTCATAAACCTGATCATCGTGCGGAACAACGCCAAGGAGAGTTAATCCCTGTTTTTCAATTTCCTCACGGGTTCCCTCATTTAACACGCCATTCGGCGCACGGTTTACGATCAGTCCTACCTGCTTCGGCTTCATATCGCATTCTTTGATCAGCTCCGCGATTCTCGCAGCGGCCTGTACTCCTCTTCTTGAGCAGTCACTGACCAAAATAGCTGTATCCATTCCCGGAAGTATACCACGGCTGATATGCTCCATGCCTGCCTCGTTATCCACAACCATGAAGGGGTAATTCGGATACAGCTTTGCAAGCTGATTCTGCAGAAGTCCATTGACGAAGCAGTAGCAGCCTTTTCCCTGTGTTCTTCCCATCACAAGCAGGTCAAAATCATCTTCCTCAGTCAGAGCGCCTGCAAATTTAAATTCCGCATAATCTGCCTTGCTCATACCTGCCGGAATCGGGTTTTTGGATGCCATCTCTGCACGGGCAATCTCCTCCCGGATATCTCCAAGGGTAGCTTCTACTTCTACACCGAGTACCTCATTCAGGTTTGAGTTTGCGTCCGCATCAACTGCAAGAACAGGACCTTTTCCTGACTCGCAGAGATACTGGATCAGCAAGCCGCATAATGTTGTTTTTCCAACGCCGCCTTTTCCGGCGACAGCTATTACGTGTGCCATAAAAATCGGATGCCTCCCAAATTCAAGTAATTAATTCATTAAACCAGTGTGCAAAGGCCGGATCTGTCGATGATTTCAGATACGTCTTTCCATTTATTCAGTGCATACAGATGAATTCCATTGACACCAAGTGCACGGTATGCATCAATCTGTTTTACGGTATATTCGATACCCTCTTCTTTGAACTCTGCAACTTTCTTGTCGTAGAATACGTCGAACGGTTTGCCCTCTGCATCTTTTGCTGCAAATGGGTTCGGGAACAGCCAGTGTCTGGAGATCATTCTGGAAAGCTCTCTGTCCATAACACAGCCGTTTCTGGAAAGTGCCATGTTGATGGTAGCTGCCTGATCCAGGATCGGCATAACTCCAACGTCTACCGGCATGGTGATTCCTGCTTTACGGATTGCATCGAGCCAGTATTTGAACTGCTCCATATCCCAGCAGAGCTGTGTCATGATGTAGTCTGCTCCGTTGTCCTGTTTCTGTTTCAGAACTGCGATATCAGACTCCAGACTTCTGCAGGAGATGTGGCCTTCCGGTGAACCTGCAACAGCGATTTCAAATTTATCGCCGTAGGTATCACGTACGAATTTTACAAGATCGGTAGCATAGTCAAAGTCACCACAGGTTGTAGTCTCACCAAGCGGAATATCTCCGCGCAGTGCCAGCATATGGTCTACGCCATCAGCCAGATACTGATCCAGCTGTTCTTTAATTCCTTCTTTTGTGTTTTTGATAACGGTGAAATGAGTAACCGGTGTGGTTCCGGCATTTTTGATCATCTGACATACTTCACGGTTTGCTCCGACGTTTCCGCCGCCTGCTCCGTATGTACAGGAAATGTAAGACGGGTTATATTTCATCAGGTGGTCGATGGTACCCGGCAGATTCTGCAGTCCCTTCTCTGTCTTTGGCGGGAACAGCTCAAAAGACAGAAGGGTCTTGTTTTTCATCTCTTCTGAAAGTTTCATAATTCAATTTACCTCCGCTTTAATATGATATATTCCTATTCTAAGTCCCGGTTCGCTTGTTCTGTTTGTTCCGATTTGCAGAACCCGGGGGCCTAAAACCGCTTTTATAGAATAACTGGTTCCGTCAACCAATTATCATTCACAGTCCAGCTCTACAATGCTGTTTGCAAGATCTACCATTTTGATCTTACCCTGCAGTCTGATCTCCTCACCCATGATGTCACGGATCAGAACGTATTCTCCATCGACATCGATGCGGCTCACATTTTTACAGACAACTGTGTTTTCCGGATTTTTGTATACCGTTGCAAGGCACATAGCTTACGCCTCCTCTACTTAACTTCTTTCAAATGCTCTTTTACAAGTGTCAGTGCAAGGGACAGGCGCATATTGCCTTTCTGGAAATCGGATACTCCCTCCCTGATCTGTTTTGCGGCGTCCGCCATTCCGGCTTTTTCCAGTTTGTCGGCCATCTCGTCGAGTTCTGCTGCGTGATGTTCATTGTGCTGCAGCATATAGGTTAAAAGGGCAAGATTCTCGTCCTTGCATTTTTCTTCGGAACCGCATGCATTGCAGGCATGTCCGCAGTCTTCTCCCTCGTGATGATGGTCATGGTGATGATGGTGCTCGTCGTGAGCTCCGTGCGGAATGGGATTTCCATTCTCGTCATATAATAAATGCATAATATGGCCTCCTCTGTCCCCGTTTTTCTGCTCTGCCGTCCGTTTCGTCCGCTTTTGTTTTCCTGAAACGTCCTGCAGATTGTACAGGGAATGATAAATAAATATCAATTCAAATTTATTATACTCTATTTCATGCACAAAATCAATACGGCCTCCACAAAATTTCTGTACAATTCGCCATACAGGCCGTCCTGGCATCCTTCTTTTTTCTTGCATGGCTTGTTATTTTTTTTCATTTCCCGATTGTGTTAAACTTTTTTAATATATTTGGTCTGATTTCTTTAAATTTTCATGTTATACTAAACATAATTATGAGAGAAATACGGCAGAATCTTTTTTTGATTCAAGATACGGAGGGTTTTTATGGCACTTTCTATTCCAACCATTACATTGAACGACGGCAGAGCGATGCCGCTTCTGGGGCTTGGCACTTACAAATCGACAGAAAAAGAGGCAGAAAAAGCAATTGTCACCGCGGCAAAATACGGCTACCGTCTGATCGATACCGCCTCCTCCTATAAAAACGAGGACAGCATCGGCCGCGGGATCCGCGCAAGCGGAATTCCGCGGGAAAATTTTTTTATTACCACAAAGGTATGGAATACCGCGCAGCGGGTCGGTGATATCGAAGGTGCCTTCAACCGCAGCCTCGACCGTCTCCGTCTCGACTACGTTGATCTTTACCTGATTCACTGGCCGGTGCCGGGCTGCTACCCGGAGACGTGGCGCGCACTCGAAAAAATCCGCGAATCCGGGCGTGCAAAATCGATCGGCGTCAGCAACTTCGAGGAGCCGCACCTTACCGCCCTCTTTGAATTTTCCGGCGTCATCCCGGCCGTCAACCAGATCGAATGCCATCCGCTCTGGAACCGGAAACCGCTCATCGCTTTCTGCCGTTCACATGGAATCGCCGTTCAAGCGTATGCGCCGCTCGCAAGAGGTCTTTATCTGAACCGTGAGATTATGCAGCAGCTGGCAGAAAAGTATGTACGCACTGAAGCACAGATCGGCCTCCGCTACCTCGTCCAGCAGGGCATCAGTGTCATCCCGAAATCGACACAGCCGGACCGCATTTTTGCCAACGCGGATGTCTTCGACTTCGAACTTTCTGAAGCCGACATGGCGCTCATCGACACGATGGACGAACAGCTCCGCTCTGCTTCCATACCGGATGACCTGCTGTAACTGCGGATTCACAGCAAAAGCAGCACAGAAAATCTGTTTCTTTCCGTTTCAGATTTCTGTGCTGCTTTTTCTGTTTCTCTTTATTTCGAGGATACCATCCAGTCTGCTGCAGGTGCAGATCCAGTCCCCCATTGCTTCGGCTTCTTCTAAATCATGCGTGACCAGAAGCATCGTTTTTTCTTTTCCTTTTCTGCGGATATAGTTCATCGTTTTCTTTTTCGTCCCCGCATCCAGTCCCCGGAACGGCTCATCCAAAAGGAGGAAATCTGCGTCCATGCGCATGGCCCGCAGAACCGCCACCCGCTGGCGCATGCCGCCCGACAGTTCCGATACAGCCTGGTTTTCACAGCCCGAAAGGCCGAGTTCCTCCATCTCCTCCACAAGATGACGGGAGCTTCTTTTTTCTTTTCCAAACATGCGGCGCCTTACCGCGAGCTGGATATTGGCTGCAGCTGTCAGTTCTTCTGCCAGCCGCGGTTCCTGAAAAACCATACTTTTTCTTAAGGCTTCCAGTCCCCCGATTTTTCCGCCGTCCGCCTGCTCCAGGCCTGCCAGAATCCGCAGCAGGGTTGTCTTTCCAGCCCCGGAAGGAGCCATCAGACAGGTCACTGCTCCTTTTTTCAGTTCCATCGTAAGATTCGAAAAAATAACGTGTTCTCCATACGCTTTTTTCAGATGGCAGATTTCAATCGTATCTTCTCTCATTTCATCACCAGCATCCTTTTTTCTGCAAGATCCATTCCTTTTAAAACAGCTTTTTCGAGACAGAAGCTGACGTACACGATCGCTGCCGTCCAGGCAAAGAGTCCCGGTGTGTCGAGATATATTTTTGCCTGATACAGATGCTCTCCGATGGATCGGTTCGGAATGCCGATTACTTCTGCTGCCGTTCCGGCCTTCCAGCAAAGGCCGAGGGAAAGTGAACATCCCGTCCGGATATATGGGTACAGCTGCGGCAGGATCACCCAGCGCAGCCGCACCGGCCGCGGAACCTGAAAAACGTCTGTCATCTCCAAAAGCGCTGTGTCCAGTTCCCGTAGGCCGTTCCGCGTGTTTGTATACAGGATCGGAAATACCATCAGAAACGAAATCACAACCGAAAGATTCTTCGAAGAAACCCAGATCAGGATCAGAATCACAAAAGAAGCGACCGGCACTGCTTTCACTGCTGCAACCAGCGGCGTCAGGAGTTCTTCTGCAATGGAAAACCGACCGGCAAGTGCAGCTCCTGCAATTCCCGCCGCCGCACCAAGAAGGAATCCGGCTCCGATGCGTGCTCCGGAAAACAGCAGGGACTGCCAGAAGACCTGTTCTGTTACAAGCGTAAAAAGGCGTTTCAAAACAGCAGCAGGAGATGCCAGAAGGATCTCCTGCCCGACAAAAACGCTTACCGCCTGCCAGATCATAAGCCAGAACACGATCGGCCAGAGCTTCGTTTTTCTCTGTTTCTCTTTTTTGTTTTTATTCGGAATAATAGAAGTCATCTCCTGGAAGTTCTCCTCCGACTGCCTCCGGGTTCTGGTCTTTGAGTACACCGAGATAACCGGAAAGCTTCTCTTTCATCTCATCACCGGTGATGCAGACAATGTTGCATGCCGGAAGCGCTTTCTTTGCGACTGCCTCCGGAACAATGTCATAATCCCCGATCAGTTTTGCCGCCTCATCAGTGTTTTCGGTTACGTAGGATACGGATGCCTGGTAAGCTTCCATGAAGTCTGCAACTGCTTCCGGATGCTCCTTGGCAAAGGCAGTGCGCACAACGGTAACACCTGTCACCAGTGTGCTCGCCGTTCCTTCGGACTCCTGGATTTTGTTCCATTCTTCGGTCAGGTCAAGTGCGGTGCGCAGCGTTTCTTTTTTCGTCTGTGCCGTCGTTACAAACGGCTGCGGCAGCATGGCGATTCCATCGGCATCTTCTGCAAGTGCTGCCACGCACTCGGCGTGTTCGCTCTTCCACTCGATCGTTACGTCCTCACCCGGTACGAGGCCGTTCTTTTCGAGGATATAATTCAAAGCATACTCCGGAGTTGCACCTTTGCCGCCCGCATAAATGGTTCTGCCTTTCAGATCCGCAATGGAATGTACGGTATCGCCGTCCTCGACGATATAAAGGACACCGAGCGTATTGACTGCGAGCACCTGCACGCCGCCGTTTGTCTTGTTGTAGAGTACGCTTGCAAGGTTCGCAGGAACCGCGGCGATATCCACCTCTCCCTGTACCAGTTTTGCGCTGACCTCATCCGGGGCAGCGGCAAGTTCAAACGTGTCCGCAGGTGACTCTTTGCTGTCGTTATCGCTCATCATTTTTACCATTCCCATGCTGGTCGGTCCTTTTAATGCAAGCACATGGACCAGTGTCTCATCTTCTGTTTCCGATGCCGCTGTGCTGCTCTCTGTCTGCGTACTTTCTGATACTGTACTTTCTGATCCTGTGCTTTTTGTCCCGCTGCTCTCCGTCTTTGTCTCTGTCTGGCCGCATCCTGCAAACAAAAGTACCATTGCAAGAATCGCTGCCGCAAAGCCCATCTTTCTTTTCTTTTTCACTTTTTTCTCCACCTTGCTGTTCTTTTTAGTCTACCAGCTTGTCCAGTTCTTTTACATATTCTGTCTGGCTGGAAATCTTGTGTTTTGCCTGCGCCGCATATTTGTTGACTGCCGCCTGTGACTTTTTGATCGACTGCATCGTGCCGGCTCCTGCCACGCATCCGCCCGGACAGGCCATGCCTTCGAGAAGATAACCGTTGTACTTTCCGGCCTTCGCCATTGTCAGCAGTTTCCGGCATTCCTTCAGACCTTCTGCATTTGCCATCTTGATTTCGCGGTCCGGGTATTTTTCACGGATTACATTTTCCACAGATTTTGCAACGCCGCCGGAGACAGCAAAGTTTCTTCCGTCCACCGATGCATCGCTGACGCCGTCCGGATCTTCCTCAAGTGCACTCACATCTACCTGGCGCGCATCGAAAATGCCCGACATCTCTTCAAACGTCAGAACGAAGTCCACCTCACTGCGGACAGACTGGCGCATGGCCTCCAGTTTTTTCGCCGCACACGGTCCGACAAAGACAACCTTCGCATTCGGATTGTGTTTCTTGATCAGACGCGCCGTCAGCGTCATCGGGGTCAGTGCCATCGAGATACAGCTTGCGTAATCCGGGAACAGTTTCTTCGCCATTACAGACCAGGCCGGACAGCAGGATGTCGCCATAAACGGCAGTTTCTCCGGAACTTCGTTCACAAAATCCTCTGCCTCCTGTGCCGCACAGAGATCCGCTCCGATCGCAACTTCAAAGACATCCGCAAAACCGAGCTTTTTCATCGCCGCACGCAGTTTTCCAGGCGTTACTTTCGGTCCGAACTGGCCGACAAACGCCGGTGCCAGCGCTGCATAGACGCGCTCTCCCGACTGGATCGCACGGATTACCTGGAAGATCTGGGATTTGTCCGAAATAGCGCCGAACGGGCAGTTGACGAGACACTGGCCGCAGGATACACATTTCTCGTAATCGATATCCGCTTTTCCGTTCTCGTCTGAACCGATGGCATCCATTCCGCAGGCTCTCGCACACGGACGCTCCTGAATAATAATAGCCTGGTATCCGCATACCTTGGCACACTGACCACATTTGACGCATTTATCCTGATCAATATAGGATCGTCCATTGGTGCGGTCCAGCGTAATGGCCTTTTTCGGACAGACTTCCACGCACGGATGTGCAAGACACCCCTGACATCCCTCCGTGATCAGAACCCGTTTTTCATGACAGGCGTTGCATGCAAATTTGATGACATTAATGAGCGGCGGTGTATAATACGTCTCCGCCTGGTCCGCCAGTTTGATATTGTCCGAGATCGGGGCGTGCTCTGCCGCGCTTCTGCACGGAAGTCCCATTGCAAGGCGAAGCCGCTCTCCTACAATCGCCCGCTCCAGAAACACATCATTTCTAAAATTTCCGACCTCACCGGGAATTACACGGTAAGGAATTTCCTCGATCGTCTTTTCCACCGGAGAGTCCACGTCATACGCCATTTTTGCAACTTCCGTAAAAATGGCATGGCGGATTTCCTGAATTCTTGTTTCTACTCCTCTCATTCTTTCTTCCTCCTGCTGTATTTTCCTCCGCATCTTTTCAGTTAAAATTATTCCGCTTTCTATTACTATACTTGATTTCGAAAGTATTGTCATCTTTTTCCCGTATTTTTGCTGAAAAATTTCGGTCTGCACAAAAAAGAACCTGCCGTCTCTGTATCATTTCACAGAAGTGACAGGTTTCTTATTTTTACCGCTCCCAGAGATCCGGGGCGAGTTCGTCTTTTTTCATACGCTGCATCAGTTCATCCACAGCCTGTTTCGGGTTTTTGTTTTCAAACAGAACCTGATTGACGGCCTGAATGATCGGCGTTTCGATTCCGAATTTTTTCGACAGGGTAAGACCCGCTTTTGCGGAATAGACGCCCTCGACGATCATCTGAACCTCATCCATCGCCTGCTGCATCGTTCTGCCCTGGCCGATCAGGTATCCGGCTTTCCGGTTCCGGCTGTGAACGGAAGCACACGTTACAATCAGGTCGCCGATACCGGAAAGACCGTAGAAGGTTTCCGCATGGGCACCCATCGCCGTGCCGAGCCGTGCAATTTCCGCGATCCCGCGGGTAATCAGAGCCGCTTTCGTATTGTCGCCGTAGCCAAGACCATCCGCCGTTCCGGCTGCCAGTGCGATGACATTTTTCAGAGCTCCGCCAAGTTCAATTCCCGTGATGTCCGGGCTTGTGTAAACGCGGAAGACCGGACTCATGAACACATTCTGCACATACAGTGCGCTCTCGCGGTCATGCGCGCCGACAACGATCGTGGTCGGCAGGCCGCGGCCGACTTCCTCTGCGTGGCTTGGTCCGGAGAGAACAACGACATTCGCTCCCGGCACTTCCTCCTCGATGATCTGAGACATCGTCATCAGGGTATCGGCTTCCACGCCTTTTGCCACATTGACGATGAGCTGGCCGTCCGGAATATCCGCCGCATACTTTTTACATGTGGTTCGCACGTACGGGGATGCTTTTGCCATTACAAGGATGTCCTGTCCGGAAAGGGAGCCGCGCACATCGCAGGTGAATTTCATTTCATCCGGCAGTTTTACGCCCGGAAGCTTCGTCAGATGCTCTCTGTGTTCCTTTAAGCTCTTAATTTCCTTTTCATTTTCCGAGCAGATCGTCACGTCATGCCCGTTGTTGCAGAGCAGGAGGCCGAGGGCGGTTCCCCAGCTTCCTGCTCCGATGATGCTAATCTTTGCCATATTTTATTTCTCCGACTTTTTGGATAAATACGTTTTCCGCTCTGTTCCCGCGATGAGACGCTTGATGTTTGCACGGTGCTCCCAAAAGGCAAGCACGGCAAGAAGTGCGATCACCACGTACATCTCATAGAGATACGGCGGTTCCAGCGCAAAGCAGCCCGCCTGTCCCATGATAACGGCCATTGCAAAAAAGACAACGTAAACCATCATGGAACCGAGGGAAACATAGTGTGTTACTGCAAGATTCAGGAAAAACAGCGCTGCACAGACCAGCGTGATTCTCCAGTCAAACGAGATAATCAGACCCGCGGTCGCAGCGATTCCTTTTCCGCCGCGGAAGCCTAAGTAAAACGGGAAGTTGTGGCCGAGAATCGTTCCGGCCGCAGCATACACCGTCAGCAGTTTCAGCAGTTCCGGGTGCGATGCACCGAAGATCAGGCGTACCGTCAGGACCGCCAGAATGCATTTGATGCAGTCGCCGGCAAGCGTGATGGCGCCTGCTTTTTCCCTAAAGTCCGGAGCGCGTTGGTCGTTCCTGCGTTTCCGCTGCCGTGTTCCCGGATATCAATTCCCTTCGTCCTTCCATAAATATATGAGGTCTGAAAAAGGCCAAATGCGTATCCGATCAAAAGGCATATGATCCGTACCATAACTCTTTACTGCTCCTTCTCTTTTCGTTCTCTGATGATGAATTTCAGCGGTGTGCCGCGGAAGCCGAACGACTCTCTGATTTTATTCTCCAGATATCGAACATAGGAGAAATGCATCAGTTCTTTGTCGTTGACGAAAATAACAAATGTCGGCGGTTTGACCGAAACCTGTGTCATGTAGTAGATTTTCAGTCGTTTTCCACGGTCTGACGGCGGCTGCTGCATTGCCATTGCCTCGGTCAGAATCTCGTTCAGGACACCGGTCTGTACGCGCAGGTTCTGGTACTGCAGAACCATGTCGATCGTCTCGAACAGCTTCGGAAGACGCTGTCCTGTCTTCGCAGAGATGAAAAGAAGCTCTGCGTACGGCATGTAAGCCAGTGTATTTCTTACTTTTTCGGTAAAGCGGTAGATCGTCTTGTCATCTTTTTCCAAGGCATCCCATTTATTTACCGCAATGATCATACCTTTTCCACGCTCATGGGCGATACCGGCAATTTTGGCATCCTGCTCGGTGACACCCTCGGTTGCATCGATCAGAAGAACGACGACATCTGCGCGCTCTACGGCAGATACTGTACGGATGATGCTGTACCGCTCCAGCTCCTCTTTGATCTTGTTTTTCTTTCGAAGACCTGCGGTATCGATGAAAATATATTCATTTCCATTGTGCATGATCGTGGTATCGATCGCATCGCGCGTCGTTCCGGCGATGTCGGATACGATGACACGGTTCGAGCCCAGCAGTTTGTTGACCAGGGAGGATTTTCCGACGTTCGGTTTTCCAACAATGGCGATGCGCGGAATCTCGCTCTCCTCCTCGTTTTCCATCTCCGGTTCAAAGTATCCTGTCACCTCATCGAGCATATCGCCGATGCCGAGCTTTCCGGATGCGGAAATGGCGTGCGGCTCTCCGATGCCGAGGTTATAGAATTCATAAACATCCATCATCTGACGGTCGAAGTTGTCGACTTTGTTGACCACCAGCACAACCGGCTTGCGGCTTCTTCTGAGCATATCAGCTACTTTTGCATCGGCATCTACAAGGCCCTGACGGACGTCAGTGATGAAGATGATGACATTTGCGGTATCAATGGCGATCTGCGCCTGGTCTCTCATCTGGGAGAGAATGATATCTTTGGATTCCGGCTCAATACCGCCGGTGTCTACCAGCGTAAATTTGTGGTTCAGCCACTCCACGTCGGCATAAATACGGTCACGGGTTACACCCGGTGTGTCTTTTACAATCGAAATATTGTCTCCGGCTAATACATTAAACAGGGTGGATTTACCCACGTTCGGCCGGCCCACAATTGCTACAATCGGCTTGCTCATACATTGTTCTCCTTCTGTGTATCGTCTCCTGGTTTTCCTCCACAACGGCTTTCACCAGGTCGCTGCCCGGCTCATCGATAATCTGTACCGGTGTTTTCAGGCGCTCTTCCACCTCTTCCACCGTCACATCGTCGAGAAAGACGTTTTTTCCCGAACGGAGCATGTTGCACGGAAGCAGCAGGCAGTCGCCAAGATCTCTTCCCTCTAACTGCTCCATCAGATCCTTTCCGGTAATCAGACCGGATACGGTAATGGATTCTCCAAAGAAATAGTTGATAATCGTGACAACCTCCGCCTGTACATTCGGATATTTTTCACGAATTTTCTGCATGTGTTTTTCCAACGACGGCGCCGCAGCTTTTCCGGTCGCAATCGTTACATGGCGGTGACGGTCGTCCCCTTCTCGTTTCGAAAGTTCTTCCGCAACCTCGTCTTCCAGAAGCCGGAGCATTCCCACTCCGTTTTCCAGCTGGATATAGCCATCGTAATTTTCCTCCTCCGGGATCGGCTCTCCCGCCAGCAGATACCATTCATCACCAGCATGGATAAAGTGAAGTCCCCACTGTTCATACAGCTTTTTCTGCCATTTGTGAATCGTGGCAAGAACTTCTTTTGCATCCTCCCTGGTAAACGGTTCCAGAGGCGCCAGTCCGTCGCGGTACTTCGAAAGTCCGACCGGGACAACCGAAACACTTTTCAGATGCGGCAGATATTTTGACAGATCTGAAATACTGCGCTCCAGCTCTGCGCCGTCGTTGTATCCCTTGCAGAGCACAATCTGTCCATTCATCTCGATTCCCGCCTCGTAAAGGCGCTGGACCTTCGGAAAGATATTGCCCGCAAAACGGTTGTGCAGCATTTTGCAGCGGAGCTCCGGGTTCGTTGTCTGGAACGAAATATTGATCGGTGCCAGATGGTAGCGGATAATCCGGTCGATATCGTGGTCGCTCATGTTGGTCAGTGTAATATAGTTTCCCTGCAGGAAGGACAGACGCGAATCGTCATCCTTAAAATACAAGGTGGGACGCATTCCCGGCGGCATCTGATCGATGAAGCAGAAAATGCAGTTGTTGCTGCAGGAACGGTACTGATCCATGAACTCGTTCTCGAATGTGATGCCGATTTCCTCGTCGTACTCTTTTTCAATCTCCAGATCCCATTCTTCCCCGTTTTTCTTCCGGATCGTGAGTTCCAGATAGGAGTCGTTGGTCTGGAATGGTAATCAAAAACGTCCTCGATTTCTTCCCCGTTGACACGAAGCAGTTCGTCTCCCGGTTCCAGTTCAAGCTCTTCGGCAATACTGCCCGGTTCTATTTTCTTTATGATGTGTTTCGTTTTGTTTTTCACAGATATTACGTTATGGCCTTTCCTTTTCCTTCATTTTCTGTCCGAAAGGCAGCAGAACTCTGCATAGCCAGCGGACATTCATTCATTATAATAACAACAACCTGCACAAAAAGCAAGGATTCTTTCGTTTTTTGCTTGACGCGCCCTTTGTTTCGATGATATAAATAGGAAGAAAAAGCTTTGTAAAATATGTCGATTACTGGAGGTTTGTATGGCTAATTTAGATTTACTTGAAAATTCCATTCCGGTCGCCCCGTTAAAGCTCGCAGCTCTGCCGGGCAGTATGGAAATGGCAAAAAAAGTCGATTCGTATCTGGTTCAGTTCCGTAAAGAGCTCGCCGAGCGCCGCAACGGGGTTTCCTTTTCCGGATATTCCGAGGATTCTTTTCTGATTGACTGCGAGTGCCCGCGTTTCGGTTCCGGCGAAGCAAAAGGAAAGATCAACGAATCCGTCCGCGGTGCCGATCTTTACATCCTGGTTGATGTCTGCAACTACAGCATCACCTACAAGGTCTGCGGCTACGAGAACCACATGTCACCGGATGACCATTATCAGGATCTGAAACGTATCATCGCTGCTGCAACGGGAAAAGCACACCGGATCAACGTAATCATGCCTTTCATTTATGAAGGAAGACAGCATAAGCGCACCAAACGTGAGTCTCTCGACTGCGCACTTGCTCTGCAGGAGCTGATGAACATGGGTGTTTCCAACTTTATCACCTTCGACGCACACGATCCTCGTGTCATGAACGCAATTCCGCTCGGCGGCTTTGACAACTTCATGCCAACCTACCAGTTTTTAAAAGCCCTTCTTCGTTCCGTTCCGGATCTGACGATCGACAACGATCATCTGATGATCATCAGCCCGGACGAGGGAGCGATGGCGCGTGCCGTATACTTCTCCAACGTGCTCGGCGTCGATATGGGTATGTTCTATAAGAGAAGAGATTACTCCACCATCGTAAACGGAAAAAACCCGATCGTGGCACATGAGTTCCTCGGCGATTCCGTAGCAGGAAAAGATGTTGTCATCATCGACGATATGATCTCCTCCGGTGAGAGTATGCTTGACGTTGCAAAACAGGTCAAAGAGCGCGGCGCTGACCACGTCTTTGTCTGCACCACCTTCGGCCTCTTCACCGATGGTCTGGAGAAATTCGATGCTTACTATGAGAAAGGCTATATCAGCAAAGTCATCACCACCGACCTGACCTACCGTACACCGGAACTCGTTTCCCGTCCTTGGTATGAGCCGGCTGAGATGAGCAAATATATGGCAAGCATTATCGATACGCTTAACCACGACGTATCCGTTGCAAAAGTACAGTCTACGACAGAGAAAATCAATAAGCTGCTGGCAAAACACAGATAATCGATTTTGTGTCCGCCGGATGCATACAGCAAAAAAACGGATCTGTTTTTTCCAGGTCCGTTTTTTGATGCTTTCTATTCTGTTTTCGATCCTGTTTTCAGACCAGGGAAAGGAATGCCGCGAGGTTTCCTCTTTTTCCCTTCGATGCACGGTGGGAATACAGGAAATCCGGGTTGCAGCAGGTGCAGAGGTTCGGCAGATGAATCTGCTTCTCCGGCACTCCTGCCGCAAGAAGGATCTGATGATTCGCCTCCCAGAGATTTAACTGGTATTTTCCATCTGGTTTTCCGTAGAACAGTTTCTCATGCAGTGTTTCCGGGAATGCTGCCCGGAACTCTTCGATCACGTCACCGCTCACCTCGTAGCAGTCCTGGCAGATCGACGGGCCGACGGCTGCGATCACATCTTTTGCTTCTGTTCCAAACCGTTCGTGCATCGCATCGAGCGTTGCCTGTCCCATCTTGTGGACCGTTCCACGCCAGCCGGAATGTGAAAGTCCAATTACACGGTGCACCGGGTCGACAAAGTAGAGCGGCACGCAGTCCGCATAGAATGTCGCAAGTACGACGCCCGGCTCGTCAGTGATCATACCGTCAATATCATGAAAATCGCGGTCTCTTGTCACGCCGCTGCCGCAGTCTGCTTTCGTCACATAACGGACCTTCGTCGTGTGTGCCTGATCGGAGGTAACAATGTTTTCCACTTCAAACCCCGCCGCCTCACAGAATCTTCTGTAATTCTCCCGCACATTCGCCGGATCGTCGCCGCGCGAAAAGCTGAGATTCATGCTGGAAAGATGTTCCTTACTCACCCCGCCGATCCGTGTGGAAAATGCATGGCGGATGCCCTCAATTTTCTCAATCGCCGGCCAGGTCAGATAGACCACGCCGTTTTCCGCCTCGTTGACATGCATCGTTTTTTTATCGTTTTGTTTCCATTGAATTGGTATCATAAAAACTCCCTTCCTACCAGCCGCTCCCCTGATAATAAAACGCGTTCGCATAGACGCGGATCTCCTCCGGTGTCTCTGCCACGACGTCGAAGCGGCAGGGCACATCCATCGGGATCTGGTGGAGCATGCGGTAGTAATCTGCTGTTTTTGAAATTTTCTTCTGTTTCTTTCCATCCACGGCGCTTGTCGGGTCTCCGGCTGTCCGGCCGGTGCGGTATTTTACTTCGATAAAAATGTATGTGTCGTCCTGTTTTGCGATCAGGTCGATCTCACCGAAGCGGCACCGGAAATTCCGCACCAGGATGTGATATCCCAGGCTTTCCAGATATTCTGCCGCACGGCTCTCCTGTCTCGTTCCTACTTCCCGCTGGTTCAAATGCGATACCCTCTCCTTTTTTGATGCGGTGCCTTTACACGAAATGGCCGATAAACGACTGCCGGTGGATCGGTGACGGGCCGATTTCTTTTAAAGCAGCGATATGCTCTGCCGAACCGTAGCCCTTGTTCGATGCAAAACCGTAGCCCGGAAGCACCTTGTCGTACTCTTCCATCAGGCGGTCCCTTGTCACCTTCGCAACAATACTTGCCGCCGCAATCGAAACACTCTTGGCATCTCCCTTGATGATCGGCACCTGGCGGATGTCCACCTGCGGGATTTTCACCGCATCGTTTAAGAGTACATCCGGCTTCACGGAAAGCTTGCTGATCGCCTCCCGCATCGCCTCGTACGTTGCCTGTAAAATATTGATCTCGTCGATCCGCGCCGGGGAGGCATAGCCGATGCCGACGGCCACTGCCTCGCGCATGATCACATCGTACAGCTCGTCGCGTTTTTTGGCCGTCAGCTGCTTGGAATCGTTCAGATACAGGATTTTACTGTCACGCGGCAGAATGACCGCACCTGCGACCACAGGGCCCGCCAGAGGGCCTCTTCCGACCTCGTCGATGCCGCAGATCCAGCCAAGATCCTCATATTTGTGCTCGTAGATCTTCATCTGTTCCGTGCGCTCGCGCTCTTTTTTTAAGGCCTCTTCCTGTTTCTGGTATTTTTGAATCAGATTTTGTACGCCAGCACGGGAATCCTCTTCATATTCCAGATAAAGGGCGGGCAGCTCCGTCTCCGAGCTGCCGCAAAAATTTCCCGTATGGCGGATATCGATTGTTTTTTCTCTGTCATCGTTATTCTCCGCATTTTTTATTTTGATAAATCCATTTATTCCGGTTTTTCCAGCGTGATTCTGCCGAGCTTTCCGCTCCGGAAATCATCCATCAGAAGCCGTGCTGCTTTTTCGTAATCGAGCTCATTTCCCTTTTTCAGGCAGCCGCGCACACGCGCAATCTCACCCAGGATTTCCACACGATCCGTCACACCTTCAAAGCCAAAGCGTTTCTCCAGCGTTCCCGGATACTCTGCCGTCAGATAATCGATGACGGACAGCGCCAGCTCCTCCACGTTCAGGATCTCATCGTTGATGGAACCGATCATCGCAAGATGCAGTCCCACCTGCTGGTCCTCAAACTTCGGCCACAGGATACCAGGTGTGTCCAGAAGCTCCAGCTGTTTGCTCAGACGGATCCATTGTTTTCCCTTCGTGACGCCCGGTTTGTTTCCGGTCTTCGCACAGGCTCTGCCCGCATACGCATTGATAAATGTCGATTTTCCGACGTTCGGAATACCGACAACCATCGCGCGGACCGGACGGTTCAGGATGCCGCGTTTGCGGTCGCGCTCGATTTTCTCTTTGCAGGCCTCCTGTACGGCGCTGTTGATCGCTTTCATGCCGGCTCCGGAACGGGAATTGACCTTCACAACAGAATATCCCTTTCCCTTGAAATATTCCATCCAGGCATCGTTTCCGCGCTCATCGGCAAGGTCCGATTTGTTCAGCAGGATCAGCCGTGCTTTGTTCTTTCCAAGTTCATCTATATCCGGGTTGCGGCTCGCTGCAGGAACTCTCGCATCGACCAGCTCAATCATCAGGTCGATGAGCTTTAAGTCTTCCTGCATCTGTCTGCGGGCCTTCGTCATATGACCCGGGTACCACTGATAATTCATGTTTCTTCTCCTTCTATGCTGCGTTTACACGAAACCGATTTTCTTCCACGGCGAAATCGTAAACCAGAGCTTTCCGACAATGCGGTCCGAATCCACGAGTCCCATGCCGTTGTGGCGGCTGTCCTCGCTGTTGTTCCGGTTGTCGCCGAGTACAAAGTACTGTCCCTTCCCGACCGTGATCGGCTCGGAGGCAAGTCCCGCGTTTGTGATGGCCGGAAATTCATCTTTTTCATTATAGACTTCCCCGTTGATGAGGATCTGTCCGTCTTTGATCTGTACCGTCTCGCCCGGCAGCGCAATCACACGCTTGATGTGGATGCTCGCCTTCTTGTCCTCACTCGTCCGGAACGCGATGATATCCCCGCGTTTCGGAGAACTTAAGCGGTACCAGGCGGAGTCCATCAGCACACGCTCCCCCGGCACGAGAGTCGGCTCCATCGAGCCCTCCTGCACCACGACACTTCTGCAGAAAAACCAGGAAAATGCCGCCGCAAGAAGAATCGCTGCGATGATTTCCAGATTCCATACAAACATGGAACGGATCTTTTTCTTGTAGAAATATTCTTTTACATATCTGGTATTCATACCCATAGTGTAATTCTCCGTAAGACAAAACCGGAGAAACACAATTGCTCATGTTCCTCCGGCCATCCTTTTAACGACTTATTATTTTACCAGCTCTTTCACTTTCGCTGCTTTACCAACACGATCTCTTAAGTAGTTCAGTTTCGCACGTCTTACTTTACCACGTCTGATAACTTCTACTTTCTCAACGTTCGGAGAGTGTACCGGCCATGTTTTCTCAACGCCTACGCCGTTAGAACTCTTACGAACAGTGAAGGTCTCTTTGCTTCCGCCGCCCTGTCTTTTCAGGACAACGCCTTCGAATACCTGGATACGCTCGCGGTTACCCTCTTTGATTTTACCGTAAACTTTAACGGTATCACCAACGCGGAACTCCGGTGCTTCTGCTTTTAACTGTGCATCTTCGATTTTCTTAATAATGTCGTTCATTTCTTTATCTCCTTTTTTTACCCTGGATGTTCTTAATGCCTTTTTGCAACAGCGGACCATCTCTTTACTCACAACAAGATATATTATACTATAATGCATCCGCAGATGCAAGTATTTTTTTCACTTTCCATTCGCCGCTGTACAGCAGACTGCGAAGCGCGAAAGAAAACCGCTGCAGGCCGTCCGCGGACGGTATGCCGGTAAGCCGTGCGACCAGACGGAAACCGTTTTTTTCCAGCTGCTCTTCGAGTTTTTCTTCCTCTTCTGAGAATCCGTCCGGGCACAAAAACACCAGCGGTGTTTCTTTTCCGGCAAAGCTGCGGATATACTCGCTCTTTGCTTTCATGCCCTCCTCAAGCGTTCCCGGAAGCTGCAGAATCAGCAGATCATGGTCATCAAACAGATTTTTCTGTTTCCGGATCTTCTTTCGTCCGAGATCAAGGCTTACACCATAGCGTGTCATGCCTGCCAAAAGATCGTGCGCCCAGGCAGACGATTCCTCTTTTTCATTGCATGCGCAGGAAATCTGGAATGCATTTTCCAGAAGGTCCGGCCGCCGCTCGGCTGTCCGCACCAGAGAGGCCTCATGGCGCCATGCTTCGATCTTTTTGTGGTCACCGGAAAGAAGCACCTCCGGAACTTTTTTCTCGTGCCATGTCTCCGGTCTTGTGTAATGCGGATACTCAAGCAGGTTGTCCTGCAGTGACTCAAACTGCGAAGATTCCTCGTTGCTTAAGACACCCGGCACAAACCGCGATACCGCATCCACCAGCACCATTGCACCGAGTTCTCCGCCTGTTAAAACATAATCCCCGATCGAGATATAGTCCGTTACCACTTCCTGCAGTACGCGGTCATCGATGCCCTCATAGTGGCCGCAGAGCAGCACAAGATCGTCCTCAAGCGCCAGCTCTTCCACCATCGTCTGGTTCAGTACTTTTCCCTGCGGTGTCAGATAGACCGTGCGCGGCTTTTTCCCGATCTTTTCGGCTACCGACTGGTAGGCGCGGAACACCGGCTCCGCCTCCATGACCATGCCCGCACCGCCGCCGTACGGGTAATCGTCCACGCGGTTGAATTTATTTGCTGAAAAATCCCGGATATTCGTCGTCTCGAGGGAAATATAGCCGTTGTTGATGGCTCTTCCGAGGATGCTGGTGTGCAGCCCCTGCTCGATCATCTCGGGAAACAGCGTCAGAATATGATATTTCATCGTTCTTTACTCTCTTTATCAGTCAATCAGGCCCGGAAGAAGGTGAATCGTCATCTTCTGCTCATCCAGGTCCACATCCAGAATGCAGTCATGGATCGCCGGAATCAGAACCTCTCCGTGCTCTTTCGAATCTACAATATAGACGTCGTTCGCACCGGTCTCCATCACATCGCGGAGCGTGCCGAACAGTTCGCCGTCCTCGGTGTACATCTGCATTCCCTGCAGGTCTGCGATATAGTATTCGTCCTCTTCCAGCGGAATGGCATCCTCTCTCGTCACATAGAGGCTGCAGCCTTTATACCGTTCGATATCGTTGATGTTGTCAATTCCTTTGAATTTTACAATGGCAAGCTGTTTGAAAAAACGCACGCCAGTTACATGGAGTTCTTTTTTTTCTTTTCCTGTATCGAGAAAAACGCGGTCCAGAGAAAGAAAACGCTCCGGATCTGTCGTCGGGTATACCTTTACCTCACCGCGTACGCCGTGGGTTGTGGTAATTACGCCAATCTGCAAATATTCTTCCATTCAAAAACCCTTTCCAACCAGTTCTACTGTGTATTGCGACTTGAGAAACACGCTTTGCGAGTTTCTCAAGTTATCGCGGCAGTCGCCAAGGTCCCGTGCAAGCACGGACTTTGTCTCGTTGCCCGCGTAAAGAAAGGAACCGGCAACAACTGTCGGTTCCTTTTCCTATCTTTTACTTACTGTAAAATTTCTACGACAACTTTTCTGTCGCTCTTTGAGGAAGCTGCTTTTACAACCGTACGGATTGCTTTTGCAATGCGTCCCTGACGTCCGATGACTTTTCCCATATCTGACGGATCTACTTTGAGTTCCAGCAGAAGGTCATCACCGCTGACGGTTTCTGTCACAACTACCTCAGATGGATGATCAACCAGAGATTTTGCAATTACTTCGATAAGTTCTTTCATTACAAGATACCCCCGTATGAATTATTTCTCGATACCAGCCTGTTTTAAGAGTTTGGCAACGATTTCGGTCGGCTGTGCGCCGTTAGCCAGCCATTTTTTAGCAGCCTCCTCGTTGAAGCTGATTGCGCTCGGCTCGCGGTTCGGATCGTAAGTTCCGATCTCCTCGATGAAACGTCCGTCTCTTGGGGATCTGGAATCTGCTACAACGATTCTATAAAAAGGAGCTTTCTTCTGTCCCATTCTTCTTAATCTCATTTTTACTGCCATTTTTCTTTACCTCCATTGTAAATTCATGTATTTATTTATATTTTTTCTTTTATGCTAAAAGGGAAGTTTGAATCCTCCTCTTTTACCACCCTTACCGACCATTCCGGTCATCTGTTTCATCATTTTTCTTGACTGTTCAAACTGTTTGATGAAACGGTTTACCTCCGCGATGTCAACACCGGCGCCTTTTGCAATTCTCTGCTTTCTCGACGGATTGATGAGATCCGGGTTTTCTCTTTCCTTTGGCGTCATAGAAAGTACAATAGCTTCCTTTCTTGCCATGTCTTTTTCATCCACCATGCTCTCAAGATCCTGGCCCTTCATTTTCGCGCCGACGCCCGGAAGCATATTCAGGATGCTGGAGATGCCGCCCATATTGCGCATCTGCTCCATGGAATCCAGATAATCGTTGAAGTCGAACTGCGCCTTCTTCATCTTCTGTTCCATGGCTTTTGCTTTTTCTTCGTCGATGTTTGCCTGCGCTTTTTCAATCAGGCTCATCACATCGCCCATGCCGAGGATACGGGACGCCATACGGTCCGGATAAAACTGCTCCAGATCCGAAAGCTTTTCGCCCATGCCGACATAGAGAATTGGTTTGCCGGAAACTGCACGGATTGAAAGTGCCGCACCGCCTCTGGTGTCACCATCTAATTTTGTAAGTACTACACCGTCGATGCCGACTTTATTGCTGAACATCTCGGCCACATTGACTGCGTCCTGTCCGGTCATAGCGTCTACTACCAAAAGGGTCTGATCCACAGGAACAGCCGCTTTGATATCCTGTAACTCCTGCATCATCTCTTCATCGATGTGCAGACGGCCTGCGGTATCCAGAATCAATACGTTAAAGCCGTTTGTCTTTGCATGCACCAGCGCTGCCTTTGCGATATCCACCGGACGGTTTTTATCTCCCATGGCGAACACTTCCACGCCCTGCTTTTCTCCGTTGACCTGCAGCTGTTTGATCGCTGCCGGGCGGTATACGTCGCAGGCTGCAAGGAGAGGTTTTCTTCCCTTGGCTTTTAACTTTCCTGCAATCTTTGCGGTTGTGGTTGTTTTACCGGCTCCCTGAAGACCTGCCATCATAATAATGGTAACTTCACTCGCCGGGCGCAGTGCGATTTCCGTTGTCTCGGAACCCATCAGCTTGACCAGCTCGTCATTTACGATTTTAATGACCATCTGACCCGGATTCAGTCCGTTCATGACGTCCTGTCCGACTGCCTGCTCCTGTACGGATTTGATAAACTGTTTTACTACTTTGAAGCTGACATCCGCCTCGAGAAGTGCCATTTTTACTTCCTTCAGCGCAGTCTTTACATCCGCCTCGGTCAGGCGGCCCTTGCTTCTGAGATTTTTGAAAACATTCTGGAGTTTCTCGGTTAAACTTTCAAATGCCATGCTCAAAGCTCCTCTAATATATCCGATGCAATTGCTGCAATCCGCTGCATCACATCTTCTTTCGGGGTATCACCAGAAGGGTCTGTCAGCTTTCGGATCTCGTTTACATTCTCCCGGATCTGCACAAAGCGTTGTACCAGATGAAGCTTTTCTTCATACTCTTCCAGTGTCTTGTTGCAGCGTCTGACCAGATCGTGAACTCCCTGGCGGGAAATGCCCCGCGCTGCCGCAACCTCGCTCAGGGAAAAATCGTTGAGCACCACGTCCTCATATACCTGACGCTGATGTTCAGTCAGAAGTTCGCCGTAAAAATCATACAGTAATGTCTGTTCCAATATTTTTTCCATTGCGATCACCTTGGTTATCATACACGAAATGATGCTGGGTGTCAAGTATTTTTTCTTGACAGTTTTAAAATTTTTCTGATCCGTTTCAAAAGCCGCAGAAAAGGCGCATTTTCCGCGTTTTTTCGCAGAAAACACGCCCCTTATAAAGACTTTTGTATACCTACTGCAGCTCCGCAATCCTCGTCACAGCCACATAAATCGACTGGATTTTGTACCACGTCGGATAATCCACAATGCCGGAAACCGGCAGGCCGAACAGCCGCTGGAACGCTTCGACGGCGTCCTGCGTCTCTTCATCGAAATAGCCATTTTCATAGACCGTCGGAATCGATGAATACACCTCCGCAATCACGTTCAGCTGCTCCTGCATCTGCAGTACCTTGTTCCCGGACGAGCCGATGGTGAGGTCATACCCCGGCCAGGAGGACGGGATGCCGGAAATCTCCTCCGCCGTGTTGATATACATATTGTCTCCATAATAATTGCGGAGAATCTGAATCGTTGAATACCCTTGGTCCGCCAGGTTTTTGGACCCCCACTGGCTCATCCAGTTCGGGCAGCTCACACGGTTTCCGTCACAGTACTGCGTCAGAATCGGCTGTTTCACATTCGGGCGCGACAGGTAATCAGCAAAAATCTCATCGACCACAAGGGAAATGCTGTCGAAAATATTCCTGCCGTAAATCCATTTGTGATCGTAGGCCGTCGACGAAGTGATCGTAAAATCGTATCCCTTGTTGCGGTACCATTCTGTATAGACACGGTTCAGCGTAAATGACATGATTGCGAGGATATTCGCCCGGATCGCCGCATCCGGCCATGTTGCATAGATTTCCGAGCACGCCACGTTTTTGATGTAGTCGCGGTACCGCACATAATAGTCGCGTGCCGTGCTGTCGGTCGGCGCTCCGTCGTGGACGATGATATACTCCGGGATCACGACACGGGACAGCACAATCTCACCGCTCTCCCTCGTCGGCTTGATCTCACTTTCCGGAATTTTCGCCGGATATTCGCCGAACAACGTATGGTCCGGGATCGTCACATCCGCAAACGCTGCGCCCTCTGCCAGTTTGAGGTCCACCTGCTGGACGGACTGTTCTCCTGAAAGAAGCTCGGAGCCCGTCACTTCAACCGGTTCATACCCTTCCGCCTCCACTTTCACCGTATATTCGGAATACGGCTGATTCACATTCGGTTCCAGACTGTACTCGAGCGGCGGCGTCGCCAGATCCAGCGTCTCCGTTCTGCCGTCCCCGTCGGTAATCAGCTCCTCGATCACATTCTGCGGATCTCCCGTATACGAAACCGTCACCCGCGCCCCGGAAACAGGCCGCGCCTGGATTCTTGTATTTACCCGGATTTCCAGCCGCCCGCGGTCAGTCATTTCCTGCTGCATACGCAAATTTTTCATAAAAAAGCCCCATATCCTGCACTCCTTTTATGGTATGCAGAATATGAGGCTTTGTTGCTTTTCATTTTTCGATTTACAGGATCCGCTGGACGTCGTGGATCATGACGTAGACCATCAACGCCATCAGAAGCACCAGGCCCGCGAAGTGAACCATACCCTCCAGGTCTCGCCGGATTGGTTTTCTGCGGATGGCTTCTATGATCAGAAAAACAAGCCGTCCGCCGTCGAGTGCCGGGAGCGGCAGCAGGTTCATGACGCCAAGGTTCGATGACAGCAGAATCACCATGTTCAGCATCGTCATCACCGTAACCAAAACGCCCTGCGATTTTACATCATCATAGGCGGTTCCGATCGCATCCACCACGCCGACCGGGCCGGAAAGATCGTTCACAGAATACTGTCCGGTGATCAGCATACTGACGCTGTCAATGACGGTGCGCACCCAGTATTTGATCTCCAGCACGCTGTATTTCAGCACGCCGATCGGGGACTGTTTCTCCCGGAGCTGATACGAAAACTGTACATTCGCATACGTATTTTCAACCGGTGTCACCGTAATCTCTTTCGTCTTTCCGCTGTGCTCATACTCCAGCGTCACAGCGCTTCCATCGAAAGGATGCTCTGTCTGGTAAGCAGTAAAATCTGCCACACAGGTGATCGGCGCTCCGTTGATCGATACGAGCAGGTCGCCCGCGACAACACCCGCAGCGGCAAGCGGCATATTCTGCTGCACATACGTGAATTCCATGCCGCGGTCACAGTCATCGTAGTTAAAGCCCATCATATACCGCGTTGTCACCGTCGGTTCATATGTGATCGTTTTCTTTTCCCCGTCGGCCTTTTTAACCTCCAGCGTAATCTCATCCGTCGGCACACCCCGTACCGTCATCACAGAGTTCAGCTCTTTTCCGATGGAAATATGTCTTCCTTCATAGGAAGTGATGATATCTCCCGCTTCCAGGCCTGCCTCTGCCTCCGGCGAACCGTCTGCCACTTCTGTGACGCGCGCCGGGGAACTTCCCGCGTAACTGATCACAAAGATTGCGCAGAAAAATGCCAGAATCATGTTGAACACCGGTCCCGCCGCAACGACGGAAATTCTTGCCCACACGGATTTGCTGTTAAAGGTTCCTTCCCCCTCCTCTTCACCGTCCTCGCCGAGCATCTGGCACGCACCGCCGAAAGGCAGAAGTTTTAAGGAATAGACCGTTCCTCCTTTTTCTGTCTTTACCACCGTCGGGCCAAAGCCGATCGAAAATTCCGTCACGGTAATACCATTCGCTTTCGCCAAAAGAAAATGCCCCAGCTCATGGATAATGACGGTGATTCCGAAAATGAGTACGGCTATCAGGATTTTTACAATCATGCTGTCTTATTCTCCCATCTTATATCTGTTCGCAATCCATTCATACGTCTCCTGCTCCGCCGCGAGAATCTGCTCCAGCGTCGGATCGGCAATCGTTTTGTGTGCTTCCATTGCACCGGCGATCACGTCGTAAATCTCGAGGAAACGGATCTTCTTCGCGAGGAACAGTGCAACGGCGCGTTCATTTGCCGCATTGAAGACCGTCGGCATGGAGCCGCCCCTCCGGGACGCCTGCATTGCCATCGGAAGGCCGAGGAAGGTATCCATATCCGGTTTTTCAAACGTGATCTGTGTCAGCGCCGCAAAGTCGAGGCGGTCGCCTGCAAGGAAGCGGCGCTCCGGGTAATACAGTGCGTACTGGATCGGCAGTTTCATATCCGGTGTGCCAAGCTGTGCCATGACAGCGCCGTCTTTAAATTCTACCATGGAATGGATAATGCTCTTTGGCTGTACCACAACCTGAATGTGGTCGAGATCAACACCGAACAGCCATTTTGCTTCCATGACTTCCAGTCCTTTGTTAACGAGTGTCGCGGAATCAATCGTGATCTTGTGCCCCATCGACCAGTTCGGATGACGGAGCGCCTGCTCTACCGTTACGTTTTCGAGCTCCGCTCTTGTTTTTCCGCGGAACGGACCGCCGGATGCAGTAATCAGAAGTTTTTCAATTTCTTTTCTGTTTTCCCCGTGCAGGCACTGGAAAATCGCCGAGTGCTCGCTGTCCACCGGAAGGATCTGTACACCGCATTCCTCTGCCAGCGGCATAATAATGTGTCCCGCCGTTACCAGTGTCTCTTTGTTTGCCAATGCAATGTCTTTTCCTGCCTTCATCGCCGCAACCGTCGGGCGGATGCCGATCATGCCGACGATCGCTGTCACAAGGATTTCGCTCTCCGGCATCGTGGCAAGCTCGATCATGCCGTCCATGCCGCTGCCGATTTTTACAGGAAGATCCTTCACTCTGTCACGGAGTTCTGCCGCTTTCGCCTCATCGCCGACTGCCGCAAACTTCGGATGAAATTCCCGGATCTGCTGCTCGAGCAGTGTAATATTACTTCCGGCGCTGATGCCGACCACCTCAAGATCGCCGTTGGCACGCACGACATCGAGGGTCTGGGTTCCGATCGAACCGGTTGAACCAAGAATTGCTATTTTCTTCATATCCCAGTTTCTCCCATCTGCTTCCCGTTTATGCTGTAGGGGAAGCTTTTTTAATGAATCAGAAGCACCGACAGGAAATAGATGATCGGTGCGGTAAAGATCACGCTGTCGAAGCGGTCGAGAATACCGCCGTGGCCCGGAATCAGCTTTCCGTAATCCTTGATGCCCTGATTTCGTTTGATTGCGGATGCCGCAAGGTCTCCGACCATAGAGATCAGCGCGCCGACACCGCAGATGATGGCGTATTCCACCATGCCGCCCTTTGTCGCAGCCGCATAGATGATGCCGAGCAGAATCGCTCCGACGACACCGCCGACAGCCCCTTCTACGGATTTTTTCGGGCTTAAAACCGGTGCCATTTTATGTTTTCCAAAGAGTACGCCGACACAGTATGCACACGTATCGCAGCCCCAGGAGCACAGGAAAATCAGCCATACATGGAATTTTCCGCCGTCCAGCATACGGGTCTGATATACATAGGAAAGCATTACGCCGACATAGACAATCGCAAAGAACGCCGGCATCACCTGATTGGCGTTGTATTTCGGATAAGTAAATACGTATACTGCCATCAGAAGCACGAGATCCAGGATCAGCGCGAGCATCTGGTACATCGGGTCATGAAGCAGCAGGGACAGATAGAAAATCACAACGCCCGCATAGCCCGTAATTTCCAACAGATTCCATTTATCTTCTCTTACCTTCATCACGCGGAACAGCTCTCCTGCGCCGATCAGCGACAGGCACAGAACCGTCATATAGAGCACGGTTCCGCCGCTGCAGATCGTAAGCAGCGCCACAAGGACGAGCACGATGCCGCTTAACAGTCTTGTCTTAAACATCTTTTTTATTCCTCCTTCACGCCGCCGTAACGCCGGTCTCTGTTATTATATTGTTCGATAGCTTTTCTCAATTCCTCTTCGTGGAAATCCGGCCACGGAACCTCGGTAAAGTAAAATTCCGTGTAGGCCAGCTGCCACATCAGGTAGTTGGAAAGGCGCTGCTCGCCGCTTGTACGGATCAGAAGATCTGGATCCGGGATTCCGGCGGTGTCGAGGTAGCTCTCAAAACACTGCTCCGTCAGTTTTCCGTTCTCATCAAACGCATTCTCTGCGAGAGTTCCGTTTTTCACATCCTCGATCATACGGGTCATGCCGCGCAGGATCTCATCACGGGAACCGTAGTTCATTGCGATCTGGAAGTACATGTGATCGTAATCTTTGGAGCACTCCTCCAGTTCATGAATGCTGTCCTGAATATCCTGCGGGAATGCGCTCGGATCTCCGATGATTTTGACGCGCATCTGATTTTTATGTGCTTTTTTGATGCATCGTTTCAGATACTGGCGGAACAGCTTTAAGAGGCCCTCCACCTCGGCGCGGGAGCGTTTCCAGTTCTCGGTTGAGAACGCATAGACGGTCAGATATTTGACACCCATGTCTTTGATCACGTCACACATTTTTTCCAGATTGTCGCATCCGACGATATGGCCGTAGCCGCGCGGCATATTGCGTTTTTTCGCCCATCTGCCGTTTCCGTCCAGGATGATGGCGATGTGATTCGGCACTTTTAATTCATTATCCATACTTTTTTCCTCCGTAAACGATAACAGGCTGCCTGCAAATGACAGGCAGCCCCTCGTTTTCTTTGTATTACACGGTCATAATTTCTTTGGATTTTACGTCCACCATCTGATCTACTTCTTTGATATATTTGTCTGTTAATTTCTGGGTCTGCTCCTCGAGCTCTTTGATTTCGTCCTCGGAAACGTCCTCTTTGGCAAGTTTCTTGAACGCATCATTGGCATCGCGGCGGATGTTGCGGATGGCTACCTTTGCGCCCTCTGCTTTTTTCTTTACCTCTTTTACCAGCTCTTTACGACGGTCCTCGGTAAGCTCCGGGAATACCAGACGGATGACTCTTCCGTCATCGGACGGGTTGATACCAAGGTCAGACATCATGATCGCTTTCTCGATCTCTTTTACCAGGGATGCTTCCCACGGCTGGATCTGGATCATACGTGCTTCCGGAACAGAGATGTTTGCCACCTGCTGCAGCGGAGTCGGTGTTCCATAGTAATCTACAGTAATGCGGTCCAGTACGTGCGGGTTTGCACGGCCTGCGCGGATGGTTCCGAATTCGGAATCGAGGCTTGCAATGGATTTGCCCATTTTTACCTCAAACGGTTTTACTCTCTCGTCGATCTGATTTGCCATATTAAATTTGTCCTCCTGCTATCTCTTATACGGTCACAGTTCTGCGAACTGTGACATTCGCAGCTCTCATTTAAAGTTTTGCTTCGCAAAAGGAGAGCTGCTCACACCTGAATCATTTTCTTACGCAGTAAAACAGCAAGTGTTTTACTGCTGAATTTTTATTAATTATACCGTTACTCTTGTGCCGTTAATTTTTCCGTTTGCAGCATTTACAATGCTGTTCTCTTCATTTAAACCAAATACCAGCATCGGCATTTTGTTTTCCTTGCAAAGGATGGATGCGGTCATATCTACCACTTTCAGATCCTTTTCAATGACTTCCTGAATGGAAATCTCGTCAAATTTCTTTGCATCCGGGTTTGTTTTCGGATCGCTGTCGTAGACACCGTCTACTGCTTTTGCAAGCAGAATCTCGTCTGCCTCGATCTCGATCGCGCGAAGTACGGTTGCCGTATCGGTTGAGAAATATGGATGGCCTGTACCGCCGGCAAAGAATACAACCATGTTGTGCTGGAAATATTTGTTTGCACGGTCTTTGGAAAATCCTTTTGTGAACTCTCCGCATGGAAATGGAGTCAGAACTGCGGTCATCATTCCCTGGGAACGGAAGATTTCTGATACATAGATACAGTTCATAACGGTTGCCAGCATACCGATCTGGTCTGCTTTGGTACGGTCGATATTTTCGGAACTGCGTCCTCTCCAGAAGTTTCCTCCTCCGATTACGATGCCGACTTCAATCCCCTGGTCTACCAGAGTTTTTACCTGTTTTGCCACTTTTGTGACGGTCGGCTCGTCAAAACCGGTGTGTTTCTCTCCTGCAAGAGCTTCTCCGCTCAATTTCAGTAATACTCGTCGTTTCATCTTGCATCCTCGTTCCTTTATGATATTTTTTCACAAATGTCTTGCATTTATGAAATGATTATACCATCTGTTCCCAAAAACGACAAGGGCAAAATTCGTTTGTGTTCCGCAGATCGTCTGCCGCTGCGAGAATCCGTCTCCACTGCAGATATTCCATCGGCGTCCGGTGCAGATACGCTTTGAAAATCCGCTGACATTCCCGTGGAGAGAGGTGAACGCTTGCGGCGGCTTCTGCGAACCGACGACCTGGATCATCTGTTGTGTGGTAATCTGTATTTTTACATTCACCATTCGAAAAGAATCCCGCGATACGGCGGCATAAAAACCATAAAAAAATCTCTGTCGGAAGTTCAGACTCCTGACAGAGATTTTTTATAGATTCATTTTAGATCTGCGCTACGACAAAGATATCATAAATTGCTTTGATTGCTGTTTCAAAGTCGCGGTTTTCAACGCCAATGATGATGTTGAGCTCGCTGGAACCCTGATCGATCATCTTGACATTAACGTGTGCATGCGCCAGTGCGGAGAAAATCCTTCCGGCTGTGCCTCTCGTTCTTCTCATGCCGCGTCCTACAACAGCAATCAGCGCCAGATCGGATTCAAGATCAATAGAATCCGGCTGTACGGCACGATGCAGTCCTGCGATAACCTGCTGTTCTTTTGCTGCAAACTCACTCTGATGAACAAATACCGTCATGGTATCGATGCCGGACGGCATATGTTCGAAGGAAAGATTGTTGTCCTCAAAAACACCGAGCACTTTTCTGCCAAAGCCGATCTCGGTATTCATCATGCTCTTCTCAACCGTAATGGATGCAAAGCCTTTCTTTCCGGCGATACCGGTGATGGTGAATTTCGGTTTGCTGCAGGTGTTCTCCACAATCATGGTTCCCGGATCCTGCGGTGCGTTGGTGTTCAGCACGTGGATCGGGATTCCCTCCTGACGGAGTGGGAAGATGGAGTCCTCATGAAGGACGGTAGCTCCCATGTAGGAAAGCTCACGCAGCTCACGGTAGGTAATGGTGGAAATGACTTCCGGATCCTTGACGATACGCGGATCGGTTACCAGGAAACCGGAAACATCGGTCCAGTTCTCGTAGATGTCAGCGTGTACGGCCTTTGCCACGATGGAACCAGTGATATCGGATCCGCCGCGGGAGAAGGTTTTTACGCTTCCGTCCGGTTTTGCGCCGTAGAATCCAGGAACGACTGCGTTATCCAGATCTTTTAAACGCTCGGAGAGCACTTCGTCAGTCTTGTCTGCAAGGAAGTTTCCGTTCTCGTCGAAGCAGATCACTTCTGCAGAATCAATATACGTATATCCCAGATAATTTGCCATCACGATACCGTTCAGGTACTCTCCGCGGGATGCGGCGTAGTCCTCTCCGGCTGCTGCGGCAAAGTTTTCTGCGATTTTTTCAAATTCCGGGGAAAGATCCAGGCTGAGGTTCAGACCGTCGATGATCTCCTGATATCTCGCTTTGATGTTCTGCAGTTTCTTCTTGAAATCTCTTCCAGCAACTGCAGTGCGATAGCAGTCATACAGCATATCGGTTACTTTCGTATCAGCAGAATTTCGTTTTCCAGGAGCGGAAGGTACCACGTATCTTCTTCCCTCATCTGCGCGGATGATGTCTCCGACCTTCTTAAACTGCTCTGCGCTCGCGAGGGAGCTGCCGCCGAATTTTACTACTTTCTTCATAATAATCTCTCCTTGCGTTCTTTTCGGATATCTTTCGAAATCTCGTTTTTCAGCCCGTCACTTTAACGTTAGAAAGCTGTTACGTACTAGATTAGAACAAAATCCCGTATGCGTCAAGAACTTTTTGGGCTGATTCATTCATTCCACAGATAAATTTCCGGTTTTTTCTCCATTTTATAGGAGAATGTCTCTCCAAGCCCGTAAACCGCCTGGCTTAATACGTACTCGCCGTTGTTTGCATAAATTTCGATCATATTCGGATCCACGAAAATCTCAAGAAGATCGCCCTCTTTTAACTGCGGCGTCTCGGCATGAAGCCATCCTTTTGCACCGGATGGATAGACATCCGTGCGGTCTGCGCAGACTTTTCCGCTCTGCCGCCAGATCTTATAGCCGCCGATTTCCAGGCTCTCACCCTCTTTTAATTCGGCGCGGATCATGGCACACTCTCCGCATGCCGAAACGAGGGAATCCGTCTTTTTGCAGAATCCGTCGCGGATCGCAGGCAGAACACGGAAGTAAATATGATCGTTCTGTACATCCACCACACGCGGCAGGCAGAACATGCCTTGCCATATACCATCTACCGGTTCCGGCATCCGAAGCCATGCGATGGAAATCCGGTTTCCGTCCGCATCCGTCATGGTCTGCGGTGCATAGAGGTCACCGCCGCAGTCCAGAAGCTGCCAGTTCTCCGGAAATTTCATTGTGCAGGTTTTTTCATCAAACTCAGGCAGCATACAGATCGCCCGATCCGCATAGCCGTCGGGGTCCTCGATCAGTTCCATCGGGGAGAATACAAAGACGCTGCGTCCGTTTACGTTAAAGAGATCCGGGCACTCCCACATCCAGCCGAGCTTCTGTTTCGTCGTCGCCTGTCCGGCCAGATGCCAGTGGGAAAGATCCTCACTCTTATAGAATAATGCCTCGCCCTTGTGATCCTTCGTCGTGCTTCCAAGCACCATATACCATGCGTCGCTTCCCTTCCAGACTTTCGGGTCACGCGTGTGCGTATTGTCGCCGATTTCCGGATCGGTGAGTGCCGGGATAACAACCTCCTTATCCCCGAAGACATCAAAATGCATACCGTCCTTCGAAGTAAGGTGAAGCTGCGCCGAGGTAAAATCCTGATCAAGGCACTGATGAATATCCTTCGGATTTACCTGATTATAGTGAACACCCGTGTAAAAGAGATGCATCACGCCGTTCTCTTCTACTGCGCTTCCGGAAAAGCAGCCGTTCTGGTCCTCGGAAAGACTCGGGAACAGGGCAACGCCGACATGCTCCCAGTGAATCAGATCCGGACTCACCGCATGGCCCCAGTGCATGGTGCCCCAGCGCGGCGCGTACGGAAAATGCTGATAAAAAAGATGATACTGTCCCTTATAATAAATCATGCCGTTCGGGTCATTCACCCAGTTGCCCGGCGCTTTTACGTGTAATCTGTTTTTCATGTGTTTGATTTCCTTTCTGTCTCTTTCTTGTTGTCTCTGATAAGAAAAGCCGGAAAAAGAAAGCATTTTTAATTCCGCCCTCCTTTGCCCGGCTTGTTCTTGATTTCTATGATTTACTTATTTAACTGCTCCGGCTACGACACCGTTGATGATCTGTTTCTGCAGTGCCACGTACAGAATCAGGATCGGGATGACGCAGAGCAGAAGACCTGCCATGATGGTTCCGTAATCTGCGGAGTAAGTTCCGTAGAAGCTGTAGGTGGAAAGCGGCAGAGTCAGCAGCTTTTTGTCGGTCAGCACCAGGGACGGCAGCAGGAAGTCATTCCAGAATGCCATCGCATTCATGATTACCATGGTGGAAATGATCGGCTTTAACAGCGGGAACACGATGCGGAAGAAGGTCTGGGTGTGGGTACAGCCGTCGATGTAAGCGGCCTCCTCCAGCGCCAGCGGGATACTTCCGCGGATGAATCCGTGGAACATGAACACGGACATCGCCATGGAAAATCCGGTGTGCATGAAGATCAGGGTCAGTCTGTGGTTCAGAATGTTTAAGGTTCCGCCGTATACACTGACAAGCGGGATCATGATTGCCTGGAATGGAATGATCATGGATGCAACCATCAGTGCAAAGATGATATTGGAAAATACGTTGACATTACGCACGATGTAGTAAGCCAGCATAGCTGCGAGTACCGTAACCAGTACGGTTGCTGTTACGGTTACAACCAGAGAGTTCTTGAAGGCATTCAGGAAGTTCATCTGATTGAATGCTTTTACAAAGTTGTCAAACGAAAGACCTTTGATCGTAAACAGCCAGGAGAACGGGCTCTTGATGATATCACGTTTCTGTTTTAAGGAGTTGATGATAACCATGACAAACGGGAACATGAACGCACAGAAAACGATGATCATAAGGAGCATAGCCAGCGCGTCAGTTACTTTTTTCTTTGTTCCGCCAATTTTCTTCTGATTCATTATGCTTCAACCTCCCTCTTCTTGGTGGTGTATACCTGAATACCGCTGATGCAGGCTACAATGATAAACAGGATAAAGGCTTCTGCCTGGCCGACACCGAACTGTCTCGATGTGAATGCTTTCTCATATACGTGCATGGCTGCCATCTCGGTGGTTCCGTACGGAGCACCGCCGGTTAAGGACAGGTTGACATCGTATACCATGAACGCACGGGACAGGGTCAGGAAGAGGCAGATAGTAACGGAGGACATCATCAGCGGAAGGATAATGTTTTTCATTTTTACCCAGCCGGATGCACCGTCGATGCTTGCCGCCTCGAGCACGTCCTCGGAAAGTCCCATAAAGCCGGCGACGTAGATCAGGATCATATAGCCTGCCAGCTGCCATACTGAAACGAGCACCAGCGCTGCAAATGCTTTGTTCGGGGTAGAAAGCCAGGAAATTTCAAACAGGCTCCATCCTGTGGTCTCACCGATGCTGACGAAAACACGGGAGAATACGAACTGCCAGATGTATCCAAGTACGATACCGCCGATCAGGTTCGGGGTGAAAAATCCGGCGCGGAAGAAGTTCTGACCTTTGATGCCGCGGGTCAGAATATAAGCCAGTAAAAAGGCGATCACATTGACGAGAACAACAACCGCAATGACATATTTAAAGGTTAACAGCAGGGATTTCCAGAACTGCGCGTCGCGCATAACGGCTGCGAAGTTGGAAAGTCCTACAAAGTTTTTCACGCTGGAAACACCGTTCCAGTCGGTTAAGGTCAGGTAAATACCGTAGATAAACGGTACCATGACGACTGCCAGGAAGCAGAACAGGCCCGGCAGCGCAAATACACAGAAATCTTTTCCCTTGTTGCTTGATTTCATTTTCGTTCCTCCTTCATATCCTCCGGCTTACTGCTCATCCCAGTATGCTGGATGGAATCTATCAGTTCCTCGCGGTCACTTCTTCCGGCCAGATATTTCTGCATTGCCGCACCAAGGACAGACCAGTGATCGTTCGGCACGATCGCAGATGCGTTGAATGCTCCGCCGTTCTGTACTTTTTCGTAAATGTCGCGGCTTAACGGATCGCTTGGCTCGTTCGGGTTGTTTTTAAACGGAGGGATCAGGCTGCAGGTCTTTACAACCATCTGCTGTCCGATCTCACTGTAAACCAGCCAGTTCAGGAACTCTTTTGCTGCTGCTTTCTGCTCGTCGGTAGCCACGATATCATCCAGCATGATCTGTTTGGACGGGGATGCCTGGATTTTGCTGTTGACGAAGTCGTCCGGATCATTGTTCAGGAAGTATGGAAGGAAACCGTACTCGTCGGTCGTCTCGGCTCCTGCCTCCTCAAGGTTCGGCCATGCCCAGTTTCCGTTGAACCAGAAAGCGGTTTTTCCGTCTGCCAGGTCAATTGCCATCTCATCGTAATCTGCGCCGAGTGGATCGCCCTTTGCTACGTTGTACTCTTTTAACAGGTCAAAGGTATTCAGGAACTCGTTCATGCGGGTGTAGTCCGGCAGATATAAGGTTCCGTCCTTCAGCTCGTTGATGACTTCTGCTGCACCGTCGGAGGTTCCGTTGTATGTCTCGTAGATGTACTGCAGCTGGTGTGCTCCAAGGGACCAGTCTTCTTTTGCCATGGAGATCGGATTCTTCATTCCGTTGTCCCGCAGGCTCTGGAGAAGTGCTGCGAAATCGTCCTGGGTTTTGATATCGGATGGATCGAACTCGGTACCTAAGGTATCTTCAATCACGCTCTTGTTGTAGATAATACCGCGGCCCTCGATACAAAGCGGGAAGCTGTAAACCTTTCCGTTGATTTTGGTCAGGTACTCTTCTGCCTCGCCGGTCCATGCTTCATTGCTTAAGTCGGCTGCTTTTTCTTCTGCCAGTGCAATGACATCGGTCGTATCCAGAATGGAAAGTGTCGGCGGGTTTCCGGAGTTGTAGAGGCTGACTACTTTGGTATAAGGAGAATCGCCGTCCGTTACCGGCATGATCTCAATATGTACGCCTGCTTTCTCCTCGAACACTTTTGCAATCTCTTCCAGTGCTGTCTGGATTTCTGCTTTTGTGTTCATGATGACGATACTCGTTCCGGAAAGCGACGTATCGTACTGGAAGGTATCGGTGGTCATGTCGATCGGCACTTCTTCTTTTACTGCGTTCGGGTCATCCGGATCGCTTGCGAAGCCGAAGGTGCATCCGGTCAGTGCAGAAGTAAGAAGCACGCCAGACATTCCAAGAGCTGCCGCCCTGGCACTAAATTTCTTTCTCATCACAATTCCTCCTGTTATCTCTGGACAGCTGGTCCTGTCCTTCGTTTTGTGTAACCGGTCAAGTAACCGGTTACTTTCATTGTCTTTATCATAGCATTGACAGTGGGTTTCGTCAATATTTTCTTTACTTTTCGTGATTTTCCATAATTTTGTTTTTGGCTTTTGTGGAACTTTTACAAAACCGGTTACTTAACCGATTCCCGCTTGTTCCGGCGGGCGAGAAATGTTATACTATCTTCATATATTATTTGTTTTTTTCTGAAAGCTTACATGATTCACGCAACACTTTTGAAGGGAAGGACACTTGAACTTATGGCACGAAAAAAAAATGTAACCTTTAATGATATTGCACAGTACACGCATTTTTCCAAAACAACCATTTCCCGGTATTTCAACAACCCGGATTCCCTGACACCGGAAAATCAGCAGATCATTTCCGATGCACTGGATAAACTGAACTATAAAGAAAACAAAGTGGCAAAAATTCTCGCGAACGGACAGACCGAATTTGTCGGCGTCCTGATCCCGAGTCTCTCCATGAACTACTATTCCGAGATGCTGAATCAGATTCTTGCTTCTTATGAGAAATATGGCTATAAATTCCTCGTCTTCGCCGGAAACGGCCACGACGAGACGGAGCACCGCTACATTCAGGAGCTGATGTCGTACAAAATCGAGGGCCTCATCGTCCTCTCCCATACACTCTCCTCCCGCGAACTCTCCGATCTGCAGATCCCGGTCGTTGCAATTGAGCGCGAAGACCAGTTCGTCAGCAGTGTCAATACAGACAACTACCTCGGCGCGTACGAAGCGACTTCGCTTCTGATTCATAACCACTGTGATGTCCTGATTCATCTGAACTCACCGACCAAAGAAAATGTTCCTGCCTACCGCCGTCTCGCCGGTTTCCAGGATGCCTGTATAAAGGCCGGTGTACCGCACAAGGTTATCATTCGGGATTTTGGACTCTCCTATCAGGAAGCCGCAGCACCGCTGCAGGAAATCTTTGACAACATCGAACAAAAATATGCCGGTCAGAAAAAGGGCATCTTCCTCTCCAACGATGATCATGCCAATATTCTTTTAAATCTTCTGATCCGCAAGTACCATACCCTGCCGAACGATTACGAACTCATCGGCTTCGACGGTGCGCCGATTTCCGAGCAGGCTATCTATCCGATCAGCACTGTCGGCCAGCAGATTGACCAGATTGCAGACGAGGCTGTTTCCCTTCTGGTCTCCCAGATGCAGGAACGGAAAAAACGCCACCCGGTGCCGCTTGCCGAGCCGGTTCACAAGACCGTTCCGCCGCTTCTGATCCGGCGTCAGACGACCACTTGATTTTAAAAGCAGATTTCTATCATAAAAATGTTTTTATCAAAAAAGTGTCATCCACCTGCGGGCTGTGTGCCCTGCAGCTTGTGGATGACACTTTTCTTATCTTCTTACTCTTTTTTAGTTCTGTCCGTAATAAGCATTTGCACCATGCTTACGGTAATAGTGTTTATCCTGCAGCTCCTGCGGTGCCGGCTGGATTCTCGGGTTGATGGTCTCGGCACGGTATGCCATTTTGGCAACCTCTTCGAGGACAACAGCATTGTGAACAGCCTCATGCGCATCTTTGCCCCAGGTGAACGGTCCGTGGTTCTTGCAAAGAACGGCCGGAACGGCTTTTACATCTTTTCCCATCCGTTTGAACTCATTGACGATCAGATGGCCGGTGTTTTCCTCGTATGCCTCGTCAATCTCTTCTTTTGTCAGGCAGCGCAGGCACGGTACTTCACCGTAGATGTAGTCTGCATGGGTTGTTCCGTAGCACGGAATGCTTCTTCCCGCCTGTGCCCAGCTTGTCGCATAGGAGGAATGGGTGTGAACAATGCCGCCGATCTCCGGAAATGCTTTGTACAGCTCCAGATGGGTCGGGGTGTCAGAAGACGGACGGTAGCGTCCTTCTACTTTGTTTCCGTTCAGATCCATGACAACCATATCGTCCGGTGTCAGCAGGTCGTAATCCACGCCGCTTGGTTTGATGACGAACAGACCGCTTTCCCGGTCAATCTCGCTGACATTTCCCCAGGTAAAGGTAACCAGTCCGTATTTTGGAAGAAGCATGTTGGCTTCGTATACTCTTTTTTTCAGTTCTTCTAACATTGTGTTGTCCTTTCTGTCTTTCCCAAACGATGGTTCATTTTAAGCTCTCTACTGCTGCACGCTCAATCGGCAGGCCTTTTTTGTAGCGCTCGGTGAATACTTCAAATCCAGCGACGTCTGCCGGGTCCGGATCCATCTTGGTTCCGGCATTTCCTGCGAAGACTTTTGCATCGAGGTAATCCTCGAGTGTTTCATTCTCTTCTTTGTTGATCATATAAGAAGCCAGCAGTGCGATGCCCCAGGCTCCGCCCTCTCCTGCTGTCTCCATGACGGAAACCGGTGCGTCGATGGCACCTGCGAGGATCTTCTGGCCGACACCTTTTGTCTTGAAGAGACCGCCGTGGCCGAGAATCTGGTCGACCTGCACATGCTCCTCTTTCATCAGGATATCAAGGCCGACTTTCAAGGCGCCAAGGGAAGTAAACAGGTTGACTCTCATAAAGTTTGCCAGATTGAATTTCGCATCCGGAGTACGTGCGAAGACAGGACGGCCCTCGTTGAAGCCGGTTACGTGCTCGCCGGAGAAGTAGTTGTAGGCAAGGAGTCCGCCGCAGTCTGCGTCGCCCTCCAGGGCTTTGTTGTACAGCTTGCCGAACAGATCATTCGTGCTGATTTCCATGCCGAAGGTCTGCGCAAATTCACGGAAGAGATTGACCCATGCATTCAGATCAGAAGTACAGTTCTGGCAGTGCACCATGGCAACCGGATGACCGGACGGGGTTGTTACCATATCGATCTCCGGGTATACTTTGGAAAGGTTCTTCTCCAGAACGATCATAGCAAAAACGGAAGTTCCGGCAGACACGTTTCCGGTTCTGACGCGGACGCTGTTTGTTGCTGCCATACCTGTTCCGGCATCTCCCTCCGGCGGGCAGAGCGGAATGCCTGCTTCCAGATTTCCGGACATGTCGAGAAGTGCGGCACCTTCTTTTGTCAGAACACCGGCATTGTCACCTGCGGTCAGAACGTGCGGCAGAACATCGAGTGCTTTCCATGAATATGCTTTGTCTGCGACTGCCTCGTCAAATTTGGCGATCATGTCGGCAAAGTAAGTGTTGGTTTCAGAATCGATTGGAAAGATTCCAGATGCCTCGCCGACACCAACGACACGCTCGCCGGTCATTTTCCACTGAATGTATCCGGCAAGGGTTGTCACGTAGTCGATATCTGCCACATGCGGCTCACCGTTTAAGATTGCCTGATACAGATGGGCGATAGTCCATCTCTGCGGGATGTGGAATCCGAAAAGATCGGTCAGCTTCTCGCTTGCTTCTTCTGTGATATTGTTTCTCCAGGTGCGGAACGGCACGAGGAGGTTTCCTGCTTTGTCAAATGCCATATAGCCGTGCATCATGGCACTGAAGCCGATGGCTCCGACGCGGGTCAGGGTGATGTCGTATTTTTCTTTAACATCAGCTGCCATTTTGGTATAGGCATCCTGCAGGCCCGTCCAGATGTCCTCGAGGGTGTAGGTCCACACGCCGTTGTCGTAGCGGTTTTCCCACTCGTGATCTCCGGATGCGATCGGGGCGTTGTCTGCGCCGATCAGGACGGCTTTGATTCTGGTTGAGCCGAGCTCAATACCAAGTGCTGTTTTCTGTTCGAGGATTGCTGTTTTTGCATCCATTCCCATTGTTTTTTCCTCCCTTGGGTTCTTTTCTATTTTTTCGTCTCTGTTGACAGATTTTTTCCTGCGGTGGATTCTCTTACGATGAGTTCCGGGGAAATCAGGCGTTTGACGCTGCTTTCTTCTTCCGGGACTTTTCTGATTTTTTCGAGAATGAGCTCTGCTGCCATCTCACCGAGTTTTTCCTGCGGATGGGCAATGGTCGTGATCCCGATCGGACTGCTCTGGCCGATCAGCGAGTTGTCGTATCCGGTGACGGCGATGTCTTCCGGCACGGAGATTCCCTTTTCTTCCAGCATGGAGATGACGGCGAGCGCGATCTGGTCGTTGTAGCAGACGGCGGCATCGACGGACTTTTTGCTGTCGAGCAGCATGGAAAGCATCAGGGACGGTTTGGTTTTCCGGTCCTCGGTGTGAAACCAGATGACGTTTTCGGGATCATACGGGATTCCGCTTTCCTGCAGCGCCTGCACGTAGCCTTTATGGCGCTGGGCGCCCTGGCTGTCGTCGGCCTTGAAGATGCCGATGATGTTTCGTCGGCCGGTCTCTAAAAGGTGCCGGGTCAGCAGATAGCCGCCTTTGCAGTCATCCATCAGAATGCAGGGCTTGTCTGCCATTTGGGGGTAGCAGCCCTGGATGAAGACATACGGGATCTGGTACTTGTCCAGCATTTCGTACAAGTTGATGTGGCGGCAGAGGATCTGGCTTTTGCTCGGCTCGATGATGAGGCCGTCGATGGGCTTGTCGAGGAGTTCTTTTAAGACTTTTTCTTCTTTGGAGCGGCTGTTGCAGGTGTTCTTTAAGATAATGCTGTAGCCGTTTTCGCTCAGCACTCGATCCATTCCCTGGATGAGGCGGGGGAAGATGTAGTCGGACAGGTAGGTGGTGGTGACGGCGATGTTTTTTGAATTATGACGCTGGATTACGCGCTCGGAGCAGAAGGTTCCTTTGCCGTGCTGGGCGGTAATGTAGCCTTCATTTTCGAGAAGAGCGAGGGCCTTTCGGACAGTGTGGCGTGATAGGGCGTATTCCCGGGTCAGTTCGTTTTCGGAGGGAAGCTTCTGGCCGGGTTTTATGGTTCCGGAGAGAATCTGCTCTTTTAGGGCTTCCATCAGGGTGTAGTATTTGGCTTTGCCGGTGGTTGGTTCCATGTGATTGGTGATTCCCCTTTCTGGAATTTATAATACAACTTGTACGGTTGTCGTGACAAGTTGTATTTTTGTTGTGAGAAAGGGACGCTCAGGAGTATCGGGAGGGCGGGTGGGTCCAATACCTTAATGAGTGGACGGGGACACTTTCTTGCGGATGGCCTCTTCGTAGACGGTGCATTCTTGAGGACAGTGCATTCGCGGGACGGGGTCACCTTTTAGGAAGTGGTAGCGGATGTAATAGAGGGTATCGTCTTCGCCGCGTTCCGAGAGCATGCGCAGCAGAAATTCGAGCTGCGAGAGTGTCTCGGGATGGACGAACCAGAGGTGGCCGATTCCTTTTTTGAGATACTGGTACGGCGCCTGATCGGTATAAGCGTCTCCGAGGTAGACGCGGGACGCGCTGATGCGGTCCATAATCATCTCGGCGACGTAACGGCGCGGCATTGGGACGCCTTTGATGATGGTGTCACAATTGATACCGTAATCAATCCAGTATTCAAAATGATGTTTGTTGCGCCCTTTATGGTGCATCCAGGATTTTGACATGCCGGTGTCTTCGCGCTCGGCGTTATTGGGACTCCGGTCGCCCTGATAGTATTTCATGCCGACCAGAAATTCCGTCGGCGAATATTTCGAGAGGTCGTGGGTCAGTCCCTGCCAGTACAGTCCTATTTTGAAGCAGTACCGCATGACCCACATTTTGTGTGTGGTAATGGTTTTAAAGTGCTGCCATGCTTTCATCATTCTGCCTCTTCTCCTGCTTTCCTGTTAAAATTATGATACTGCGCGGCGGCACGATGACCGTTTTTGCGCTGACTTTTTTCTGATTTTCTTCTGTCAGGAAGACTTCCGGTGTGTTGGTGTCGGCCGTCAGATACCAGACCTTCTGTTCCGGGAGGGACGGCAGTGCCAGCTCATGCGGATTCCAGTGCATGTTGTAGGCAATATAAAGATCGTCGTCCTTGTTGCCGTCTTTATCCTGGAAATAGCTTCCGCAGTACATGACGCCGATAAAACGGCACGTATTTTCCATCTGGGAGAACCAGGCTCTCTGGCTGTGGAAGGACATATCCGGGCAGCCGTAGGATTTGTAGTCGATGAGGCGCGGCTCGCGTTCGCCGTGCAGCGCCGGATGCGCTTTCCGGAAGGCGATTGCTGCTTTTACAAAGGCGGCAAACTCCGGATTCCGGGCGGCTGCTTTCCAGTCGATCCAGCCGGTTTTGTTGTCCTGGCACCAGGCGTTGTTGTTGCCCTTCTGGCTGTTGCCGAATTCATCACCGCCGTAAATCAGCGGTGTTCCCTGGCTTGTCATCAGCATGAGAACGGCATTTTTCAGCTGGCGGAGACGCAGCGCGCGCACAGCCGGTTTCCGGGTCACGCCTTCTGCGCCGCAGTTCCAGGTCAGGTTTTCGTTGGAACCATCCATATTGTCTTCGCCATTGTCCAGATTGTGTTTCTGTTCGTAGGAAACGCTGTCATACAGGGTAAAACCGTCGTGATCCGCAAGATAATTGATCACACCGTGTGTCTCCGGGCTTCTTCTCAGATAATAGGTGAAGTCGGAAAGGCTGCCCTCATCGCCTTTTAAGAAGCGGCGGATATGGTACTGGTAGCCCTGATTGTGTTCCCCTAAATTCCGGAACCACGGGCGTTTTCCCTGATAGATCCGTGCGCCGTCAAAACCGAGGAAAATCAGTTTCGTCTTCCGAAGGAGTGCATCTTTGGACGCTTCTTCTGCCAGCGATGCATCGCCGACCAGATGGAAACCGTCGATCTGGTAGCGGAGCTGCCAGTGGTGCAGAACCTGCAGGGCAAAACCAGAAGGCGTTCCCGGGGCAAAACAGAATTCCATCAGGCATTCGATACCATTCTCATGCAGGGCATCGACCATCTCTGCGAACTCTGCGACGGCATCTGCGGATGCAGCATACGAAGCTTTCGGAGCAAAATACAGGGCCTTTGTGCCGTATCCCCAATAATTCACGCGCTTCTCTTCCGCCGGCGCCGGATATACATAGGCCGGCTCCGTAAGGGAGGTCCACTCAAAAAACTCGTAGGACGGCATCAGTTCTACTGCATTGATACCGAGTTCTTTTAAGTATGGAATTTTTTCGATCACGCCGCGGAACGTTCCCTTGTTCTTTACACGGGAGCTTCCGTCTTTGGTGAAACCGCGCACATGGAGCTTATACAGAATCGTCTCCTCATACGGCCGGTGCAGTGAGGTGGTGCGCATTACCGGGTACTCCGGGAGAAGGCAGCAGCAGGCGCCCTCTTCTTTTTCCATCGGTGCACCGAAGGTTTCTCTTCCTTCTACTGCTCCCGCATACGGATCCAAGCAGAAAGCTTCGTCCATCCGGTAGGCATACGAAAACTTTCCTACCGTCAGGCCTGTGATTTCCACGGAACTGATCACGCCAGTGCGCTCCTCTTCCGGAAGCGGCACGGTAAGAAACGGTTTCTGGTGACCTTTCCGGTACAGCAGAAGCTCTGCTTTTTTTCCATCTGATACTTCTACGGCAAAATTGTATCCGTCTTTCGTCGCCGATGCGCCCATTTTCTCCGGATTTCCCGGTAAAATTCGATATTTTCCTCTGTTTTTTGTCTGTATCATAATTTCCGCCCTTATTTTTTATAATTTGTTGCAATTGTCATACTATTAATGTAAATCATTTGAATAAAATTGTCAATTGACCAATGTTACCAATTGTTATACCTCTAAATCCAGTTCCACCGGGCAATGGTCGGAACCGAGAATTTCGGTATGGATTTTGGCATCTGCAACTGCATCTTTTAAGGACTCTGATATCATAAAGTAATCAAGCCGCCATCCTGCATTCCGCTGGCGTGCCTGAAAGCGGTATGACCACCAGGAATACGTCACGGTGTCCGGATACAGCATACGGAAGGAATCAACAAAGCCTTTTTCTTTGATCACAGCAAATTTTTCGCGCTCCTCTTTCGTAAAGCCGGCGTTTTTCTCATTTGCCTTTGCATTTTTGATATCCATCTCGGTCGCTGCGACGTTCAGATCTCCGCAGAAAATCACCGGTTTTTCCTGCTCCAGTCCTTTTAAATAAGAAAGAAACGCATCCTCCCACTCCATCCGGTAGGCAAGGCGTTTTAATTCATCCTGCGAATTCGGTGTGTAGACGGTTACAACAAAGTATTCCGGAAACTCTGCCGTAATCACACGGCCTTCCATATCATGTTCTTCGATTCCGATACCATAGCGAACGGAAATCGGCTCCTCTTTGGTAAACAGGGCCGTGCCGGAATATCCTTTCTTTTCCGCATAATTCCAATACTGATGATAGCCGGGCAGCTCAAGGTCGATCTGTCCTTCCTGCAGCTTTGTCTCCTGCAGGCAGAAAATATCGGCATCTGCCGCCTCAAAGTATTCCTGAAAGCCTTTCTTCATACAGGCTCTCAGTCCATTTACGTTCCAGGATATCATTTTTTTCATACGCAATTCATCTCCTTTTCCTGACAGTCTGTTCTCTGCGGTTTCTGTTGCAAAGCGCTGGGAACCGACTTCCGTTTTCTTTTATTCCTCTTTCAGAACATACAGCACTTCCAGCGACGCATCCGACGGTCCGTGAAATTCGCAGCCGTCTGCTTTATACTGGCGCATCAGTTCCAACATTTCTCTGCTGTACCGCTCGCCCGGGCAGATGAGCGGGATTCCCGGCGGATATGGGGCTGCCATCTCGGCTGCAATTCGTCCTTCCGCTTCTGCAAACGGAACGGCTTCCTTCTCCGCAAAATATGCCTCGCGCGGTGTCTTTACCATCTCCGGCAGGCTGCGGAACAGCCACTGCTTTTCTGTAAACTTCGTCCGCCCCGTCGTTTTCCCGCTCTCTGCTGCCGAAATTCCTGCCAGCGCATCGATCAGCCGTGTGATATCTTCCTCGCTGTTTGCCCAGGTAATAACGCAGACCACGTTCTCCTCGTCGGCAAGCTCTGTACTGACGCGGTATTCCTCGTACAGACGCACCTGCAGATCGTAGCCGGAAATACCAAGTTCTCTTGCCGAGAATACAAGACGCGTCAGGTCGATCTTCCATACGCCGCACGTTCCTTCCATCTCGGTCCCAAGAACTTCGATTCCTTTGATCTTTGCAAGCTCCTGCCGCGCCCTCTGGCCGAGTTCCAGCGCGCGTTCCATTCGCTCTTTTCCGTGCAGCGCCATCCCGCGCCGCGCCGCATCGAGGGATGCCATCAGAAGGTAGGACGGCGATGTACTCTGTACCATCTGCAGATTGGCGGCCACTCTTGCCTCATCGAGACGGCCAGAACCGAGTGATAAGAAGGAGCTCTGTGTAAAGGAACCCGCCGTTTTGTGGATACTCTGCGCGCAGGCATCCGCACCACTTTCCAGTGCGCCGAGAGGAAGCTGTTCGGAAAAATAGAGGTGCGATCCATGTGCTTCATCGACAAGAAGCGCTGCGTTGTGGCAGTGACAGATTTCTGCGATCGCCTGCAGATCACTGCAAAGACCGTAGTACGTCGGGCTGACCAGAAGTACGGCTTTCGCATCCGGCGTTTCCGCGAAGGCTTTTTCGATCGTCTCCGGCGTTACGCCGCCCCACATCTGCCATTTCGTGCTGTACTCCGGCATCACATAAACCGGTGTGGCTCCGCTTAAAATCAGGCCCATCAGCACCGATTTGTGCACGTTTCGCGGAACAATGATTTTTTCGCCCTCTTTCACAGACGAAAGCACCATCGCCTCGTTGCCGCATGTTGTGCCGTTGACAAGAAAAAAAGTTTTTTTTGCCTTCCACGTTTCCGCCGCCAGTTTCTGCGCCTCTGCAATCACGCCCTCCGCGTGATGCAGATCGTCAAGCCCTTCTGCCTCCGAGAGGTCATACGCCGCAAGCGACGCTCCGTTTAACGTCTCATCCAGCCCGCGCTCAAACCGGTGTCCCGGAATACGGAAATAGGCCGGTGCTTCCTCCCGGAACTGTTGTAACGCCTCCACAAGAGGCATTCGATTCTGATCCATTCTGCTTTGTTTCCTTTCAAACGATTTCTGAATCTTTTTCTGAAGCGAAAGAATCCTCCCCGCACCGCTGTGCGGGAAGGACCCCCTTATCTGCATTTTTCTGTTTTATATGGTTTATTCTACCGGAGTAGTCCAGCCATATTTATCTTCCAGTTTACCCCACTGGATACCGGTCAGGGTATCGTACAGTTTCTGGGTCAGCTCACCGATCTTGAAGTCATTTACAACAACAGAATCGTCCTTGTATACAAATTCACCAACCGGAGATACAACTGCTGCTGTACCAGTACCAAATGCTTCTTCCAGTGTGCCGTCATGACCTGCTTTCATCAGATCGTCAACCGACAGATGTGTTTCGTTTACTTTATATCCCCAGTCTCTTAAGATATGGATCAGGGAATCACGGGTTACGCCCGGAAGAACAGTTCCTTCCAGCGGTGCGGTGTAGATTTCGCCGGCAATCTTGAACATGATGTTCATGGTTCCAACTTCCTCTACATATTTACGATGTACGCCGTCCAGCCACAGAACCTGGGTGCATCCCATCTTCTCTGCTTTTACCTGGCCTGCGATGGAACTTGCATAGTTACCGCCGCATTTTGTAAATCCTGTGCCACCTTTGACTGCACGAACATATTCATCCTCAACCAGGATCTTAACCGGGTTGATGCCCTCTGCATAGTATGCTCCAACCGGAGTGGTGATGATAACGAATTTGTAGGATTTTGCCATATGTACGCCAAGGCTTGCCTCAGTAGCGAACATGAACGGACGGATGTAAAGAGATGTACCTGGCTCAGACGGTACCCAGTCTTCCTGTGCTTTAACCAGTGCTTTGACAGCCTCTACAAACATCTCCTCCGGTACGCCCGGCATGCAGAGTCTCTCGTTGGATTTAATCATACGGCGTGCGTTCATTTCCGGACGGAACAGCTGGATCTTTCCTTCTGCTGTTCTGTAGGCTTTCAGTCCCTCGAACGTTTCCTGTGCATAGTGAAGTACCATGGTTGCAGGATCCATCGGGATTCCGCCGTACGGTACGATTGCTGCATCATGCCATCCCTGCTCTTTGTCCCAGTCCATGACAAACATATAGTCTGTAAAGTGTTTTCCGAATCCAAGATTTTTCTGATCCGGTTTTTCCTGTAAATGTTCTCTTTTTTCAAATCTGATATCCATTTTTTGCCTCCCCGGCAGTTGAGGATAAGTTTGTTCAGCTGCCTGTATATTTAGATTCAATAGTGATAGTATAAAACTGTACCCGAAAACAGTCAATAGAAAATACGACTAATTTTTCATTTTTTCGTTCTTATTTATTGTATCTTTTCCGTATTTTCCTGTATCAGCCGCATTTTTTCTGCTTTCCCGGCACAGCCATTGTGTTTTTTTCTATTATCTGTTAGAATGGCAGACAAGAACCTGATAAGACTTGAACACGAAAAAGGAAGGTAATACAAATGAGTGAAGAATTATTCAACAGCGCATCCTGCAGCGGAGACTGCACAAGCTGCGGCAGCGACTGCCAGGATCTGGATCAGCCGACTGTTACCCTGACACTGGACGACGATACCGAAGTAAAATGTGCCGTACTGACCATTTTCCCAGCTCCGAACCAGAAAGAGTACATCGCCCTTCTGCCGCTCGATGAAAACGGCGAGAACGAAGACGGCGAAGTTTATCTGTATCGTTACTACGAAGAGAACGGCCAGCCGAACCTCGACAACATCGATTCCGATGAAGAGTACGAAATTGCAGCAGACGCATTCGACGAGCTGATGGATACCGAGCAGTTCAACGAGATGGAAGAAAATTCCACCGAAGAGTAAGAATCACAGACTTTGAAACGATTGCAGAACCCGGCGGGAAACCTTATTTTCCTGCCGGGTTTTTCTCTCTTTTTCTCTCAAATTCCCATTATTTCTTATTTGTACAGCTTTTCTGCATCTCTCTTTAAGATCTGTTTCTATTCTTTTACAGACGTATAATATATGTGAGTAGCAATTTTCATGCCGCTACATTACATAGGAATACGAGGTATCTTTTTATGAGAGATAAAGATGTGATACAGCACATTCAGGATTTATGCCGCGAGCGCTCCTGGACTTATTACCGTCTTGCAAAAGAGGCGGACATTCCCTATTCTACCTTAAATAATATGGTAAACCGCACCAATATCCCAACCATCCCTACCCTGCAGAAGCTCTGCGACGCCTTTGGCATTACACTTGCCGATTTCTTTCTCGATGAGCCGGACGCTCTGCAGCTCACCGAAGGACAGCAGGAAATCATTACGCTTTACAATAATCTTTCGCTGGAGAAAAAGAAAATCTTAAAGGCTTATATGAAAGGTCTTCTGATGGAAGTCTGACTTTTCCGGCATTATAAGTATTACAGATAAAGAAAGTTCCGTTTTTTGTTTTTCTGAAACAGAGGCGGAACTTTTTTCTGTCGATAAACTTTTCTTAAATTTTTCTAAAGCCCGGGACTTTTCCCGTATTTCGTTGTAGAATAAAGGACAACTGTTCACATATTAATCACAGAAGGAGTTACCCTTTCATGCTACAGATTCAGCATATCAAAAAAGAATACCGGACCGGGACGCTGGTACAGAAAGCGCTCGACGATGTGTCCTTAAATTTGCGCGACAACGAGTTTGTCGCTATTTTAGGGCCGAGCGGTTCCGGAAAGACGACGCTTCTGAATATCATCGGCGGCCTCGACCGCTACGACAGCGGCGATCTGATCATCAACGGCATTTCCACGAAAAAGTATAAGGACCGCGACTGGGATCCTACCGGAACCACACGATCGGCTTTGTCTTCCAGAGCTACAACCTGATCCCGCACCAGACCGTCCTTGCAAACGTAGAGCTGGCGCTTACCATTTCCGGTGTTTCCAAAGAGGTGCGGCGCAAAAAAGCAATCGCGGCACTTGAAAAGGTCGGTCTTGGAAAACAGCTCCACAAGCGGCCAAGCCAGATGTCCGGCGGTCAGATGCAGCGTGTCGCCATCGCCCGCGCTCTTGTCAATGACCCGGAAATTCTGCTTGCCGATGAGCCGACCGGCGCGCTCGATTCCGACACCAGTATTCAGGTCATGGACCTGCTGCAGGAAGTTGCCAAAGAACGCCTTGTCGTCATGGTCACACACAATCCGGAGCTCGCCGAGCTTTACGCCAACCGGATCGTCACCCTGCGCGACGGTGTGATCTGCTCCGACACGAACCCGTTTGAGCCGGATTCCGAAACCCTGCTTCCTCCCAAACACAAAAACATGGGCAAATCGTCGATGTCCTTTCTGACGGCGCTCTCCTTAAGTTTTAATAACCTGCGCACCAAGAAAGCGCGGACCTTGCTCACCTCGTTTGCCGGCTCGATCGGCATCATCGGCATTGCACTGATTCTGGCACTCTCCTCTGGTGTCAACGAGTATATTCAGAATATGGAGGAGGAAACTCTCTCCGAATATCCGCTTCAGATCCAGAGCACCGGCTTTGACCTCACTTCGATGATGGTCGGCTCACAGAATGCCGGCAAAGACTCAAAAGATTCCGGCAAAAAGAATGAAATCAAAGTCCAGGAAGTCGTGACCAACATGTTCTCCACCATGAACTCCAACGATCTCGCTTCCCTGAAAAAGTACCTTGACGGCGGTGCGGACGGCATTTCCGACTACACAAATGCCATCGAATATTCCTACTCCGTCACGCCGCAGATCTACCGCGAAGACGGCGATTCCATCCGCCAGGTGCACCCGGACCAGTCGTTCCGCTCGCTCGGCCTTGGCGCAAGCTCCAACAGCATCATGTCATCCATGATGAGCACCAACGTCTTTTACGAGATGCCGGACACCGCTTCCCTGTACGAGAACCAGTACGACTTAAAAGCCGGACACTGGCCGGAAAACTATAACGAATGTGTGCTTGTCCTCACTTCCGACGGCGGAATGAGTGATTTTCTGCTCTACACCCTGGGGCTCCGCGATGCACTCGAGCTGGATGAGATGGTCCGCCAGTTTTTAAATGAAGAAACCGTCGAGACCCCTTCCTCCATCGGCACGTATTCCTACGATGATATCCTCGGCACCACGTTCCGTCTTGTGAACAGCGCCGACTGCTACGAATACGACAGTCAGTATCAGGTCTGGAAAGATAAAAGCGACAACGAAGACTATATGAAAAAACTCGTTGCCAACGGCGAAAAGCTCACAATCACCGGTATTGTCCAGCCGTCCCCTGACTCTGCCGCCTCTGCCCTGACCGCCGGCATCAATTACCCGGCATCGCTGACCCGCCACGTTGTGGAGGAAGCAAAGAAATCCGAGATTGTGAAACAGCAGATGGCGGACTCCTCCATCGATGTCTTTACGAATCAGGAATTCGGCACCGTGGATCAGAACAGCGGTCTTGATATGGATTCCTTTATCACTGTCGATGAGGACAAGCTGCAGAACGCTTTCCAGTTCGACGATTCCGCACTCTCCGGTGCTTTTTCCGGTGATTCCATGAACCTTGATTTTTCCAGCGCCTTTGCGGACGCCGGAAGCAGCATGGATCTCGCGGGTGCGATTGACCTCAGTCAGATCTCTCTTAATTTCGACGGACTGCCGCAGCTTGATCTTGGCCAGATTTTATCCGGACTTACTCTCAATGTCAGTGAAGACGGCATGCAGGAACTGGCTTCCAGCCTCATGGAGGGCTATCAGGCTACGCCTCGGAGCACCCGGAGGCGGATTATTCCCATTTACAGGAGGATTTCGTCTCCTACATCAATTCCACGGAAGCACAGGAAATCCTGCGGCGCCACATCCAGACCATCATTGCAGGCGGCGGTGTTTCCATTACACAGGAACAGATCCAGGAACTCATTCAGCGGATCTTCAAAGGGTATCAGGCATACCTGATCAAGATGGGCTACACCGATCCGGAACAGTTTGATGCTTATCTTGCGGAGTATCTGCAGACCGAAGAAGCTGTTCAGATCATCAACGACTGGATTTCCGAGGTGATGCAGAACAACGGCAATATCGAAATTACATCCGACCAGCTCACTGCGCTTGCGACGGAGCTTTCCAACGGTTATCTCGCTTACGTGAAGGAGAACGGCCTGCCGGATCCGACGGAGATGGGCCAGCACTTTATCGCCTATCTGAACACGGCGGACGGCCAGCAGCGGCTGAACAGCGGTATCACAAAAATCGTCGATCTCAACGGACTGCAGTCCCAGGTTTCTTCTGCGCTCACAAACTACATGGCAGGCGTTATGGGAAGCTACTCCGCTTCTGTCGCCTCGGTTCTGCAGACACAGATCACTTCCGCGATGGAACAGATGATGACGCAGATGGCCTCTGCAATTCAGTCCGAGATGGAGCGCGCCATGACGCAGGTCGGTAATTCTCTGCAGGATTCGATGGGCGATGCCATGAAGATTGACACCGATGCCTTTGCAAGTGCCTTCCAGATGAATATGACTGAGGATGATATGAAGGAGCTCTTCGCTTCTCTTAGTTCTTCCGGCTCTTCCACCTATGAGGCAATCTGCTGAAACTGGGCTACGCTGATTTTGACGAACCTTCTTCGATCAGCATTTACCCGAAAAACTTTGAGAGCAAGGAACACGTTGTCTCCATCCTCGACGGTTACAATGACACGATGGAAAAAGAAGGCAAAAACGAGCAGGTAATCTCGTACACCGATGTGGTCGGCACTCTGATGTCCTCCGTCACGGATATCGTCAACATCATCAGCTACGTGCTGATCGCTTTTGTCGGCATTTCCCTTGTGGTTTCCTCGATTATGATCGGCGTCATCACCTATATCAGTGTTCTGGAACGTAAGAAAGAGATCGGTATCCTGCGCGCGATCGGTGCTTCGAAACGCAATATTTCGCAGGTCTTCAATGCCGAAACCTTCATCATCGGACTCTGTGCAGGACTGATCGGCATCGGGCTCTCGCTGCTTCTGATGATTCCGGGCAACCTTCTGATCCACCATCTGGCGGATACGACGAAGGTCAGTGCTTCTCTTCCGCTCGTCCCGGCGCTTGTTCTGATTGCACTCAGCGTCGTTCTGACCCTGATCGGCGGTCTGATTCCGTCGAAGAAAGCGGCAAAAAGCGATCCGGTTACGGCACTCCGGACAGAATAATCTGATCCTTAAAACACACTTTGCAAGTACACAAAAAGCGGCCGGCAGAGGCTTTTCAAAAGTCCCGCCGGCCGCTTTTTTCTATCTTAAACTTTTATTTTTCTTCCAGAGAAAATCCATGCTCTGTCCGCACCAGTGTCGTCTCATAGAAGGTCTTTGCGAACTGCACCAGATAAGCAGTATCTTTGGCGCCTGCCGTCTCATACGGGGAATGCATCGCAAGCTGAGCCATTCCGATATCCACGCTTGTCACCGAGACAAGAGAGTTCAGAATTGCGCCGAGCGTGCTTCCGCCCGGAATGTCGGCGTGGTTTGCGAATACCTGGCACGGTACGCCGGCCTTCTCGCAAATCATCTTTGTTACAGCTTCCGAAACAGCATCGGTCGTGTATTTCTGGTTTGCACTCTGTTTGATGACAACGCCGCCGTTCATGTAGACGCGGCTCTTCGGATCGTATTTCTCCGCATGCGCCGGATGGAACGCATGTGCATTATCGGCAGAAACCATAAAGCTTCCCGCAAGATCTCTGTGGTAAGCGATCGTGTCTTTTCCGCACGCTGCGTTGATGTGCTGCAGGGTCTCAGTCAGGAACGACGAATCTGCGCCCTGTTTGGTAAGGCTTCCGACTTCCTCGTTGTCAAAGATTGCGCAGACATTAACCTGACCTGTCGCTTTTGCGGCAAGGAATCCTTTTAAGGAACCGAATGCGCTCTGCAGATCGTCGAGGCGGCCGCTGGACAGAAATTCTTTGCTGGCGCCCCAGATAGAGCCCTCCACGCGGTTGTACAGATAAAGTTCCATCGAGAGGATGTCCTCTTTTGCCGTATCCGGCAGAAACAGCTCATAGAAATGGTCTTTTGCGGTCTCATCGCCGAGGATCGGAAGCATGTCGGTCTGTACGCTGTATTTGATTCCGTTGTTGATGTCGCGGTTCAGATGGATCGGCAGGTTCGGGATCGTCACCAGATCTCGTCCGGCATCAACCAGCACGGATTTCACGCTGTTTCCGTCACGTACCACCATGCGGCCCGCCAGGGAAAGCGGACGGTCAAACCATGGGGAACGGATCATTCCGCCGTAGCCCTCCACGTTCAGGCGGGTATAATGACCATCCGTCACGAATGGGTCCTCTCCCTTTACTTTAAACGTCGGACAGTCGCTGTGGCTTGCGATGATCTGGTAGCTGGAAAATGCGCTCTCCGGGATCTGGAACGCAATCACCGAGGATTCATTTCTCGTCACATAATATTTTCCGCCCGGAACGAGACTCCATTCTTTTGTCTCCTCCAGTTTTGTATATCCATTTTCGTTCAGCAGATCGCCGGCTTCTTTTACCACATGAAACGGGCTTTTGCACCGCATGATAAAATCGAGCAGCTCCTGCGCTGTATTCAGGTATTCCATAGTTTTTCTCCTTTGCATATATTCAAACGCTTCTTCTATTTTATAAAATCCCGCTGTCTTTTTCAAGACCCAAAAACCTGTGGGAACTTACTGTATCACTCGCAATCATCGTTTCGAATCGGATATTCGCAATCCGCTTCGCTACTCGCACATAAAACCAGCCGCTGCTTCACAAAAAAATCCCGCACAGACAGATTTTTATTTTCTGTCGTGCGGGACTTACTTTTTCCGTTTTTTCTGCTATGCAGAAACCTGATTTCCGGTATACAACTGATAATATTTTCCTTTCTGTTCCATCAGCTGATCATGGGTACCGCGCTCAATAATTTGTCCCTGCTCAAGAACCATGATACAATCGGCGTTTCGTACGGTAGACAGACGATGTGCGATAACAAAGGTTGTTCTTCCGCTCATCAGCTTATCCATACCATCCTGAACAATGCGCTCGGTACGGGTATCAATGGAGCTTGTCGCCTCATCGAGAATCAGTACCGGCGGATCCGCAATGGCTGCACGCGCGATCGCAAGAAGCTGCCGCTGACCCTGGGACAGATTCGCACCGTCTCCGGTCAGCATTGTGTCATAGCCCTGCGGCAGACGCATAATGAACCCGTGCGCATTCGCCAGTTTTGCTGCTGCTACAACCTCATCCTCCGTCGCATCGAGCTTTCCGAAGGCAATATTTTCTCTTACCGTTCCCGTAAACAGATGTGTATCCTGCAAAACAATGCCAAGCGATCTTCTCAGATCGTCTTTTTTGATCTTTCCAATATTGATCTCATCGTAACGGATCTTACCTTTCTGAATATCATAAAAACGGTTGATCAGATTGGTAATGGTTGTTTTTCCGGCTCCGGTGGAACCGACAAACGCGATCTTCTGACCCGGCTCCGCAAACAGTGATACATCGTGCAGAACGATTTTATCCGGGTTATAGCCGAAATCAACATGTTCGAATACCACACGGCCCTGCAGCTCGCGGTAATCCACAGATCCATCTGCCTGGTGCGTATGCTTCCATGCCCATTTTCCGGTACGCTCTTTCGTCTCGGTGAGTTTTCCGTTTTCTTCCTTCGCATTGACAAGCGTTACATACCCCTCGTCCAGCTCCGGCTCTTCATCCATCAGGCGGAAAATACGTTCGGCTCCTGCAAGTGCCATAACGATTGCGTTCAACTGCTGGCTGACCTGGTTGATCGGCATGTTAAAACTCTTGTTGAAGGTCAGAAAGCTTGCCAGACCACCGAGCGTAAAGCCACCGACATTGCCAAGGGCAAGTGCACCGCCGACAATCGCACAGACAACATAGCTCATATTTCCAAGCTGTGCATTGATCGGTCCGATGACATTCGCAAACGCATTGGCATTGTAAGCACTCTCATACAGATTGTTATTAATTTCTTTGAATTTTTCGATATTCTCCTCTTCATGACAGAATACCTTGACAACCTTCTGGCCATCCATCATCTCTTCGATAAAGCCGTTGACTTTACCAAGATCCCTCTGCTGTTTTACAAAGAAATTTCCGGAAAATCCGGCCACCTTTTTTGTCACTCCCAGCATGATAGATACCATAACCAGCGTTGTAATCGTCAGCGGGATGTTCAGAATCAGCATACTGACAAAGACACTGACAATCGTGATTGCACTGTTGATGATCTGCGGGATACTCTGACTGATCATCTGGCGCAGAGTATCAATATCATTTGTATAAATCGACATAATATCGCCGTGCGCATGCGTATCAAAATATTTGATTGGCAGCTTTTCCATATTGCCGAACAGATCATTTCTCAGATTCCGCAGGGTTCCCTGGGACACATAAATCATGGTACGGTTCTGAATGAACGCAGCCACAATACCGATCCCGTAAAATCCGGCCACCCGCAAAATTGCGTGGAGCAGCGGGCCAAAATCCGGATCCGGCTGGGTCAGCATCGGCGTGATATAGCGTCAATCAGCGTTTTCATAAACATCGTTCCCTGTACGTTTGCCAGGACGTTGACAAAAATCGCAATGACAACAGCGATGCAATGTACGGTATAATCCTTTAATGCATATTTCATAATTCTGGTAAAGATCTTCATCGGATTCTTGACCTGCGGTTTCACCCCTCTTGGAGGTCTTGCGCCCGGCCCCTTTACCTGCTGTACTCTCTCTGCCATTCCTTACTCACCTCTCTTTTCGTCAAAGTCTCCGCCGCCACCGGTCTGAGACTCATATACTTCCCGGTAAATTTCATTGGTTTTCAGTAATTCCTCATGGCTTCCAAAACCATTTACTTTTCCGTTCTCCATGACAATGATACGGTCTGCGTCCTGCACACTGGAAATACGCTGTGCAATGATCAGCTTTGTCGTTTCAGGAATCTCGGTCAGGAATGCCTTCCGGATTTTTGCATCGGTTGCGGTATCGACAGCACTTGTACTGTCATCCAGAATCAGCACCTTTGGTTTTTTCAGCAGCGCTCGTGCGATACAGAGGCGCTGTTTCTGGCCGCCGGATACGTTGGATCCGCCCTGCTCGATGTAGGTGTTGTAGCCCTCCGGCATCCGGTCGATAAATTCATCAGCGCAGGCAAGACGGCAGACACGCTTGCACTCTTCTTCCGAAGCATTTTTATCACCCCAGCGAAGATTGTCGAGAATGGTACCGGAAAACAGCACATTTTTCTGTAAAACAACGGCTACTTCATTTCGCAGAGTTTCCATATCGTAGGAACGGACATCCTTTCCGCCGACTTTGATGGAGCCTTCCGTGACATCGTACAGACGGCTGATCAGGTTGACAAGACTCGTCTTCGCACTTCCGGTTCCGCCGATGATACCGATGGTCTCACCGGATTTGATCGAAAGGTTGATATCCGAAAGAACCGGCTCGCCTGCTCCCTTTTTGTAGTTGAAGTAGACGTGATCGAAGGTAATGCTTCCGTCCGGAATATCAAAGTCCGGATTCTCCGGATTGTCGAGATCGCTCTTCTCATTCAGAACCTCGGTAATACGGCGCGCACTCGCAAGGCTCATCGTGATCATAACGAATACCATCGAAAGCATCATGAGGCTCATCAAAATGTTCATGCAGTAGGTCAGAAGGCTCATCAGCTCTCCTGTTGTCAGGCTGCTTCCGACGATCATCTTCGCACCGAGCCAGCTGATCAGAAGAATACAGCTGTAAACGGTAAGCTGCATCAGCGGCGCGTTGAAGGAAAGGTTTTCCTCTGCTTTACAGAAAATTTTGTAGATGTTCTCTGCTGCTTTGTGGAACTTACTTGTTTCATGATCCTCACGCACATACGCTTTTACTACGCGGATGGCGGATACGTTTTCCTGTACGCTCGCATTCAGCTCATCGTACTTCGGAAATGCCTGATCGAAATATTTCATCGCGGAACGCATGATCAAAAACAGACACGTTCCGAGGATAAGAATGGCTACCAGATAAACGCTTGCAAGACGTGCATTGATATAAAACGACATAATCATCGCGATAATCATGCTCGACGGTGCACGCATGCACATACGAAGAATCATCTGATAGGCATTCTGCAGGTTGGTGACGTCTGTCGTCAGGCGGGTGACAAGACCTGCGGTGCTGAATTTGTCGATATTCGAAAATGAATATTCCTGAATGTTTTCAAACATGGCCTGACGCAGATTTCTTGCAAATCCGGCAGACGCTTTTGCTCCATATTTTCCGCCCATGATACCGGCAAACAGACCGATGGCTGCTGCTGCCACCATGAACGCTCCCACCACGTAGATGTGATGGAGATCGCCTTTTTCTACACCATCATCGATAATGGATGCCATCATAAGAGGAATGATCATCTCCATGATAACTTCCAGAATCATGAAAAGCGGAGTGGCAATGGAGGCTTTTTTAAACTCTTTTACCTGTGCTCCAAGTGTTTTTAACATGATGTCTCTCCTAACATATTTTTTACATTGCTTTTGAGCTGGTCGATGACACGGTAGAAGGTATCGAGATCTTCTTTTGCAATTCCTTCAATTGTCTGTTCTTCCAGAATATCGATCATATCTTTCGTCTTCTCGTGAAGCTCTCTTCCGGTATCGGTCAGCACCAGTTTCTTCAGACGTGCATCATAGGGAACGGACTCCCGTCGGATGTAGCCCTTTTTCTCCATGAGCTTTAAAATATTCGTCACGGTGGACCGACAGATCTTAAACTCCGCCTCGATATCCTTCTGGAAAATATCTTTGTCTTCGTTCCGGCACAGATACCCTAAAATCCATCCGTGCATGGCGGTCAGTTCATCGACCCCCCGCTCTCTGGCGGCTGCCATCAGGTTCCGTGACATCATATTGTCCAGCGTCCGCAGTTCGTGGCCGATTTTTCTTTTTTTACAACACACGCTGCTTTTTTCCTCCTTTCCCCTTTGCTGCCGTCCCCATCTGTTCGTTATAAAACTGTTTGAATAAGGACTGTTCTATAAGCAACTGTTCTATAGATGACTGTTTCATATTAAACAGTTCGCTATAGAACATTCTAGGAGGTTTTGTGGGAAATGTCAACCTGTTTGCGTAAAAAATTTGAAAAAAATGCTCCGGATAAAAGTTTTTCACTTTCCGCCCGGAGCATTCCGCTCGTTTATTCTTCGATTTTTCTTCTTAAATAGCTTCCCACCATATGGGAAAAGTTGCGGATATCGCGCGCATACGCGAAATCCTTGCCGAAAATCTTCTGCTCCGCCACAAGTTCCGTCTCCTCACCTACGAACACTCCGAGCACCGAAACGCCCTGCTGCCTGAGGCGCCGCACCTCGGTTGCCGTGTCGTGCAGCGCATAATCATCCCGGTACGGCTTTGGATTTCTCGCATTCGGCCGGTTCACCAGCACATCGTACGGCTTTCCGTCGCTTAAGAGGATCAGCAGCTTCCGGTCCTCCTGGCGTTTTAAAAGATCTATCCCCGCAGCCTTGACAGCAAGCCCGTCGCGATTGTTTGATGATGTAATATACTCAAAAATATTGCTGTTCTTCTCCCGCGGATCGTCGTAATCGCGCATCCGGTGCAGGATCGTGTAATCCCAGAACGTACAGAAGCTCATCACGCGGAACGGGATGTGCAGGCGGCTTAAGGTCTCCGCCAGAATGTACGTCTGCAGTGTCACATTCTCCTGGCGCGGCCGCTGGGAACCGCTCGCATCCACGAGAATATCCACGACAAAATCCAGCGAATTCCGCCGCTGCTCCAGCCGGAACAGATCCGCATTCTGGCTTCGTCCCACCTTCCACATCCGCGCAGGCTGTAAAATTCCGTGGTCTGCATCCGCAAACGACTGATCCTCCTGCAGCAGCATCGCTTTTTTCAGTTCCTGATACAGCAGCGAAATGTTCTGCCGCACCGCGCGGTGCTGGTCGTAATAGGCATGAAGGTTTTTATCCTTCTGCTTCTGCGCGTAGGAGAGCTGATAATACTTTCCGACCGGATTTTTCAGCACACCCTCCGTGTAATAGAGGCTGCAGTCGCTGTGGATGCCGCGGCAGAGCTGGTAATTCCGGCTTTTCTCCTCACTTTCCGAGAGCCACGTTTTTCCGTAATTGCGCTGAATGTACTGATACATCCGTGCCAGCGCTTTCTCATCGACGACAACAACCTTTTTGGTATCGCTTCCCGCTGTTTTTTCTTTCTTCTCTTCCGCCTCTTTTGATGTGAAATTTGTCATATCAAGCGAAACTCGCTCCAGATATGTCTCGAGCCCGTCCTCATACAGCTCTTCCGAAAGGAAATCCTTCCAGGAATACTCGGTGAGCTCCTCGATCGTTACCGCAAGAACCGAGGCAAGATCACCGTGCTTTTTCACAAATGCGGGATCGACGACCTTATTGTACAGCTCGTCCGTCACCCGAATTAGTTCCATTGTATCCGCTGTTTCGGATGCGTGCTTCAGCAGCTCCATCCACTCCCGCGTTTTTCCCGAGTATGAAGGGCTTTTCCCCTCGTCCTCTTCTCTTCTTCCGCGCAGATACTCCAGTTTCAGGCGGCCTGTCTCATTTCTGGATAGAGTTTCAAAAGAGTGGTCCAGTATTTCCTCCGCTGCTCTCCTTCGAAAGCCCTTGACACCGGGGCGCTCGCTTTCGAGCCGCTTCGCTACGGCCTCCTCCGTCACCAGCTGGGCGAGCATCATCAGTTCTCCCTCCGCTGCGCCGCTGTAAACCTTCTTCACCAGATACAGGCTGTAGGCTTCCCGATCAAAGTAACACGAAAAGGCGCCCTGGCGGATTGTGTCGTACAGCACCGTATCCGGCTCTTTCGCATACCGCTCCACGTCCGGGTTCAGCTTCAGCGTGTAGTCGCCGCTGACAGTCCAGACGAGATTGCGGATCCGGCTTTCCAGCTCCATCTCATGCGTTTTTAATGTTTCCTCCGTCACCATACGTATTTCCTCTAAAAAACATCCTGCGGCGTCCACTCTTCCGGAATCCGCGTGCGCACGACATCCCGCACGATCTCTTTTTCAAACAGGTCAAAGCATTTATTGACAATGCCGATCTGCACCGCAAGATACGGGGACAGCCCCTGGCGCATCGTGCCGATCGCTCCGAACAGGCCGCGGAGGTCGAGCGCGCGCGTGGTGATTTCCGCCTGTTTTGCCTTTTTCTGCAGATCGAGGTAAAGGCCGGCCAGCGCTTCGCGTGCCGCCGGTTTCAGATCCGGGAATTTTGACTGCATCAGATAAAACAGTGTCTCTTCTGTAAGCGGCGGCATGTCAATCACCAGAAAGCGGGACACCAGCGCTTCATTCAGCTCCCTCGTTCCCGCATAGCCGTAATTCATCGTTCCGATCATCCGCGCCGCCGGGTGAAGCGGAATTTTATCGTAGCCCGGCACATCGATGATGCGGCGGTAGTCGAGCGCGGCGTGAAGAACACTGACCGCATCGTTTTTCGCCATGTTGATCTCATCGAGAATGCCAAAACCGCCTTCCTCTGCACAGCGGTAAATGCTGCCTTTCCGGAGTGTGACCTCCTGGTTCTGGAACGTATCGGTTCCGATCAGCTCGGCGCTTCCTGTGTTTACATGGAAAGAAACGTTGTACGTCGGTCTTCCGAAAACATACGCCAGTGTCTCTGCCAGCACGTTTTTTCCCGTTGCCTTCTCGCCGGTCAGCAGCAGATTTTCGCCCTGCAGCAGCGCGGCAATTGCCATCTCCAGAATCTCTTTTCCGAAAAACGGGATTTCCGGCGTGCTCATGCGGTTCTCTAAGCCCTCCGCCACCGGATAGCTCTCGCGGAATTTCCGCACACTCTCAATTAACGCCCCGCTTACGCCCTGTTCCTGTAAAAATGAATCGTTCATCTTCTATTTTTTAATCCTCTCTGTCGTTAAAATATCGCTTTGCTTCTCTATAGTATACGGGATCCGGCCGCTTTCTGCAAGGTCGGACTTTGGCTCACTGCCCGCACAAAAAGACACCGGAAAACAGATTTTCGTCCCATTTTCCGGTGTCTTGCTTCTATTTTATCTTCGATTCATCGATCGCATTATCCGCGGATTCCGGAAAGAATTTCCTCTGTGGAAGCTTTTGCCTCCTCATCCAGGTTCTCTTTCTTATAGTTCTCATATCTCTGTTTGTGATGCGGATTCTCTGCCCACAGCTCGTCTGCGGCTTTTTTCCACTCAGCAGCATACAGATCACATTTTCCACACAGATGCTCTGCGCTCTCCGGAGACTGCAGGTCGGTTGACTTCGCGCCGGTCTTCTCTACCATCTCACGCAGCAGTTCCGGATTTTCGAGCATCGGACATGGGCGCAGGTGGTTGCGGTTGAACGGCTGTCCATCGCGGTATGCCTGGAACAGCGGCTGCTGCAGTGCTTCGATCAGGGAAACTTCGTTGATGTTGGCGCCGGAGTAATGGATGAAAACACACGGCTCCACATCGCCGTTTGCATTGATATGGCAGTAGTTTCTTCCTCCTGCGATACAGCCTCCGACGAACTCACCGTCGTTCTGGAAGTCCATAACAAAGATCTGTTTGTCGCTCTTATCGGAACGGATCTCACGCAGTCTGTGATAGATATATTTTCTCTGCTCAACCGTCGGCATCAGCTCCGGTGCAGCGTCCATGCCGACCGGCATGAAGTGGAAATACCAGCTGTAACGGCATCCGTGCTCGATCAAAAGATCCAGGAACTCGTCACTTGTAACGGTCTCGAGGTTTGCTCTTGTGTAGCAGATGGAAGTACCAAAAAGCAGACCGTGTTTTTTCATCAGATCCATGGCTGCCAGAACTTTATCGAAAATACCCTCGCCGCGGCGTCCGTCGTTGACCTCCTCGAAGCCTTCCAGAGACAGGGAGAAGGAGATATTGCCCAGCTTCTGAACCGCCTCACAGAACTCCTCGTCGATCAGGGTTCCATTGGTGAAGCAGTGGAATTCACAGTCATGATGCTCTTCTGCCAGACGCAGGATGTCTTTTTTGCGCACAAGCGGTTCGCCGCCGGTGAACATGTAGAAGTAGGTTCCCAGCTCTTTTCCCTGGCTTATGATATCAGAAAGTTTCTCATAGGAAAGATTCAGCTTGTGGCCGTATTCTGCTGCCCAGCATCCGGTGCAGTGCAGGTTACAGGCACTTGTCGGGTCCATCAGCATCGTCCATGGGATGTTGCAGTTGTATTTTTCACGGTTCATACGGATCTGTTTCGTTCCGACGAAAGCTGCCTGGAATCCCAGGTTCAAAGCAGTCATTTTGATCACCTGCGGATCCAGCTCGTCCAGTCCGCGGTTGACATACTGTACCCATTTGTTGTCCGGATTCTGCAGCATGGTGCGGATGTTGTCGAAGGTTTTCTCCGCAAACATATTTCCGGTAAATTTCTGTACAAAATCCGTCAGATTCAACAGCGCTTTTGTTCTGTCGTCTCCGTGATTCACATATTTTAAAACACCATCGATCGCAGCGCCTGCAGCGGCTCTTTCTACTTTCATTTTTGCATCCATTGTTCACGATCTCCTTTGTAATAGTTTAATATTTTCGCCCGGAATTGATCTGGTTTTGAATACCACATCCTGGCTTTTTCTCATTATATTCTTCATATTTGGAAAATACAACCCAAAATCCCCTCGTTTTGGACACATCAAAAAAAGTGTCCCACAAGGGAACACTTTTTCCTGTTTTTCTCTTTCCGTTATATTTTACATTGCATTTTCAGATTCACACAAAGCATTTTCTAATTTTCGATCAGAACCGCGCGGATCGGTCCGCCGTACTGGTGTTTCTTTTTGACCGGAGCAGCCACAAGAAAATAATGACCCGAGGTCACTTTCTCCAGATTCAGATTTTCGACAATCACCGTACCTTTTTCAGCAGCTGCTGATGAACATCATTCCCCGATGTCTCATTTCCGACAGTTTCCTGCTCCACACCGAGCAGCACCAGTTTTTTCTCTGCCAGGTAATCTGCCCCATCGCGTGTAATCTGCGCATCGCCGCGGATCAGAAGACGTTCACAGTCTTCTTCCATGACCTCCTCGAGCACTTCTCTTGTCACTTTTCCCTCAAGCTCCGCCACCTGACAGATGCCAAGTGACCGGTCGAGCGTCGTCTGCGCCGTTCCTTCCTCCGTCATCAGATGACGCGGCGCGTCCATTGCGGAAAACTGCTCTCCGGAAATGTCATATAATTTCATATTTTCCTATCCTCAAACCGGGAAACTCCCGTCTTTCTTTTTTCCAATATTTGCCGATACTGCCAGATTCTGCCGGCAGCCAAACCTTGTTTAGTATAGCCTATTTTCGGACGCTTTACAAGGCTCATTTCTGCAAAAATTCTGACTTTTATACAGCAATCCTGTCTGCAATAAACAATTTTTCATTTTCACTCCCCTGGTGTATAATAGAAATATCCAAACGGTTACGCTCTCTTTCAAATGGGAGGGAAATCTTATGAAACTCCGGCTAAGCCCGTGGATCTGCGCCACGGCTTCGCCGGAGTTTTTTACACCCTTCTAGTTTACGGAATCAGACGGTGAATGTCTCTTGGAAACAGGGATGCGTTCCGCACATTTTCAAATCCGAGAAGCCGTGCCGTAAACCGCTCCAGCCCAAGACCGAGGCCGCCGTGCGGAGGCATGCCGCAGCGGTGCATCATTAGATAGCTCTCAAACGCTTCCACATGCATGCCGCGGCTTTCGATCTTTTCCACCTGCTCCCGGTAATTGTGGATGCGCTGGCCGCCGGTCGTGACTTCAAGGCCGCGGAAGAGAAGGTCAAAACTTTCCGTCACTGCCGGGTTTTCTCTGCTGTCCATCGCGTAGAACGGGCGCTTGGCGCTTGGATAATGTGTCACAAATACGAAGTCACTGCCTGTCGTTTTCTTCACGTATTCGCACAGCAGTTTTTCCTCCTCCGGTTCAAAGTCCAGTTTCTCCGAAAAGGCTCTTTTGTATACACGGCTCACCAGCTCTTTCGCCTCCGAAAAACGGATTCTCGGAATCTCCGTGATCACCGGCACCTCTGCTTTTAAAAGCGAAAGCTCCGCTCCGCATGTCTCCTGCAGCCGTGCAAACGTGTACCGCAGCATCTCCTGTTCCATCGCCATGATGTCCTCGAAGTTCTCGATATAGCCTATCTCAAAGTCCACGCTTGTATATTCGTTCAGATGACGCGCCGTGTCGTGTTTCTCCGCCCGGAAGACCGGTGCGATCTCGTAGACACGCTCGAAAACGCCGACCATCATCTGCTTGTAAAACTGCGGGCTCTGCGCCAGATATGCCTGTTCGCCGAAATACAACAAAGAGAAGATATTAGCTCCGCCCTCGGCTCCCGCTGCTACGAGCTTCGGTGTGTGGATTTCGGTGAAGTGCTGTCCATCCAGAAATTCGCGGAACGCCTGACAGATCCTGGCCTGAATCTGGAAAACCGCGCGCTCTTTTTCATTTCGCAGCGTGATGGGCCGGTAGTCCAGCAGATTCTCGATGGAAGTGTTGACCCGCTTCTGGTTGATGACAACCGGCGGTACTTCTTCCGGCTCGGAGAGGATTTCCACTTCTAACAGATGCAGGTCATACCCGCTTCTGGAACGCTCTTCACGGATCACCTCCGCGGTAAACCGGACACACGCCTCTTCTTTTAATTCCTCCAATGCAAACCGGGCATACGCCGACTCGTACACGCACTGTACCATCTGCCGTTTCGTCCGAAGCAGCACAAATTCAAATGAGCTCATTTTTCGGATTTTGTAAATGCTTCCATGCAGCCGCACGATTTCGCCGATATGTGCTCCTAACTGCTCTGCTTCGAGTTCCTCTGTTTTTCTTACTTTTACGGTATTCATTTCTGTCTTCATAGTCTTTTCTGCCTTTCTGTTCTGATTTTTCTTTATCGCCGCAAAATCAGCAGAAAATCCATATGGACATAATCTGTATGTCCCATACGATCACAACCCTTCTCTGATGTAAATTTCAAGTCATTCCCGCATGGATAAAAAATGGCAAAGAAAAACCACACGGGGTATTTCTTTTTCTCCCGGTGTGGTTTCCCTTTGCCTTATCTTCCACACAGGTACAACACAATCAGCGCCTGTACCTGTGAAGTATAGTAGTCTTCACTTTGATACAAGCGCTATCAATCGTCGTCCCTGTGCATTTGTACGCTGTGCATCTCGTTCATCATTGATAACCTCTGTTTCGTAATTTTGTTGTATTATAATTCTGCGTTCCGGTTTTGTCAACCCTTATTTTCCGTAATCGATGATCACCACTTCCGCTTTCGTCCCGATCCGCATCGGCGGTCCCCAGAGACCCACGCCGGATGTGACGATGCTGTACATGTCTCCGACTTTCTTCATCCCGCAGGCATTCTCCCACATCAGGCCGGTAAGGATATTGCCTGGGAAGAGCTGTCCGTCGTGCGTATGGCCGCCAAGATCAAGGTCTGCGCCTGCCTCTGCCAGCTCGGTCAGCTCCGACGGCTGGTGGTCAATCACAAAAACTGGAAGCGACTGGTCCAGTCCGGTAAGCAGTTCGGACGGCGTGTCGCGTGTCTCCTGCGTTTTGCGGATCCGGTCGGGATCTTTTCGGCCCGCCAGATAAAAGGCATCATCGATACAGACCACATCATCCTCCAGCAGATGAATCTTCGCGCGGTCCAGAAACTCACCGAACCGGCGGTCGGCGATGCGCTCCTCCTTCGTCTCAAACGTAAAGCCCGCGAGAATCTTCTCATCGAGATCGTGGTTGCCGTAGCAGGCGTACGTGCCGTACCGGCTCTTTAAGCCCGCCAGAAGATCCGCCACGCGGTCCGGCTCATAGATGGCATCGTACTCATTATCAAAAATATCCCCGGCAATCACAACGACATCCGGCTCCTCAGCATTGATTTTTTCCACCATCTCTTCCATCTGATGACTGCCGATGCTGTACCCCAGATGAAGATCTGCGACGAGCGCAATTTTCAGATGTGCATCCTTTTTCGATGGAACCTCATATCGTGTCGTGTAAATATGGACTGCATGCACCATTCCGTAGATGCACATTCCCGTCACAAAAAGGATCGCGCCAAGCCGACCGCTTTCAATCCCATCAGAGAATACAGCCAAGTTTTCGTCAGTGCCGTATGCGCAAAAATGAAGCGCAGCAGCACCAGAATCGCGGTGAAGCCAAGAAAATACAGATACATGCCGAGCCAGCAGTTGCTGATGACCTTTAAAATCCGGTGAACGGGATCTCTTTTGATCAGAAAGCTCGTCAGCAGGGAAAGTGCAAAAAATGCATACAGCACCAAAATGACACCCAGCACGGCCGGATGGCGGAACAGAGGATGCACCTCCTTCATCCACCGCAGCAGCCAGTAGGCGGTAAATACATTTGCCAGTATGTAGACCGGCGCAAGAAATATTGCAAGCATACGTATGTTTCCTCTCTTTTTCGATTCAAATGCAGGGCAGGAAAAAGCGTGCCGAACGAAACGTTTCCGGCACGCTTTTTTGCCAGGCATTCATCAGAGTTTTTTTTCTATGATATCAAACAGCTCACGTCTCCGCTTCCGCCAGCGCCAGCCATTTGCAAGTTTGTTGTAGAAATAGAACGAATCCACAAGCACCATGTTCAGGCGGCCGATCCGGTCTTTCGTCGTTCCGTTATAATGTTCTCCGCCGCATTCGATCTGCGGGCACGTTTTTACGTAGGCGATCAGATCATCCTCACTTCTGATGGTATCCGGCAGCTCGGTGTACGCTTTTCCGATGCAGTTCAGCCGGTGCGCATCGCTTCCGCCAAAGCCGGGTTTATTGAATTTCTCCGCCAGCCGTTTCGCTTTTGCGTTCGTCTCCGCGCTCTCACACGCATTGAAAATTTCAACAAAATCGAACTGCGGGAGAAGCTGGGCAATCCGCTGCTGATACTTTTTCTTCCGTTCATTCGTGCTGATCATGCTCATAAATTTTTCGCCGTACGGATGCGCCGGTCCTAAAATTCCGCCGTACGCATGGACGATCTTGACAAGGATCGATCCCGGCAGGCCGCGCAGCTCCAGAATTTTTAATTTTACGCCGAACGGCATAATCACAAGAATGTGGCCGCAGTCGCACGTATCGTACTCAACACCTTTTAATACCACAAAATCCTGGTGTGCTCTTCCCTTGATGGCATTCTTCCACTCGCGGTATCCGTCATAGGAATCGTGGTCGGATACCAACATTCCTCCAAATCCTTTTCGTTTCAGTGTTCGGATGTACTCCTCAATCATGACTTTTCCATCCATCGAACCCTCTTTTGTGTGGCAGTGCATATCAAATTTCATGCAAAACGCCTCCTTTTATCTTCCATGTTCGAAAACCATTTCGTTTTTCCTATTTTTCTGGAATCGTTTCGGATGGTTCCGCCGCGTTTTTGGCGCGGCAGAATCGATAGTTTGTACCATATAACTTTATTTTACCACTTTTTCCACAAAAGAAAAAGAAATTTCTTCTGAAGATCTGGTAAATTTTCCTTAAAGAATGGAGTTTTTAGACAATTCCTGTTCTTTGTCCCTGTTTTTACCGTGTTCTTTTTGCTATGATAAAAACAGCTTATTTTACTTGATCGGAGGAACACATTATGAATTCACAGGACATCACCCGCGCACTGATCGACACAACAGTTGCACGCGCGATGGTGGAGATGGACGCAGATCCGAAACGCAGCGTCCGCAAGCTCTGCGATCTTGGCCGCCAATTTTCCCGCGGCCGCTTTCAGAATCAGATTTTTGCCATTTTTCAGGATCTTCTGCGCAACGATGAAAGCCCGTATTATCAGGCGATCGACTTTCTGCTGCGCAGCAACGATCCGGAAGCGCTTCGTCAGTTCGGCATCAACATCGGCTACAACAGTTTTACCTACGGTGCGCAGATTCTGCGCCAGAAGCAGAAAGAACTTTCCTTTGCTGTTCCCTGGGTTGTCAAGCTCCGTCTCGACAGCCGCATCCCGGACACTTACGATTCCTCGTTTTTTGCATCCGTGGTCAGAACCGGTCTGACATACGGCATCTACTCTTATCAGCTCCGCTCCATGGATCATCATGAGGATATGGAATCCTACCTTGCCGTTATCCAGTCGCATCCGGAATGCGCGTTTCTCTGGTTTCTTTCCGATACGCCGCTTACCGAAAAACAGCAGAAACTGCTTTTATCCTGCCCGAACCTGATGGTTTCTCTTCCAATTGATGCCTCCTCAACGGCTTCCATGGCAAAAGCCCTGCGCCGTCAGAAAACGCTGTTCGGTATGCACAAAGTCTATCAGGATGCAGATGCTGCCGCTTATCTGCTCTCTTTTGACCACCTGTATTCCCAGATGGAACAGAGTGTCTTTTTCTTTCTGGTCGCAGATGATTCGTGCTCAAAAGAAAGTATCCGGGCTGTTTCCGATGTTGTTCAACAGTACCGCTTCACCCCCATACAGCCATTCTTCCCGATCGAAGTGCAGGAAGACTCCCGCAAAATTGAGCAGATTATCACCGCCAATCCGGCGTATCTACTGCTTCTGCCGGATCACATGGCCCGCACACTCGATACGCCCACCGTTTCCTTTGAAGAGTTGTCTCTTCGGAATATATTTTACCGTGAACTGCTCGCAGATGCATAAAAGTACAGCCAAAGCGGAATTTTATTTCTTTGGTTCCGCTTTGGCTGCTATTTTTTCTGATGATCTGCATATCACTTCTTTCAGTTCTTCGACAAACGTTTCCGGTTCCAGCTCGCTTTCCATGGAAAACCAGCGCAGAACCGCGGTCAGGAAGGCATCACAGAAGAACGTTACAAACAGTTTCTGATTCTGTACCTGAAAGAGATCCTGTACAAAAAACGCCATGACCGGCTCGAGCATCTCGTAAAAGTAATCCTTAAAACTGTTCTGCCCTTCGATCCTCAGGGCACTCTGGTAAAATGCTTTATTCTGATAGAAAATATTGCAGACCGCCACCAGCACATCCCATTCATTCTCAAAGTTCTTTCCGCCCATGTTTGTCAGAAAGTCCACATAAAAGATCCAGTTTACCAGATCGTATTTATCTTTAAAATGATAATAAAAGCTTTTCCGGTTCAGACCGCATTCCTCGCAGAGATCTGAAATACTGATTTTCGCAAAAGACTTGCATACCATCAATTTTTTCATTGCATCTGCAAGCGCACTCTTTGTACTGTTGGAATCCGCCATCTCTTCTCTCCCTCTCTTTTCGACCGTTTGTGCTATTATTCTACACCATCTTTTTCCTTTATGCAAGAAAAGCGCACCAGGAAAAGGCTGTATTTCCTTTTTCTGGCACGCTTTTTGCAATCATGCTTCTTCCGTTTTTCCATCTGCCTCCAGTGTGAACCAGAATGCCACACCGTTGTCGTAATTCTGGCAGCCGCACTGCTGCTGGAAGGAATCCATAATGGCTTTTACGATGGAAAGGCCGATGCCGCTTCCGCCGTATTCCCTTGTTCTCGCTTTGTCCACCTTGAAGAATTTCACCCATACCTTGTCGAGATCCTCCTCCGGGATCGGGTCCCCGGTATTGAAAACGGTTGTCTTTACGACATTCCCTTCTTTTTTGCAGCTGATCTCAATCGTGTGGTCGTAGTCCAGATGGTTGAGGGCATTCGTCAGATAGTTGGTGATAACCTCCTCAACTTTGAATTCATCGCCCCAGACATAGAGCGGGTCGCCGCCGGTAAAGAGCACTTTTGCCTCTTTCTGGCGGATCAGGATGTCGGAGGACTGCAGCACACCTTTAATCACGGCGTTCAGATCGAACCGTTCCATATTGACCTGATCCTCACCGAACTCGAGTTGGTTCAGGTTCAGGAGTTTTTTGACCATCTCGTTCATCTTTGCCGCCTCGTCGATGATGACATCGCAGTAGAACTCGCGGCTTTCCTCATCGTCATTGATGTTGTCTTTCAGGCCTTCCGCATAACCCTGAATCAGAGCGATCGGGGTTTTCAGCTCATGTGTGACATTTGAGAGAAACTCGCGGCGCATTTCATCAATCTGCGTTTTTTTGTCAATATCTTTCTGCAGCTCAACGTTCGCACTTTTCAGCTCGGAAATCGCCTGCTCAAGCTGTTCGGACATGACATTGAAGTTGTTTCCAAGCTCGCCGATCTCGTCTTTTCCGCCGCTCACGTAGCGGGCATCGAAGTCAAGGGCTGCCATTTTTTTCGAAATTTCGGTCAGCTCCTGCACCGGACGGACGATCTGGCGGGTGATGATCCAGATCACAATGGCACCGATGATGATGATCGGAATGCCGATAAAGAGGTAAAACTGGTTGGAAAGGCCGACCGCATCCGTGATGCTCTCCAGCGGGCATCTTGCAAAGTAGCAGTTTCCATTGTCAAACCAGCCGATGATCTGCAGATACTCGGCATCGGCGTGGCTGTCGTAGAATTTCTGGATCTGATAGTTGTCTTTGCTGTCAACGACTTTGGTATTTGCCTGCTCGTTTCCGCTGATCAGGCCGAAGATCAGGGTCTGAAGGCTCTGGCGGTCGGTTGCGTTGGAATAGACGAAGCTGCTGAGCTCCGGTCCGGTAATAATGACTTTCAGGTTGTTGGTAACACAGAACTGCTCGAAGGTATCAGGGATATCGTCGCTGTCTCCGCCTGTCGCATTCAGTTTCTGAAAGCTCTCTGCCAGAATGTGTTCTTTATCCCGGATATAAAAGGACCCGAGAAAGAAGTAATTGATCAGGCCGATGATAAGCAGGGTAGCTGCCATGGTCGCAATAAAAGTGTAGGCAATTCGTTTTTTGACGGAGTGTTTTCTTCCCTTTTGTGGCATTTTCAAGTGAAACCGGTGCTTTTTCTCCGCCTGGTTTCCCATTGTCACACGGGAATCTTCTGCAGGCATCTCCATGGAAGTCTCATTTTGTTTTTCTGTTCCGTTCATGATTCGTCCGCCTCGAATTTATAGCCCATGCCCCAGATGGTCTTGATTAAATCGCCTTTGTCGCCCATTTTGCTGCGAAGTTTTTTGACATGGGTGTCGATGGTGCGGGCGTCGCCGTAGTAGTCGTAGTTCCAGACGTTGTTCAGGATTTTTTCTCTGGAGAGGGCGATTCCCTGGTTTTCGAGGAAGTAGGTGAGGAGTTCGAATTCTTTATAGCTTAACTCCATTGGTTTTCCGTCAATGGATGCCATGTGGGCGGCTTTGTCGATGCGGATGCCGCCGGCTTCTAATACGTCGTCTTCGCCGGTTTTGCCGCTGCGGCGCAGGATGGCCTCGACGCGGGCGACGAGGATTTTCGGGGAAAATGGTTTGGAGATGTATTCGTCTACGCCGAGGTCAAAGCCGAGGAGTTCGTCGCGTTCTTCGCTTTTGGCGGTGAGCATGATGATCGGGACTTTGGAGTTCTGGCGGATTTCGCGGCAGACCTGCCAGCCGTCCATTTTGGGCATCATGACGTCGAGGATGATGAGGGCGATGTCTTTCTGGGCGTAGAAGGTGTCTACGGCCTGTTCGCCGTCACCGGCTTCGATGACGTCGTATCCGGCTTTTACTAAGAAATCTTTGACGAGTTTGCGCATGCGGCTTTCGTCGTCTACTACTAGGATTTTTAATTTTTCCATGAGTTTTGTCTCCTTTATATGACGGACGGAAAACGCCCGGCTGCCCGCCCGCTCGTGCTTTTTCCTGATCTCGTTGTGTTTTTATGTTTGATATTTTTACCATTTTACTTTAACATGGGTTTATGTTTTTTCTGTGAAATGGGGTGAGTTTATTTTAACATATAGGAAGGGAGTTGGAAACTTCTATTTTTTGTATTGATTAAATTTGGGTATGAAAAAAGATCTCCTGGGGTTGGCAGGAG
>NZ_QTVR01000019.1:0-65909 GCF_003460685.1 Blautia sp. OF03-13 | reverse complement strand
GCCATGCAGCTCTGTGCGCTTATGCGGTATTAGCAGCCGTTTCCAGCTGTTATCCCCCGGTATGGGGCAGGTCACCCACGCGTTACTCACCCGTCCGCCGCTCAGTCAATTAAGAATCAATCCGAAGAAATCAACTTAACTGCTTCGCTCGACTTGCATGTGTTAAGCACGCCGCCAGCGTTCATCCTGAGCCAGGATCAAACTCTCTGATAAAATGTTTGTTCCAAGTTCAAAATCAACATACTAGCTAATTTATCCCTTTTACTGTTTTAAGGATCTTTCGATCGTTTTGAATTACTTATTCAGAACTTTCGAGGATGTGTTTCATTGTTTAATTATCAAGGATCTTTGCTGTTCCGACTCGGATCAGCTCGTTTATTTTATCACAGAGCTTTTCGTTTGTCAAGAACTTTTTTGATTTATTTTTTGAAGTTTTTTTAACTTCTTCGCCGTTCTTTCGATCAGCAACTCATTTATTTTATCAAACTCATTCGCTTTTGTCAAGAACTTTTTTAATTTATTTTTTGGATTAGTTTTTTCAAACCTATCACCAACTCTGCTATCTTATCAGATGTGAAGCTGTTTGTCAAGAACTTTTTCCACAAAAAATATCATTTTGTTTTTGGCTTTTAAACGGAGAAGGAGGGATTTGAACCCTCGCGCCGGTTACCCGACCTACACCCTTAGCAGGGGCGCCTCTTCAGCCACTTGAGTACTTCTCCAAATGCCTAAATATAAAATGATATGTGCAGTCACTCATTCGTGACGCATGGTTTATTATACAAAAACCTTACGTTCTTGTCAACCCGTTTTTTCGAATTTTTTGTTTTTTTCTTACTATTATAGAAAATATGCCTTACAGAACCCAAATCAGCCCCCAGAATAGCAGAAAAGAGCGCATATCACGCTCTTTTCTGAAACCGCTACGCGGTTACGACGGCTTCAATTCTCTTCTTTACCATCTCGGCAATCTCTGTTGTCTTCATTCCCTGGTATTCCTCGTATGGGATCGGGTCGAGAAAATGGACTTCTACCGTTACATGACGGACGGTATTGGAGTCAAACGGAACAAAACAGTTTTTTAACGCAACCGGCACGATCGGGCATTTTGCTTTTACTGCGATCTTGAAGCTGCCGCTTTTAAACTCCAGCAGCTGGTTTCCCTTTCTGCTCCTCGTTCCTTCCGGAAACAGAATGACGTTTTTGCCTTCTTTTACGGCATCGGCCGCCTCATTGATAACCTGCATTGACTGCCGCAGATTCTCCCGGTCCATAAACAGCGCGTGGATGCACGCAAAGACCTGTTTTAAAAACGGAATATGCTCTACCTCTTTTTTGGCAACAACTGTAAAGGTACGCGAGCACGCTCCTGCGATCGCCAGCACATCGTACAGTCCCTGGTGATTCGGATACATCACAAAACCGTCCTGCTCCGGAAGATTTTCTGCTCCATAGGATTCCACAATGACGTTTCCGCCTTTGTTCGCCCGCTGTACAATAAAGCGCAGCATTTTAAAGTGCTCTTCCAGACTGTACTTGTCCGGATGCGCTGCATGGTAACAGAGCCGGCACCACATCCACGGAACCAGAAGCAGATTCCGCAGCACCATCAGTAAAATTCGTTTCATATTTTTCTTCCCTTCCCCAAACGAGAAAAACGTGCCTGAGCTTTTTTCTCTCAGACACGTTTTTCGACGCTGTATTATTCCTGCGTTTTCTCAGAAGCACTTTCGGTCTCTTCCACCGAAACCGGAGTCTCCTCGGATGCCTCTTTGTCTCTTACCTTTGCAATGCTGGCAACCTTGATTTCACCGTCCACATCCATCAGCTTGACACCGGACGTGATACGTCCCATAACAGAAATGCCGGAGCATGGTGTACGGATAATGATTCCCTCTGTGGTAATCATCATAATCTCATTATCCTCATTGACTGCCTTGGAACCGATCAGGTTTCCGGTCTTTTCGGTAATCTTATAGCATTTGACACCCTTGCCGCCGCGGAGCTGTACGGTAAACTCTGCCATCGGCGTCCGTTTGCCCATGCCGTTTTCGGATACGACAAGGAGATAGTCTCCCTGCGTGCAGATCTGCATGCCGACTACTTCATCGCCGTCCAGAAGGTTGATGCCGCGTACACCCATGGAAACACGGCCTGTCGTACGCACATCGTTTTCCTTGAAGCGGATACACTGGCCGAATTTCGTTACCAGAATAATCTCTTTCTCGTTATCAGTTGTCTTAACTTCAATCAGTTCATCATCATCGCGGAGCGCAATGGCAGCAAGACCCGTTTTTCTGACGTTCTCGTACTCTTCGAGCGGCGTCTTCTTCACCAGTCCCTTTTTCGTTGCCATAAACAGATAATGGCCCTTCTCATATTTGCGCATTGGAATAACAGCGGTAATCTTCTCTCCCGGCTGCAGCTGGAGAAGGTTGACAATCGCCGTTCCTCTTGCGGTTCTGGACGCCTCCGGAATCTCGTATGCTTTCAGACGGTAGACTCTTCCCGTATTCGTAAAGAACATGAGGTAATGATGGGTCGTCGTCATCAGAAGCTCCTCGATGTAGTCGTCCTCGATGGTCTGCATGCCCTTGATTCCCTTGCCGCCGCGATTCTGGCTGCGGAAGTTGTCAACGGTCATACGTTTGATATAGCCCAGTTTCGTCATGGTGATGACGGTATTCTCGCGCGGAATCAGATCCTCCATGGAGAGATCGTACTCATCAAAGCCGATGGAAGTTCTTCTGTCATCGCCGTATTTTTCGGATACGGTCAGAATCTCCCTGCGGATAACGCCAAGAAGCACCTTGCAGTCTGCGAGGATGGCTTTTAACTGCTCGATGCGCGCCATCAGCTCTTTGTACTCGTTCTCGAGCTTCTCCCGTTCCAGACCGGTCAGAGCGCGCAGACGCATGTCTACGATTGCCTGGGCCTGGGCATCACTCAGATCGAAGCGTTCCATCAGCTTCTTCTTCGCCTCTGCCGCATTCGCGGATGCACGGATGATATGGATCACTTCGTCAATATGGTCAAGCGCTTTTAAGAGTCCTTCCAGAATATGGCTTCTCTCCTGCGCTTTGTTCAGGTCGTATTTCGTTCTTCTCGTCACAACCTCTTCCTGGTGCTGCAGATAATACGTCAGCATCTCCAGAAGGTTCATGACTTTCGGCTGATTGTTTACCAGTGCAAGCATGATCACACCAAAGGTATCCTGCATCTGGGTATGTTTGTACAGCTGGTTTAAGATGACGTTTGCATTGGCGTCGCGGCGCAGTTCGATACAGATGCGCATACCCTCACGGTTGGAGTGGTCCGCAATGCCGGTGATGCCGTCGATCTTTTTATCTCTTACCAGCGCGGCGATGTTCTCGATCAGGCGCGCCTTGTTTACCATGTACGGGATCTCGGTTACGATGATCTCGCTCTTTCCGTTCGGCAGTGTCTCGATGTTTGATACCGCACGAACACGGATTTTACCGCGGCCGGTACGGTAAGCCTCGTCGATGCCGCGGGTGCCGAGGATTTCTGCTCCGGTCGGGAAGTCAGGGCCTTTTACAATGCCGAGAATCTCCTCGAGATCTGTCGTACGGTCCTCCTCGATGATATTATCAATAATTTTTACAATGGCACTTACCACCTCGCGCAGATTGTGCGGCGGGATGTTCGTTGCCATACCGACTGCGATACCGGAAGTACCGTTTACCAGAAGGTTCGGGTAGCGGGCCGGCATAACAACAGGCTCTTTTTCGGTTTCATCAAAGTTCGGGGCGAAGTCTACGGTGTCTTTGTTGATATCCGCCAGCATCTCCATCGAGATTTTGCTTAAACGTGCCTCGGTGTATCGCATAGCCGCAGCGCCGTCGCCGTCGACGGAACCGAAGTTTCCATGGCCGTCCACCATCGGATAACGGGTTGCCCAGTCTTGTGCCATGTTGACGAGTGCTCCGTAGATAGAACTGTCGCCGTGCGGGTGATATTTACCCATCGTATCACCGACGATACGCGCGCACTTACGGTGCGGCTTATCCGGCGTATTGTTCAGTTCACTCATGGAGTACAGAATACGTCTCTGTACCGGCTTTAAGCCATCGCGGACGTCTGGAAGTGCACGGGATGCAATTACGCTCATCGCGTAGTTGATGTAGGATTCCTCCATCGTGTCTTTCAGATCGACCTCGTGAATTTTATCAAAAACATTATCTTCCATCTTTTCCTCCACTTCAGTTCACAGGACTTTTTAGATATCCAGGTTGTTTGCGTATTTTGCTCTCTCTTCGATAAAGTCACGGCGCGGTTCTACCTTGTCGCCCATGAGCGTATTGAAGGTAAGATCAATTTCAGAAGAATACTCTTCATCGAACACAACGCGGCGCAGAACACGGCGTTCCGGGTCCATGGTGGTCTCCCAGAGCTGCTCCGCATCCATCTCTCCCAGTCCTTTGTAACGCTGGATCTTATTATCTCCGCGTCCGATCTCATTGAGGATCTGATTCATCTGATCGTCGTCGTATGCGTACCATACTTTTTTGTTTTTCTCAATCTTGAACAGCGGCGGCTGTGCCAGGTAAACGTGGCCCTGTTTGATCAGCTCCGGCATGAAGCGGTACAGGAACGTCAGCATCAGCGTGTCGATGTGCGCGCCGTCGACATCGGCATCGGTCATGATGATGATCTTGTCGTAGCGCAGTTTTGTGATATCGAAATCGTCGTGGATTCCGGTTCCGAATGCCGTAATCATCGCTTTGATCTCGGCATTGGCATAAATTTTATCGAGACGTGCTTTCTCTACATTCAGGATTTTTCCACGCAGAGGCAGGATCGCCTGCGTTGCACGGCTTCTCGCGGATTTTGCGGAACCGCCCGCGGAATCTCCCTCGACCAGGAAGATCTCACAGTTTTTCGGATCCTTGTCGGTACAGTCTGCCAGTTTTCCAGGCAGGGACATACCGTCCAGTGCGGATTTTCTTCTCGTCAGGTCACGCGCTTTTCTTGCAGCCTCTCTCGCACGCTGGGAAAGCAGGGACTTTTCAACGATCGTTTTTGCGACAGCCGGGTTCTGCTCCAGGAACAGCTCGAGCTGGGTGCTCACGATATTGTCGACTGCTCCTCTCGCCTCGCTGTTTCCAAGTTTCTGCTTTGTCTGGCCCTCGAACTGCGGCTCCTCGATTTTGATGCTGACAATCGCCGTCATACCCTCGCGGATATCCTCTCCGGTCAGGTTCGGTTCGCTGTCTTTTAACAGTTTATTTGCTCTTGCATATTCATTAAAGGTTTTCGTCAGCGCATTCCGGAAGCCCACGATATGGGTACCGCCCTCCGGTGTCGTAATGTTGTTGACAAAACCATACGTATTTTCCTGATAGGAATCGTTGTGCTGCATTGCAACCTCAACAAGAACGCCGTCTCTTTCTCCCTCGCAGTAGATGATGTCCTGGTAGAGCGCCGTTTTGCTCTTGTTCAGGTAGCTGACAAACTCTTTGATACCGCCCTCGTAGTGAAATGCTTTTTCCACTACCGGATCCGTGCGCAGATCGCGCAGAACAATGCGCAGTCCCTTGGTCAGAAATGCGGTCTCGCGGAGTCTTGTTTTTAAAACGTCGTAATCATAAACCGTCTCCTCGAACATCGTGTCATCCGGCAGGAAACGGACCTCGGTACCTGTTTTTTCGATCGGACAGGTATCGATAACCTCCAGCTTATTCATGGTTTTTCCGCGTTCATACCGCTGGAAGTAAACCTTTCCATCGTGATAAACGCGCACCTCAAGCCAGTTGGACAGCGCATTTACAACGGATGCACCAACGCCGTGCAGACCGCCGGATACCTTGTACCCTCCGCCGCCGAACTTTCCGCCTGCGTGCAGCACCGTAAAGACAACCTCAACGGCCGGAAGGCCCGACTTATGATTGATGCCGACCGGAATACCACGGCCGTCGTCGATGACAGTGATGGAGTTGTCCGGGTTAATCGTAACGTCAATATTTTTGCAGTATCCTGCCAGTGCCTCGTCTACCGAGTTGTCGACAATCTCATAGACCAGATGGTGAAGTCCCCGTGCGGAGGTACTGCCGATATACATACCTGGGCGCTTCCGTACGGCTTCCAGACCCTCCAGAATCTGAATCTGGTCTGCACCATACTCTGTCTTTTCCATGTTCTCTGTACTCATTTAGATTCCTCCTGTTTCTTTGTGAAACACAGATCCCTCGACCACCTGGAATACGCTGTTTGCCTCAAAATGATTTTCGACAAACTCGTCCAGTCCGGTACAGGTAATCAGTGTCTGTATGCTGTGAATGCTCTGCAGAAGATAATTCTGCCGGCTGCCGTCCAGCTCCGACAAAACATCATCCAGCAGTAAAACCGGTGTATCGTGAATTTCCTCCTCGACCAGACGGATCTCCGCCAGTTTCAGCGAAAGCGCCGCCGTCCTCTGCTGCCCCTGGGAACCGTATTTACGGATATCAATGTCGTTGACCCGCACACAGAAATCGTCCCGGTGCGGCCCGGTGTAGGACTGTCCGAAACGCAGATCACGCTCTCTTCCGGCTTTTAACTCTTCGGAAAACGCTTCCTCGGACACATTCGGTTCATAGGTAATCAGAATCTGCTCCTTTCCTCCGGTCAGATTCTGATGGATCTCGGATAAAATATCATTCAGGCGGCTGATAAATTTTTTCCGCTCGGAAATAATGCTTGTTCCATAGCGGACCATCTGCTCATCCCAGATCTCGAGTGTATCCGCCATTCTGCCGGAAAACGAAATCTCTTTAAGCAGCTTGTTTCTCTGCGCCACCACTTTATTATAATTGGCAAGCTCGATCATGTATAGTCTTGACAATTGACAAATTTCGCTATCCAGGAAACGCCGGCGCTCCGCAGGACCGTTTTTGATGATATTCAGGTCCTCCGGAGAGAAAAACACAATATTTACAATGCCAAAAAGTTCCGACGCTTTGCGGATCGGAACTCCATCGATGGCGATTCCCTTGGATTTATTTTTTTTCAGATGCATATCGATTTTATGCGTGCTGCCGTTCCGCTCCACCATCATCCGGATATGGGCTTCCTCCCGGTCAAACTGGATGATTTCGCGGTCCTTGCTGCCACGGTGCGATTTTGTCGTACCCGCGAGATATAAAGCCTCGAGAATATTCGTCTTTCCCTGGGCATTGTCGCCGTAGAGAATATTCGTTCCGGGGCTGATATTTATGCATAAACTCTCATAATTCCGATAGTTCTTCAGTTCTAAAGATTTGATATACATGAGCACTCGTCCGTGAAAAATTAGCTTAAGTTTTTAAGCCTTATTTTTTAATTTGTATCTCATTTCCATTGTAGCAGACAACATCTCCGTCATAGAGCTTGCGGCCGCGGCGGGTGTCTACTTCACCGTTTACGGTCACTTCGCCGTCCTTGATGACGAGCTTTGCTTCCACGCCGTCTTCTACCAGAGCCGCAGCTTTTAATGCCTGGCCCAGTTTGATGTAATCTTCACGCAGCGTAATAATTTCCATTTTTTCCTCCTGCACTGCCGTACCTTTTCCTCACGTAAGTTCGCAGTTTTCAACCTGTGTGGCTGTAAAACCGCTGAAAGTTCTTTCAGAAAAGGTTCCGGCAGATTTCAAACTTATGTGACTTATCTCACGGAATTGAAGTTTACCGGCAGAATCAGATAGATATAGCTCTCTTCTTCGTTCCGGATAAAACATGGAGCCTTCGGGTTGACCAGATAAATCGAAATCTCCTCGTCGTCAATAACACGAAGTGCATCGATCAGGAATTTCGGGTTAAAACCGATCATAATATCCTTGCCTTCTTTGTTGATATCGATCTCTTCTTTCATGGAACCCATCGCGGAGTTGATCTGCAGTTCCATCGCTCCATCCTGGATGTCGATGATGATCGGTTTTTTGTCGCCTTCTTTGACAAGAAGCGTCGCACGGTCGATACAGCTTAAGAATTCTTTTTTGTTGATCGTCACTTTTGTCTCGTAATCACTCGAAAGCATCTGGTCGATGCGGAAATATTCACCGTCGATCAGTCTGGAAACGACCGTTGTATCATCGAACTTGAACATAATGTGGTTTTCCGAGAAGTAAATATCAATCTGATCATCCATCTCGCCGGACAGAATTTTGCTGATTTCGTTCAGGGTTTTTCCCGGAACAACGACTTTTCGGTCCGGATACGAATCTTTCAGCTCAATTCTGCGGATCGCAATACGGTGTCCGTCCAGAGATACGACGCGAAGTGTGTTATCTTTGATTTCAAAAAGCTCACCGGTCATCAGTTTGTTGTTCTCATTGGCTGCAATGGAGAAAATGGTCTGACGGATCAGTTCTTTTAAGGTGAACTGGGAAATGGAAACACAATCGGAAGTTTCGAGAATCGGCAGATAGGAAAAATCTTCTCCTGACTGTCCCGGAATGTTAAATTTTGCTTTTTCACACGTAATCGTGGTTACCAGATTTTCATCTGTTTCTATTGTAACCTGATTATCCGGAAGTTTTCTTACGATCTCAGAAAAAATCTTTGCATCCAGAGCAACAATACCGCGTTCCAGAATCATACCTGTGACGATGGTTTCGATTCCGAGTTCCATATCGTTGGAGGTAAATTTGATCACGTTGGAAGATGCATCAATCAGAATGCATTCCAGAATCGGCATGGTTGTTTTACCGGAGACAGCTTTCATAGCGATACCAACGCTTTTTACAAGGTCTGCTTTGTCAAACACTAATTTCATAATTGTGGATAACTCTCCTTTCCTCACTGCTTGGTGAGTCTGCTTATAAAGAAAAAATATAGTAAAAATCCGTAGTCTTAGTCGTAGGGGCTGTGGATATGTGGAAAACCCCGTCAAGAATGCGGAAATACTGGAAAAATCGATCTGTATAACTCTGTGAATAATCGAACGTGAACCTGTGTATGAAATGTTGATAACTTCAGGCCCCAAATTTGTCCACAATTCATCCACAGGCTTTCCACATCGGTTTGTGTATAAATAAGGGCCTGTCAACCGATGAGTTTCTTCTTATATAAATGTAAATCGTTTTTAACCGTTTTGACAGAGTTACAAAGGCTCCGCCTATTTCGACGGGTTGATCTTCTTCTTTAAGATGTCTACCGTGTTGCGGACACTGTCTTTAGCACTCATTTCCTTTTCGATCTTCTCAATGCCGTGCATGACAGTGGTATGATCGCGGTCGCCCATCATTTTTCCGATTCCGGTTAGCGGGGCATCGAGCATTTCGCGGCACAGATACATTGCGATCTGGCGCGGGAATACGATTTTGCTGCTCCGCTTGCTGCCGACAATGTCGGACGGCGTAATATCGAAGTGATCTGCAACGGTGTCGATGATAAATTCCGGCGTGATCACCTTCTTCTCGTTCGGGGAGATGATGTCGCGCAGCACCTGCTCTGCAAGATCAATGTTGATTTCACGTTTTTCAAGGTTTGCGTATGCAATGATTTTGTTGAGAGCGCCTTCCAACTCACGGATGTTCGATTTAATATTGGAAGCGATGTATTCGATCACATCGTCGCTGACGGAATAGCCGTCTAATTCCTGTTTCTTTCGGAGAATGGCGATTCGCGTCTCATAATCCGGGCTCTGGATGTCGGCAAGGAGTCCCCATTCGAAACGGGAACGGATGCGGTCTTCCAGGATATCCATGTCTTTCGGGGGACGATCCGAAGAAAGGATGATCTGTTTGTTGGCGCCGTGCAGCGTATTGAAGGTATGGAAAAACTCTTCCTGCGTGGATTCCTTTCCTATAATAAACTGCACATCATCGATGAGAAGTACGTCGATATTGCGGTATTTCTCACGGAATTTGGTCATTGCGGTGTTGTTGCTGTTTCGGATGGCCTCGATGACTTCATTGGTAAATTCTTCACTCGTTACGTAGAGAATCCGCGAAGACGGGTTCTTCTGAAGAATAAAATGTGCGATCGAGTGCATCAGATGGGTTTTGCCCAGTCCAACACCACCGTATAAAAACAGCGGATTGTAGATTTCTCCCGGGGATTCGGCCACGGCGAGAGAAGCTGCATGGGCAAATTTGTTATTGCTGCCGACCACGAAGGTATCAAAGGTATACTTTGGATTCAGGTTCGGCACATAGAGATTTTTCTGGACGGGAGCAGGCGCTTTTTCCTGTTTCACTTCTTCCGGAAGAATAAAGCGGATCTCATAGTTGACACCTGTGATTTCCGCGATTGCCACTTTAATAGGAAGAGTATATTTTTTGCTCACGTAATCGAGACCCATTTTTTCGGATGGAACCAGGATTGTGATCAGATTGTCCTCAACCGAATGGATCGTAAGTGGTTCAATCCATGTAGTAAAGGAGATCTCAGATAATTCGTGCTCGTCCCGCACTCTCTGCAGTATTTCTTTCCATTTATCTTGTACGATTTCCATGCTTTTTCTGTCGCTCCGCTTCTATAATCATTGCTTTTTGGGGATAACTTCTGTCTGGAAAACGAAATTTTCCCCGAATAGTCGCATTTTTACTTCTATATGATATAATAAAATGCCGTTTTATTCAACCCAAAAATGTGGATAATTATTTTTTTATCCACAGAATGTGTAAAAAATTTTCCTGTTGATGAAATGGAGGATAGTTTGTGGATAACAGGGAATCTTATGTTGATAAAATTGTGGATAGAGGGCTGGAAAAACCGAAATGTGTAAAGTCTGGAAAACTTATATACACATTATACATGGCGTAAATACTGGAAAAATTAGAAATGCCCACAGGTTGTACACAGCAAAACCGAAAGTTATCCACAAGGTTATCCACAGATTGTGGATAATGTTGATTACGGTTACAAGATATCGTGTGGAAAGCGCAAAAATCGAACTGGTATTTGTACGCGTGCGGCGGACAGTGTGGATAAGTTGTGGATAAACCGAAAATCAGCACACGGAAGGCACGGGCAGCGGCAGACCGGAAAACCGCGTTAGAGCGGCATTTTTCCCGAAAAAAACTGCGAAAATTATTGATTTTAGGGTTGACGAAATGGGGGTTTATGAATATAATTGAAATGATGTTTTCTGTCATACATGTAGTGAAATACTGCCTTGCAGGCAGTTATTGATTAGAATTTAAAGGAGGTGCCTTATCTTATGAAAATGACATTTCAGCCGAAAAAAAGATCCAGAGCTAAAGTTCACGGATTCAGAGCAAGAATGAGCACAAAAGGTGGAAGAAAAGTTTTAGCTGCAAGAAGATTAAAAGGAAGAAAAAAATTATCAGCATAAAACCAAAGGCCGCATAAAATTTATGTGGTCTTTTCTTCTATCTAAAGCTATTCAATGAAAAGAAAATTTAGACAAATCATGAAGGAAAGAATGGATTCATGAAATATTCGGAAAGCCTGAAAAAAAACAGAGATTTTCAGCTGGTTTATAAGCAGGGAACATCGTTTGCAAACCGATTTCTGGTCATGTATGTGAAGAAAAATCAGCTGGGACGGAACCGGATTGGAATTTCAGTAAGTAAAAAGGTGGGAAACAGCGTTGTGCGCCACCATCTGGCGAGACTGATCCGGGAGAGTTATCGTCTGCATGAAGAGGAATTTCAGTGTGGAATGGATGTAGTTGTGATCGCAAGAGTTAATGCAAAAAACTGTACGTATTTCGAGATAGAGGGAGCACTTTTGCATCTGGGAAGACTACATCATATATTAAAGGAAACAGAAAAATGAAGACGGTATTGATAAAAGGTATCCGGTTTTATCAGAAGTACCTGTCTCCTCTGAAGAGGGTGCACTGCCCTTATACGCCGACCTGCTCGCAGTACGGGCTGGAAGCGATTCAGAAATATGGTGCTTTCAAAGGAAGTCTGCTGGCATTATGGAGAATACTGAGATGTAACCCGTTTTCACACGGAGGTTACGACCCTGTGCCGTAGATAAATAAGGAGGAAAAGACGTTTTGGATATCGTACTGAGTAAGTCAACGTGGCCGATTATCGGGTGGGTATGCCAGATCCTCGGCTGGCTGATCAATGGAATTTATTTTTGCCTGGAAAAAATTGGAATTCCGAACATCGGTATTGCGATTATTCTGTATACGATTATCATTTATCTCGTTCTGACGCCGCTTCAGATCAAGCAGCAGAAGATGTCGAAGATGATGAGCGTAATGCAGCCGGATCTGCAGAGAATTGAAAAGAAATATCAGAACAAAAAAGACCAGGCTTCTCAGATGAAAAAATCTGAAGAAACCATGGCAGTTTATCAGAAATACGGTGTCTCCCCGACAGGAAGCTGCAGTACACTGCTGATTCAGATGCCGATTCTGCTTGCACTGTACCAGGTTATCTATCATATTCCGGGATATATCGGAAGTGTCCGCAATGTATTCCAGGGACTGACAACACAGATGATGGGTGTATCAGGATATTCTGACATCCTGACACAGTTTATCACAGATAACCGTGTTACCATGTACAGTAAAGTAAGTGAAACATTAACCGAAAATAACCTTCTGGACATGTTTTATGTGCTGAAACCGTCCCAGTGGACGAAGCTGGCCGATATCAGCGAGTTCTCCGGTATTGCGGATACCATTACAAAAACCGCCGCGGAGTCCAAACATATCAACATGTTCCTTGGATTTAATATTACACAGTCTCCGATGGATGTCATCCGCGAGGGTATGGCAAACGGATCTGCTCTTCTGATTGCAGGAGCAATTCTGGTGCCGGTTCTGGCATGGTTTACCCAGTGGCTGAACTACAAGCTGATGCCGCAGGCACCATCTTCCAACAACGGAAATAAGACAGCAAATTCCATGGAAAATTCCATGAAGACCATGAACACGGTAATGCCTGTTTTTTCCGCATTTATGTGTTTATCGTTCTCCATCGGTATTGGTATTTACTGGATTGCAGGTGCGCTTGTTCGAAGCGTACAGCAGGTTGTGATCAACCGTCATATGTCCTCGATTGACATGGATGAGGTGATCCGCAAAAATCAGGAAAAAGCGGCCAAGAAGAGAGAAAAAGCCGGCCTTCCGCCGCAGAAAATCACACAGGCTGCAACGCAGAGTGTGCGTAATATTCAGGTACAGGAGAACGAAGAGCCGTCTGCTGAGGAAAAAGAGGCAGCAAGAAAAGCTTCGACTGAGTATTACAACAGTAATCAGGAATACCGCGCCGGAAGCATCGCTGCGAAAGCAAACATGGTAAAACAGTTTGATGAAAAGAACAGCAAAAAGAAAAAATAGGGGGTAAATCTTTATGGAGTTTATCGAAGTATCCGCAAAAACCGTGGACGACGCTATTACAAAAGCCTGCATTGAGCTTCAGGCTGCCAGCGATAAACTGGAGATCCAGGTCATCAGCGAAGGCAGTTCCGGATTCTTTGGAATCGGAAGTAAACCGGCTGTGATCCGTGCCGCTGTAAAAGCCGCACCGGAAAAAGAACCGGAAGCACCCCAGAAACCAGAGAAAAAAGAGGCAGCTCCTGCACCGGTAAAGGAAGCGCCGAAAAAAGAAGCTGTAAAAAAAGAAACAGAAAGAAAAGCTGCTCCGCGTCAGGCAGAAACTGCAAGACGCTCCGAGCCAAGAGAAGAGCGTGAAGTAGTTCAGAGAACAGACGAGGAAATCGCCCAGATCAAGGCAACGGCACTTGAGTTCTTAAGCGGTGTATTCAAAGCCATGGAGCTCCCGGTTGAGATCCAGATGGAGTACAATGCCGAGAACGATTCTCTTGAAGTTGATTTTGCCGGTGAGGATATGGGCATCCTGATCGGAAAACGCGGACAGACACTGGATTCCCTTCAGTATCTGACCAGCCTTGTGGTCAACAAAGAGCAGAAGGATTACGTTCGTGTCAAACTTGATACGGAGAACTACCGCAAACGCAGAAAAGAAACACTGGAAAATCTGGCAAGAAACATCGCTTACAAAGTGAAAAAGACCAGAAGACCGGTTTCTCTGGAGCCGATGAATCCTTACGAGAGAAGAATCATCCACTCTGCACTGCAGGGAAATAAATTTGTGGAGACCTACAGCGAGGGCAGCGAGCCATACCGCCACGTAGTTGTAGCGCCGAAACGATAAGAAAAGCGTAAAAAATATGCAAAAAGACGGTACCTGTGTAAAATACGGGGTACCGTCTTTTCTGGTTTTCTGCTAAAATGGAACTATTCAGAGCCATGCGAAAGGAAAGAAAAAATGTGGATCTGAATACTGGGATCCCCAAAAAGAGAGGTTTTAGAAAGGACTGGAAACAATGGCAGGATTTCATTTGGATGATACGATTGCTGCGGTGTCCACAGCGATGGCGCCGGCGGGCATTGGTATTGTAAGAATCAGCGGAAACGATGCGTTCGAAGTGGCGGACCGCGTATTCCGTGCAAAAAAAGAAGGAAAAAAGCTTTCCGCGGTCAAATCGCACACCATTCATTATGGCTGGATTACCGAAGGGGAGGAAGTGATTGATGAGGTCCTTGTCATGGTAATGAAAGGACCGAAAACATATACAGGTGAAAATACCGTCGAGATCGACTGTCACGGCGGTGTGCTGGCGGTAAAAAAGGTGCTTGAGGCAGTCTTACATGCGGGCGCGCGGGCGGCAGATCCGGGCGAGTTTACGAAACGGGCGTTTCTGAACGGAAGAATGGATCTGACGCAGGCCGAAGCGGTCATGGATGTTATTTCGGCGAAAAGTGCCTATGCCTTAAAAAGCTCCGAGAGCCAGCTTCGCGGAACGGTGAAAAAGGCGATCCGGGCAATCCGCAAGAAGCTGATTTACGAGATCGCATTTATTGAGTCGGCGCTCGATGATCCGGAGCACATCAGCCTGGACGGGTATCCAAAGCGGCTGGCCCAGGTTGTTGCGGAGCAGAAAAAGCAGGTGGAAAAGCTGCTTGCATCTGCGGATGAGGGCAAGATGATCCAGGAGGGCATCAAGACGGTGATCCTTGGAAAACCGAATGCCGGAAATCATCGCTTTTAAATCTGCTGGCAGGCGAGGAAAAAGCGATTGTGACGGATATCGCCGGAACGACACGCGACGTGCTCGAGGAAAATCTGGTCTTAAAGGGCATTTCCCTTCGGATTCTGGATACGGCGGGGATCCGAAAAACGGCGGATACGGTCGAGAAAATCGGTGTGGATCGTGCTTTGGAGCATGCAAAGGACGCAGATCTGATTCTCTATGTGGTGGATGCATCCGTGCCGCTCGATGAGAATGATGCAAAAATCATGGAAATCCTGAAAGGGCGCAAGGCGATTGTGCTGCTGAATAAGTCGGATCTGACTGCGGTGATCGAAAAAGAGGAGATGGAGCAAAAGACAGGCGCTCCGGTCATCAGCATTTCCGCGCGGGAAGAGACGGGTATGGAAGAGCTGGAGGAACAGATGAAAAAGATGTTTTTCCAGGGCGAAATTTCGTTCAACGATGAGGTTTACATCACGAATGCGCGCCACAAGCAGGCGCTCCTTGCGGCAAAAAAGAGTCTGGAGCTGACGGCAGAAAGCATCGAAATGGGTATGCCGGAGGATTTCTTTTCCATTGATCTTATGAATGCGTATGAGGAGCTGGGTTCGATCATCGGTGAAGCGGTGGGAGAAGACCTTGTGAATGAGATTTTCAGCAAATTCTGTACAGGTAAATAAAGGCAGCAAATGCAGATTACGAAGATCTGCCGGAATAGAGTTACAAGGAACGACAGCCGGATTTTGACAGAGTAAAAAGCTTAAGACAGAATCTGAAGCTGTAGATAGAGAAAGAGGATAAAAGAAAAATGGCAGTTTTAGAAGAAACAATTGATATTGCCGTCATCGGCGCAGGCCATGCGGGATGCGAGGCAGCGCTTGCGGCAGCGCGGATGGGGCTGGAAACGGTTGTATTTACGGTAAGTGTCGACAGCATCGCCATGATGCCGTGCAACCCGAATATCGGAGGCACGTCGAAGGGACACCTCGTAAAAGAAATCGACGCGCTCGGCGGCGAGATGGGCAAAAATATTGACAAAACGTTCATACAGTCGAAAATGCTGAATCAATCGAAGGGACCGGCGGTGCATTCGCTGCGTGCGCAGGCGGATAAGCGGGCGTACAGCCAGTCGATGCGCGAGGTTCTCGAAAATACCGATCATCTGACGATCCGCCAGATGGAGATTGCGGAGCTGATCGTGGAAGACGGTGTTCTGACGGGTGTAAAGGCCGTTTCCGGCGCGGTTTACCACTGTAAGGCTGCCGTCCTCTGTACCGGCGTTTATCTGAATGCACGGTGCATTTACGGCGATGTGAGCACGTATACCGGCCCGAACGGCCTGCAGGCGGCGACGCATCTGACGGATTCCCTGAAAGCGAACGGCGTGGAGATGGTGCGTTTTAAAACAGGAACACCGGCGCGTATTGACAAGCGGAGCATTGACTTTTCGAAAATGGAAGAGCAGTTTGGCGATGAGCGCGTTGTGCCGTTCTCATTCTCGACCGATCCGGAGAGCGTACAGATCGATCAGGAATCCTGCTGGCTGACGTATACGAATGAAGAAACGCACAAAATTATCCGCGAAAACCTCGACCGGTCGCCGCTGTATTCCGGCATGATCGAGGGAACAGGCCCGCGGTACTGTCCATCCATTGAAGATAAAGTTGTAAAATTTGCCGATAAAAACCGCCATCAGGTGTTCCTGGAGCCGGAGGGACGATACACGAACGAGATGTACGTCGGCGGCATGTCAAGCTCGCTGCCGGAGGATGTGCAGATTGCGATGTATCACACCGTGCCGGGTCTGGAGCATGCAAAAATTGTGCGGAATGCGTATGCGATCGAGTACGACTGCATCAACCCGAGACAGCTTCTGCCGTCCCTCGAGTTCAAGGCGATCAAAAATCTGTTTTCCGGCGGCCAGTTTAACGGTAGTTCGGGATATGAAGAGGCTGCGGCACAGGGTCTGATCGCGGGTATCAACGCAGCGCTTTGCGTACAGGGAAAAGAGAAATTGGTGCTCGACCGTTCGGAGTCGTATATCGGCGTTCTGATCGACGACCTTGTGACGAAAGAGAACCATGAGCCGTACCGTATGATGACGAGCCGCGCGGAATACCGTCTGCTGCTCCGTCAGGACAACGCGGATCTGCGTCTGCGCAAATACGGCTACCGCGCAGGTCTGATCAGCGAGGAGCAGTATGAGGCACTGAAAGTAAAAGAACAGCGGATTCAGGAAGAGATTGAGCGCGTGGAGAATACGTATGTGGGAACGAGCTCGAACATCAATGAGCTTCTGGAAGAGTATGGATCAACGCTGCTTTCCGGCGGAAGTTCGCTCGCAGAGCTGATCCGCCGACCGGAGCTGAATTATAAGATGCTGGCGGAAGTAGATCCGAAAAGACCCAAGCTGCCGGAGGATGTGCAGGAGCAGGTCAACATCAACATCAAGTACGACGGCTACATTAAGCGCCAGATGAAGCAGGTGGAGCAGTTTAAGAAGATGGAAGAGAAGAAGATCCCGGAGAACATCAATTACGACGAGATCCAGAGCCTGCGCATCGAGGCGAAACAGAAGCTGAACCTGTACCGTCCGATCAACATCGGCCAGGCATCACGTATTTCGGGCGTTTCCCCGGCGGATATTTCGGTTCTGCTGGTGTATCTGGGACATAAATAAAGGACAGATATGCGTGCCTGAATTACGTTCTTATGCAGCGAAACCGCAAGTGCTTTCACGCTGCGTGGATCGTAACAAAAAGTGCAGCGGGCACTTGGAAGAATAGAGAAGAACGGAGAACAACATGAAAGAATACAATCTTGAAGGATTTGAGCGCGGCCTTTTTGAGCTTGGAATCACACTTTCCGAACAGCAGAAGACGCAGTTCCTGCAGTATTATGAGCTTCTGGTGGAGTGGAACTCGTTTATGAATCTGACGGCGATTACGGAGTTTGATCAGGTGATTACGAAGCATTTCCTCGACAGCCTGTCGCTGGTGAAGGTCTGTGATGTGGCACAGGCGGGACGCATTCTCGATGTGGGAACGGGAGCCGGTTTTCCGGGAATCCCACTGAAAATCGCGTTTCCGGAGGTGGAAGTTGTACTGCTGGATTCACTGAATAAGAGAGTGAAATTCCTGAATGAGGTGATCGGACAGCTTGGCCTTTCGAAAATCACGGCGGTTCACGGAAGAGCCGAGGATTTCGCACGCCAGAAGGATTACCGGGAGCAGTTTGATCTCGTGGTATCGCGGGCAGTGGCGAATTTAAGCTCGCTTTCGGAGTACTGTCTGCCGTATGTGAAGGTGGACGGACGGTTTGTTTCGTATAAATCGGGCAAATTGAATGAGGAGCTTGCCGCAGCTCAAAAAGCGATTCATGTGCTCGGCGGCGAGGCAAAAGAGCCGGTTTACTTCCAGCTTACGGGAACCGAGGATGAGAGATCGTTTGTCTGCATCGAGAAGGGGAAGGCAACGCCGAAAAAGTATCCGAGAAAAGCGGGAACACCGGCGAAGGAGCCGATTCAGTAAAGAATAGTATATTTTGAAAACTGAGAGTCGCATTCTCGTTACTTCAATGATGAGTTAGACGCGCAAAATTTTGAATAAAAAAGCAAGGCAGCATACCACAGAGAAATTTGTGGCATGCTGCCTTGCTTTTTTGTTGGGAGAATAATGGTCAGATAAGTGAACATAATAGACCATCATATAAAAAATATGTGTTCCCAGAGATGCTTTATTATAATGTGTTTGAAAAGAGAAGTTGATGAAATTTTGTGATCACAAGATTCACGTCGAGCATGTAAAATTTTCTGTGATGCAAAATTTTATAAAGAAGGGAACACGCTATGAATATTTATGGTTACATACGAGTAAGTAGCGAGATCAAAATGAAGATCGGCAGTTATTATCGTTGAAACGAATTGGTGTTTTGGAAAAGAATATTTATCTGGATAAGCAGTCGGGCAGAGATTTTAACCGTCCACAATATCGTAAAATGATACGAAAATTAAAGAAAGATGATTTGTTGTATATAAAAAGTATTGATCGACTGGGAAGAAATTATGAGGAAATTTTGGAACAATGGCGTGTGCTGACAAAAGAAAAAGGTGTTGATATTGTTGTCCTTGATATGCCATTGCTCGATACTCGAAGGGGAAAAGATCTGATGGGAACCTTTTTGAGCGATATTGTTTTACAGGTGTTGTCTTTTGTGGCAGAAAGTGAAAGCAAAAATATTCGTCAACGGCAGGCAGAAGGAATTGCAGCTGCAAAAGCAAAAGGAGTGAAATTTGGCAGACCGTCGCGGTCGGTACCGGATAATTTTGATGAAGTTCATAGGGAATGGAGAGAAAAAAAGATAACGTTAAAGGAAGCTGCGAAAGCATGTGACATGCCGGTTGGGACGTTTTATGGGAAGATAAGAAAAATGGAAGATGAAAAGCAAATGACAGGAGAGCAGAATTTGTAAATGTGTACTTTTGCAAATTCTGAAAATTCAAGTTACTTTGTTGTATTATACAATATTAGGAAGAAAAAAACAATGTATTTTAGTGAAAATATATAAAGAAATAGAATGTATTTTCTGATCTGCAAAAGTACACTTTCTGAAAACGGGGGATTAGGTAGGGGGGATGAAAAAGAAAAAATCGAAATCCAAAACCAAAGATATAGAAGCAGGAGGAATGTGTTATGACACGAAAAAAACAGATGTATTTGTTTTTAATGGTCTTAAGCATGATGATGCTAATTGGATGTGGTAAGTCAACATCGGGAACCAAAGAAGTTACAGATGGCAGCATTGTGGTTCAAGTTCCAGAGGGCAGTACTGTAGAGAGTTTATTTGATTTTACATCTACAGAGAATATCAGCTTAAGTGGTGCAGCAAGTGGAATAATTCATGTGGGAAATTTGGCAAACGGCAACTCAGTAGTATGGAAATCAGATTCAGTTTTTCTGTATCTGCAAGGAAAAGCCCAAGATGTAAGTGTGATATATTACTCGAACAGGCTTGATGATGATCCGATTCCCTATAGCGAATTTAAAGAATAATTTATGGTTCATGTTTGAAAAGAAGGAGAAAAATTAAATGACATATATACGTATCGGTGGCAGCAGTTTTTCTGATAAAGATATTTTTGCGTTTGTTATAGTTGTTTTAGTGATAGGAATCGCTTCCTGGATTGGATACTTTATTTTGAAATCAAAGGACAATTCCAAGCCACTGGAAAAATCGAAAGTAAAAATTCTTGAGAAACCAGTACAAAAAGGAAACATTGAATGGTATGTGGTTGAATTTGAAAATGGAGAGCGTAAAAAGCTTAGAAGTTTTCATGCAGACACCATATTTATTGCAGTAGGAGATGAAGGCATCCTGGAATATCGGGGAATTACAATTCAATCGTTTCGGCCATTAACAGCAAAAAAATAGATAAAAAAATAAATTAAGAGAGAAGGAAGAATATGGGAACAGCTACATATGTAAAAATTTGTTGTCCACGGTGTGGAGAAAAAGACTTAAATATTATAGGAGATCGGGATATAGGAGGTGCTGTAGCAAGCGGAATGGGTGTTTCTGTATTTGCTGGTACGAAAGCTGGAGTATTAGCCGGAGCGAGTGGTTTACAACAGAAGACATATTGGATCTGTAAAAAATGTGGAAGAAAATTTAGAAATCCAGATGAACTTACGGCAGAGATAGAAGCATACCAAAAACGGGCTAAAGGATTTAAAATTGTAGGAATAATAATGTCAGTATTGATGCTGGTAGCGGCGGCAGGAATGCTCATTAATGGAATCGGAATCATGGCATTGTTTTTCTTGATTCTGGATGCACCATTTATTTTATGTATGCGGGTATCTGCATACCAAGTTCAGAGCCGAAAACAAGAGCTGAACGAAATTATGGAAGGGATGCAAAGAATGTGGCAATCTGGATCCAAATAAAATAGTGTTCGTGATAAAAATTTCAAAATGTGGAGGGAAATAAATGCTTTGCAAAAAATGCGGAACAGAAAATCCAGATGGGGCAAAATATTGCAGTAAATGTGGAAAAGCGCTAAATGAAAAGTCACCTGCAAAAAAAAACAGAGAAAAGGGTATTGTATTAGCAGTGTGTGTGATTGTAGCAGTCGTACTTCTTGTTTATACACTTGGGGGAAGAAGCTACAAAAAGACAATAGATACATTTGTAACGTCGCAGTTTGCGGTAGATGCACAATCTATTGTAGAATTGCTTCCGGAAAAGGTAGTAGATAAAGCATTAGAGGAGACAGGATATAGCAAAACAGAGTTGGTAGATGAGGCGAATGATTCTCTCAAGAAACAAGTGGATTCCTTGGATCAATCGCTGGGAGATGACTGGAAACTGTCTTATAAAATGACAAATGTTGAAGATGTGACAGATGATGACCTGGATGATTTAAAAAGCAATTATGAAGATATAAACGTAAAAGTATCTGCAGCTAAAACTGTAGAGGTTGAGTTTACTTTGAAAGGAGATGAAACAGAAGTAAGCAATTCTCTGGAAATATCTGTAATAAAAGTAGATCGTTCTTGGTATTTAGATCTGTATACAATGGGAAACCTGTTTTAGAAGAAAAATCAGATGAAAAAGGACTCTGTATGTTTTATACGGGGTCCTTTTTTGAAAGGAGCACAAATGGAAAAGAAAATGAGGAATATTTTGATCGCGTTGATAATAGGGTTTCAAGTATTTCCGATTACGGTATATGGAAAAGGGAAAGATGCTTTTCTGGCATATCAGGAAGCAATGCAGAAAACAGTCGTGTCAGGAAACTGGAAAGAAGAACTGGATATGGATGCAGATATGACAATTATCCAGGGAAAAGCAAAAACGAAAACGAAAGTTACATTGGATGCAGTTACAGAGGTATCTGGTTATGATGAGAATGACAGTTCTGCAGTTCAAATGACAGGCTCTGCCAGTATGGCTGTACTTGGACAAAAATATATATGGAATATGACGTATCGAGATGGGACGGCTCATTATGAATATAAGGAACCAGTAAGCAAAACGGTAGATGTTGAGATGAATCCAAATTATTTTCAGTTCTCTTCATTAACGCAGAATATGATGAAAAAGAGTAAAATTTCTGGGAATGAGATTACCTTTACAATTCCGGCAGAGAAAGCGAATGAGATAGGAGTAGCCGCTGCTCAGATGGTAGAGGGAGTAGAAAATTTAAAATACAGCGATGTAGAAACAAAAATAACCATAGATAAAACAACAGGAAAGATTGATGAAATTCTTATGGACTTTCAGGCATCTATGCAGTATCAGGGATATGATGCGGATATGCAGTATACAGTAAAATATAAATTTTTAAGTCTCGATCAGGGTGGAGCAGAGGAAACGGAACAGCAGAAGAATGAGGAGGAAAGCACACCAGAAGATGGATTAGCGGTTTATTCAGATTATACCAGTCTGAGTATTTGTAAAGATAATATCATTACGTTAAGTGCTGGAATTTTCAACAATGGAGAACTGATGGATGATGTTTCCGGAATTACATTTTGGGTAGATGATTCATCAGTTCTTGAACTAAAAAAAACAGGTGTGGCAGATAAACGACGTTATACAGAATGGAAAGGAATTCAGACGGGAACGGCACATGTGTTTTTTCAAGACACAAATACAGGGTATATGAGTGAGATTCCAGTTACAGTGTATAAAGACCATGAGCATTCCTATACGGTAAATGCTGTGCCTGTACAATATATTGAAAAAGAATATGCTACCAATATTTATAATATGAATGGTTTATATATTGACAATTATGCATATGAAATAAATAAAGATAATAGGACAGCAAGTGTATCGTTTGATGTATACAACAGCAGTTACATATATGGAAGTGTAGAGACGTATGATGAAAATGGACGTTTAAAAGATGTGATTTTGATTAAAAAGATGAGTTCCAGTAATACGAGTATGAAAGGTGCATTGTGGGATAACACAAGTGGATTGATTTCTGATTTGAAAGATGGAACAATAGGAAGTTATCGACAGAAAAGTGGATTTTCAAAAAAGACGTCAGTCAAGATAGAAATACCAAAAGATGGGTATATTAAAATCAGCAATGATCCACAGGATTCGGCAGTGGTCAATATTATAAATTCAGCGGATCTCCTGATTGGCATTGGCAAACTGGCAAAGACGATCAAAAATTTTGATGTGGACAGTGAAGTATTTAGCAAAGCATTGACTAAAAAACTGCTGGAAAGTAAAACATTTGTGACTTTAATTGAAGATGGAAGCGAGCTTCCGCAAAATTTATGTAAAGGTGTTTCAGATAAAGTATTTTTTTCGACAGAATCGTTGGGTTCATTTAGCGAAACCATTATAAAAAATTTAAATGAATTTGATTTGATGGAGGTCATTGAGGATACAGCTAAAGATTTCGGTGTGAGTATTGGCGAAAAAATATTTCATTTTGTATCTGGTCCGGCAGGAAAAGCTTTAGATGCAATATTTGTTATGGGAAAAGTTGAAAATGAATTTTTGCAGCATATGAATTTTATCAGGTCGCAGGGCGTGGGTTCTGTTTATATTCAAAATCAAAAAGGATTTCGGGCATCGCAGCAGATCAGGGTGGAGAGCAAAAATGGATTTTCAGATGAAACATCGCTGAGCGTTTTTAAAGTGGAGTTGGATTCTGAAAAATTGGAGGAACTAAAGAAAACAAATTTAGCGGCTTACAATGCGATTAAAGATCGAACATCTTACACATACAATATTTCACTTATGGAAAGCGGAGAAGAAATACAGCCAGAACAAAATGTGCAGGTATATATTCCAATTCCAGAAAAAATGAAGCTTTTTGCCTATCTTGGAAAAACAAAAATTTACAGGGTGGAAGCGGATGGATCCTTAACAGAAATGGATGTGAAAATAAAAAATGGAGAATTTATATTTGAAACATCACATTTTAGCGTTTATACATTGATAGAGGAGAGTCTAAGAAAAGAGATTATGTTAGTAATATTAAGCATTTTAGTTTTTGCTGGAATATTAGTATATTTGAGGAAAAGAAAAAAATAAATTGTAGGGCATTGTGTAACAAAAAAAGAATGTATTAAATCAAGTATAAAAAAGCAAATAAAGGTCATATCCAGTTATGGTGTAGAATTACGAAAACAAAATATTCCGATCAGCCAGACACTGGAGATTTACTGTTCCACAGTTGCTGATTCGTCTTATATCGAAACTGACGATGCACAAGGAGAAACCAATATTGTCCTTGATGTTGCAGATCAGCCGGTGAAACATCAAAATAAGATGTTGGTAATTATTTTAGGAATTGGGATTCTGGCAATTGGTGTTATAGCTATTTTAGCAATTAAAAGGAAACAAAGAAAGTGAAAGGAAAGACCGGACGAAACATATCTAAAAACTAAAAGCTTGTAACGAAGAAACAGGTGCTATCTGAGAAAAAGAGATAGCACCTGTTTCTTCGTTATCCACAGCAGCCCGGAATCAGAAATCCGATGTAGCTGATGAGAAACAGTACAAGCCAGACTGCTCCCGGCAGGAGTGTCAGATGGCAGGAGGCGCGTTTCCACTCAGCGGGAAGTTTTGCAGTGAGTGAAGAATAGCCGTCATCGATCCAGACCATCAGCGGGACAAGCGCTGGCATCAGGTAGCGGCCCTGCGACTGGTAGTCGCTGAAATACGTGTTGTACATGTCCATGAACAGCGTGATCAGGCAGGCGAGGAGCAGCATCACAAAGAGGAGAAGCTGCGGCTTTTTGCGGAGCCAGTGCGGGATCATGGCAAGAAACAGAAACAGCAGGAATCCGAACGCCATCAGCGCACCGTACAGCAGGTAAAGCACCATCGGAAGATGGACGGTCATGTAGGAGAACGAGCCGATGAAGCTGCTGACGGTGGAGAACAGCCAGTTGGAGGTGCGTCCCTCCGGGGTCTGTAAATACGTCTGCTTAAAGCTCCAGCCTTCGGATGCCGGTGTCTGGCGGTTTTTCGGTTTGTACTCCTCAGTGGCATACAGCGATGCGGATTCCTTTGTGGTGCGCATGCCGAGCAGGTCTCCGTCGTGGATGACGGCATTGCGGATGAAGAACCAGCCGCCGATCAGGAAGGCGATGGCAAAGACCAGAAGAGCTTTGGCGAAGATCTCCTTTGCCGGTTTCCTGAAATGTATCATCAGCGCGAAGAATAGAAGAATGCTGCAGAGCAGATACGCGTAGGCGTTGTAGTACGACAGCGCGCAGAGTCCGCAGCCTGCTCCAAGGCCGATACAGTCTTTTTTGCAGAATGCGCTTTTCATGCCGCGAATCCAGAAATAGATGATCAGTGCGACCGTGAAAACGGCGAACGAGTCGTTGTTCACATAGCAGGAGAGGAACACAAACTGCGGCAGAAAACCGACGAAAATACCGCCGAGCAGTGCGGATTCGCGCCGTTCAAAGAGCTCTTCGCCGATCAGAAACACAACGATCAGTGTGCCGGTGCCGGAAAGGACGCTGGTGAGGCGGGCGGCAGTTAAAAGAGCCGCTGCACTTTTCGTAAACAGCGATGTAATGGCCATAAACACGGAGCTGATGATCGCGGTCAGATACGGATACAGCGCATAGGAGAATCCCCACAGCGGATGGCGCACCGATTCTTCCATGCCGTTCGGCAGTGTGTGGTGTGAGACGATGTATTCCGGAATCAGCATCCGCATCGCCTCATCGGGGGCGTGTTCGGTTTTCAGGAAAATCGAGGTGCCAAAAGAGATGCAGAAAAAGCCGAAAATCAGCATATACTTGGCCCAGTAGTAGTCTTTTTTATTCATAGAGTCTCCTAAAATCTCCAGTCCCGGACGGGAAAAAGTCCGGCGTAATATTTCGCGGCGGAACAAAAATGGAAAAGCGTCCGTCCGCGGATACGTTATAGTATACATGATTCTTATGGTAAAAGAAATTGATTTTTCGTCGAAAAACAAACAAACTGCTCCATGGCTTCACCGTTTTTTCACAAATTTTCCAGCAAATTATCACATTTTCAGAATAAGATAAAGTGTCTTTAGAAAATGAGAGCATCTCCGGCTCTTTCACCCCCAAGGGCGGGCTGGGACTGCTTTAAGAAACAAGGAGGAAGGAACATTGATAGAGGTTAAAAACCTGGTGAAACGCTATGGCGACCACGTAGCTGTCAATAACCTGAGTTTTACCGTAGAAGAAGGCCAGATCTATGGATTTCTTGGCCCGAATGGAGCCGGAAAATCAACGACCATGAACATCATCACCGGCTATCTGGCATCTACGGAGGGCGAAGTGCTGATCAACGGCCACAACATCCTGGAGGAGCCGGAGGAGGCAAAAAAATGCATCGGCTATCTGCCGGAGCTGCCGCCGGTCTACACGGATATGACCGTTCTGGAATATCTGAAATTCGTGGCGGAATTAAAGAAAATTCCAAAGGATCAGAGAAAGAAACAGATTCTTGAGGTCATGAATCTGGTGAAGATCACCGATATGCAGAACCGTCTGATCAAGAACCTGTCGAAAGGATACCGTCAGAGAGTCGGACTGGCACAGGCGGTGCTCGGTTATCCGCCGATCATCATTCTCGACGAGCCGACCGTAGGTCTGGACCCGAAGCAGATCATTGAGATCCGCGATCTGATTAAATCACTGGGCAAAAAACATACCGTTATCTTAAGTTCCCATATCCTTTCCGAGGTCAGCGCCGTCTGCGATTACGTCATGATTATCGCAAAGGGACAGCTCGTTGCGAGTGATACCCCGGAAAACTTAAGTAAACTGATGCTTGGATCAAACACGGTTACATGTACCGTTCACGGAACGAGAAAGCAGCTGGTTCCGGCGCTTAATGCGCTCGATGCAAAAGAGATCCAATATGAAAATACGCCGAATGAGGAGCAGATTAAGGTAAAAATTACCACGGAAAAGGATAAGGATATCCGCGAGGAGCTGTTCTATGCACTGGCAAAGGCCAACTGCCCGATCCTCGAGCTGACTTCCTCCTCGATGTCTCTGGAAGACGTCTTCCTGGAGCTGACCGATGATTCCGGAAAGGCTGCAAGAAAGCTGAAAAAAGCAGAGAAAGAACAGCTGAAACAAAAAGAATGTGAAAAAGAATGTGAACCAGAAGCAGACAAAACGGCTGTCGGGGAAACGTCTGAAGAAAAAAGCACAGATGTAGCGGAATCAGCCGCTGAAACAAAACAGGAGGAGGGAGACGCACAATGACGGCGATTTATAAAAAAGAGTTAAAAAGCTATCTGACAAGCATGATCGGATATCTGTTTATGGCGTTTACTCTGGCGCTGTTCGGCCTGTATTTTACGGCCATCAACCTGCAGCAGGGTTACCCGGAGATCGGATACGCGCTGCAGAATTCCGCATTTATTCTGCTGATCGCAGTACCGGTTCTGACAATGCGTGTCCTGTCGGAGGAGCAGAAAAATAAGACGGATCAGCTGCTCCTTACCGCACCGGTAAAAATTTCCGATATTATCCTTGGAAAATATCTGGCACTTCTCACCATTTATGTGATTCCGGTGCTGATTATGTGCCTGTATCCGCTGCTTCTTGGAACCCACGGAACAGTTTCCTACGCTGTATCCTACACTTCGATCCTTGGCTATTTCCTGCTGGGAGCAGCCTATATTTCGGTCGGTGTGTTCGTTTCCTCCATCACCGAGAGCCAGGTCATCGCAGCCGTTGTCGGCTTTGTGATCCTGTTCCTGTGCTACGTGGAGAGCGGTATCGCAAACTTCTTCCCGGAAGGAGCCGGAAGCTCTTTCTTTGCTTTCTTTATCATCATTGCACTGGTATGCCTCTGGATCGGCAGTATGATTAAAAACCCGATCATTACAGGTGTGATTGCCGTGATCGGCGAAGGCGCGCTGACGGCAGTTTACTTCACAAAATCCACCCTTCTCGAGGGCAAAATCCAGGATCTGCTCGGTGTATTCAACATGGCAGGCCATATGGATAACTTTGTGAACGGTATTCTGGACATTGGCGGTGTTGTTTACTACCTGTCCGTCATTGCAATCTGCACTTTCCTTGCAATGCAGTCCCTGCAGAAGAAACGCTGGAATTAGGAGGTGGAGACGATGAGCAGCGAAAAGAAAGAAAAGAAACAGCATAAAATGAATTTTAATATTAAAGAAAAGCTGAAAAAGACGTTCTCCAAAGAACATCTGAAGGAAGTGTTTACCGGCGAGGAGCAGAAAAAGCATCTGAAACAGGGCTCTTATTCTTCGATTATGACGGTGATTGTTCTGGCTGTGATTGTGGTTATTAACCTGATTGTGGCGCAGATTCCGACCAGCAAAACACAGATTGACCTGAGTACGCAGAAAATGTACTCCATTACAGATGAGACGAAAACGGCATTAAAGGATCTCGATCAAGACGTTACCCTGTATTATATTGTGCAGAAGGGCAGTGAGGATGACACCATCGAGAAGCTGCTGGAGCACTACGATGAGCTTTCTGACCATATCAAAGTAGAGACAAAAGACCCGGATCTGTATCCGAAATTTACGAGTCAGTATACCGATCAGACGGTAGCTGCAAACAGTGTAATTGTCGTATGCGGCGATAAGAGCAAGGTGGTCAGCAACAGTGATATGTGGGAGACTTCCACAAACTATCAGACCTATCAGACACAGACAACCGGCTTTGACGGCGAGGGTCAGATTACCAGCGCCATCACGTATGTGACGAGTGAAAACAACCCGAAGGTTTACTGGGTAACCGGCCACGGCGAGGCTTCCGAGAGTGATCTCTCTACAAACTTTAGTGATGCCATTAACAAAAACAATGTGGAAATCAGTGATCTTGCCCTGATGACAGACGATATCCCGGAGGATGCCGAGGAGCTTGTGATCATGTCCCCGACCACCGATTTCTCCGAGGATGAGGCAAATAAAGTCATTACCTACCTGGAAAACGGCGGAAAGCTTCTGATGTTCACCAGCTATACCGGAACGGATATGCCGAATCTGGATTCCATACTGGAAAATTACGGTGTGAAACGCTCCAGCGGAATTGTTGTGGAGACCGATTCCCAGCATTATTATCCGCAGATGCCGTATTATCTGCTGCCTAACATTCAGAGTGATGACATTACAACCGAAGTAAAGAGTAATTACATTCTGATGCCGGTTGCACAGGCAATTCAGAAGCTCGATTCTTATCGTGATACCATTACGATCAAGAGCCTTCTGACGACCACCGAGGACGCTTATATTGAAAATGACCCGGAGAACAGCACCTGGTCGAAGAGTGCGGACAGTGAGACGGGCGCATTTGACCTTGGTGTTTCCATCACAGAGACTGTAGATGATAAAGAGACACAGATCATTTATTTCTCGAGTGCATCGATGCTGAGTAGCCAGATTGACCAGGCAATCAGCGGTGCGAACTCGAAGCTGGCAGCGACTGCACTGACCTCCATGTGTGATGTGGAGCAGACCGTTGTTATTCCAAGCAAGAGCACAAGCTATACAAACCTGGTATTTACACAGGGAGCAGTTAACACCTGGTCTATTATTACCATTGCGGGAATTCCGCTGGTACTTGTTGTGATTGGCGTGATGATCTGGATGAAGAGGAGAAAACAGTGATGAAGAAAAAAGGAAAGATGGCGGCCTGCCTGATCCTTTTGGTACTGCTTCTTGCCGTATTGGTGGTGCTGACGAAGAAAAACAGCACCGCCGATGCGGACAGCGGCAGTTCGGATTCTGGTGCAGACGCCGAAAAAGTGGTTGATTTTTCAAAAGATGATGTAACAGCGCTTTCGTTCCGGATCAACGGAGAGACGGTGTCCTTTACGAAAACAGCAGGAGACGATGATACCGATATCTGGACATACGACCAGGAGGATGGATTCCCCCTGGATGAGAGCAAGATAACGAGCGTTTTAAGCTCTCTTAGCAGCATGACAGCAGAAAGAGTCATTGAAGACGATGAAATCGATTCTATGGCCGATTTTGGGCTCGAGACGCCGTCTCAGGAGGTTGTAGTGACTGCGGGAGACGAGAAAACGACGATTCATGTCGGAGATAAGAACAGCTCGAGCAGATACTATATTTATCTGAACGATGATACGAGTAAGGTTTATCTGGTAAGCACATCGCTTGGAACGATGTTCCCGTCCGATATGATGGAGTGGGCGACAACGGAATCCATGCCATCTGTGACGGCGGAAAACATTACGAAGCTGCAGGTGGAGGGTGAGAACGGATATACACTGACAAAAGAAGTAAGCGCTGCTGATTCGGCACTCCAGACGGATGAATGGCAGGTTGTGGACGCAGATGGAGCGGCACATGGCGGTGATGCGGATTCGATCGGCACCATGACAAGTGCAGTGGCATCTCTTAGCTTTGGAGATCTTGTTACGTACAACGCATCGGATCTTTCCCAGTACGGACTGGATCAGCCAAAGACGACGATTCGCGTGCATTACACGGAAGAGCAGGAGGTTGAGGCTGACGATACAACAACGGCAGATACTTCTTCGGATTCCACAACAGATTCTGCATCAAGCGACAGCACTGCAACGAGCTCTTCTTCCGAAACGACAACTGTTACGGTGGAGAAAGATCTGGTATTGTATGTCGGCAATGCAAATGAGGACGGCGGTTCTTATTACGTGAAGCTGGACGGCTCGAATGAAGTTCATCTGATGACGGCTTCGAACGTTGAAACCTTCACCGGAAAGAAGGCATCTGATTTCTGGAACATGTATATCGGCATGGAAAATGTATCGGATCTGACGAGCCTTGATATTACGTATAACGGCGAGACGAAGACGTATGTACGCCATATGGAAGAGAAAAAGGATGACGACAGCGATTCCACAACACAGGAAATCAGTTACACCTGCGGCGATGAAACGATTGATAAATCAACGTTTACCACCTTCTATTCTTCACTCATTGGCCTGAAGGCACAGACGAAGGATGAGAGCCTCGTACAGGCCAAGGATGCCGAGTTTACCGCAGTCTTCCATATGACAGACGGCGACCTGACATTCGCTTACAGCCCGTATGATTCGAGCTTCTATTACACGGTAGATGAGGACGGAGTTCCGTCACTCGTGAATAAAAATAACGTGAAGACCATGCTGGAAAATTACGGGAAACTGCTTGAGGCAAAGACGGAAGATGACAGTTCTTCAGACAGCACGTCAGAATCAGCGGAATAAAGAGTCATTAAAATCTGGTTAAAATTGAAAACGGAGGATTTACTGAGAGTGAAAAAATCAGTAAATCCTCCGTTTTTTTTGTCTCATTTTTTCGCTCGAGGCCGGGAGCAGAAGGGGGTATTACTGTACCGGTGCGAAGAAGATCTGGATCTGGTCTAAGAGGGCCTGTGGGGCCTCCATCTGCGGCATGTGCTTTGTTTTTGGCAGGATCTGGGTTTCGATGGAAGTGTTGAGTGCCGTGTACAGCGCAAAGGTTTCTGCGATGCCCGGCTCTTCCTCGCCGCCGATGAGGAAGATGCTGTTGTCAATGTGCTTTAAGGCGTGGCCGATGTTGAGGTTCACGTAATTGCCCGCAAGGCTTGCAAAAAGGTACTTTCCGGCACTGCTCTGGAGGTGGGCTGACTCATAGAAGGCGTCTACGTCCTCCGGCGAGCGGTGGAACGGGTTGTGGTAGTAGCTCTCGGTGAATAAAAGCTCGATGTTGGAGCGGCCGGTGAGCGTGTGGTACAGCAGCGTGCCGACAAGCGGGAGCTCAATCATGCGTTTCAGGAAGCGGCTGCGTTTATCCGGAATTTTGTTGAGCTTGGCAAGGTCGGTCGGGTTGATCATCATGATTCGGCCGAAGCATTTCGGGGCTGTATTGCAGGCGGTTACGACGAAAGAACCGGATAAACCGGATGCAATTACGTCGGTTGGACATCCGATGACCTGCTTGATGAAGGTGACGATGAGCTGTACGTATAAAAAGTTTGTGTACGTGATCGCCGGCTTGTCGGAACGGCCGCAGCCGAGAAGATCGAGTGTGTAGACGGTGTGATCCTTTGCGAGAGTATCCTCAATATACTGCCATTCGCGGCCGCTGGAGGCACAATGTAAGTCATGAAGTAAGAGCATCGGGGTTCCGGTGCCTTTTTTTGTGTAAAAAATATCGCCGAACTGCCAGGAAAAGATCTCTTTTTCAGCCGAGGCGAGCAGGTTTTTCCGTACGGCGGCGGTATCGAGCGTTTTATTCAGAAAGTAAATCGCTGCGCCGGACATCGTGGTGAGGACACTCAAGGTGACCAGTTTTTTGCTGTGTTTCATATGATAAAACTCCTTTCAGGGGTCTCCCGGAGGGGAGGAATCGGTTCGAAACGTTGTGTTGAGCTTATTATAAGCGAAAAAAGGGAAAGATACAATGCAAAAATTAAGGGAAAAATGAGAAAAAGAGACGAAAATAAGACGCAATTTGACGAAAAGCGTAGACAATTCCAGGAGAACTACGTTATGTCAACTACTGGCGAATGGCATATTTAAATAGTTTACATAACTGCAAAAAACAGAGAAAAAATGATGCAATAATACACATAAAAGCATGAAAACGGCACTATGGGATAAAATCCTTCCAGATTGGTAAAAATCCATGAAAAAATGGTCCCAAAATGCGTTTAGTAAATGGTTTGGAAAATCCGAAAAAACGAATGTAAAAGTTCAATTCATACGAAAATATAAAAATATAATTAAATAATTTAATAAAGAAAGAAAACAGAGACGAAAAACCGCGTGAAACGCGCGAAAATACAGGAAAAATGTAGAAAAGACGGAGAAAATCAAAAATAAAATAGAAAATACGATTGTTTTAAAAATAAGAGAGGTGAAAAATGAGAGTGATTTTCGAAAAGCTGGGAAGCAAATCGCTTCTCACTGATCGCCGAAGACCGAAAATCGTAAAAAACGATGTTTCACGTGAAACATTTTGAGAGACGTGAAACGTGAAAAATGAGACGGGGAAAGTGACATAAGTAGAAACGAAAAAATGAAGGACGATCTAAAAAAATGGCAAAAAGAGGGTGTAAAACGATGGAAGAGGCGGAAAAAGCAAAAAAGATAAAAATGAGTTGAGAAAAGGCAAAAAACGACTGAAAAGGGGAAAATGTAGTATAGACATGGGCGAAAAGAATAAAAACGGGAGGGAGAGGCAGTGAAAGGCAGTGAAAGGCAAGAAAATGGTGTGAAATGGCGATGAGGGATAAAAAACGGAGAGAAGAAATAAAAAATGTTGATAAAAGAGAAAAAGTGAGATTGTTTACAAAAAAAGAGAAAGGTAAGCCAGAAAGATGGAAAAGAGGATAAAAGACGTGGGAGCGAGAGAAAAATATTAAAACCATAAAAACAGAAAAATTATAGTGAAATCAAATAAATCGATAAAAAACAGAAAATGTGCAGCTTGGCCTGTAAAATAAGAAAATCAAAGAAAAACCGCCCGAAAAGAGAAAAACTGGAGAAAAAATGAAAAAGAGGATGTCTCACGGATTATGCCTCTTACTGATGAAAATAAAGAGAAAAATGCTGAAAATTTGAAAAAAGCGAGGAAGAACGATGAAAAAACAGAGCCCTGGTGAATAAAAATACATTTTATATACAAAAGAGACATTTACGATCACCGAACAACCATAAACAGTTTTAATTCCTGATCTATGCATCAATAATATCCTGATAAGTTGATTTTTTCTTCCTAATCACCTGAGATTTCCTTGAAAAAGAGCATCACACGATTAAAATAACGTTTCCAGTATATTTATACCTCAAAAACGTCAAAAATTAAAATGTTTCACGTGAACATTTTATAAAACTGTGTGAAACAGAAAAAAATGTTCTGACATTGCAGAATTACTTGGAAACCATCAAAAAATGCAAAATCATCGCTGAAAAAATTCCAAAAAACCTTTAAACAGCGTAAAAATCGAGAAAAATTATTGTAAAACAGTGCTTTTCAAAATGTTTCACGTGAAACATCGCCAAAAATCTCCAATTTTCTTATGTTTCAAACCGCCTAATCATGCAAAAATGCAGAAAATGTTTCACGTGAAACATTTCCAGTAGTAAAATCCGGCGTAGTATGATAAAATATCTTTGTCCCAAATTGGGGCAATTTTGAGATAGAATCTGAAGAATTCCTCAGATAGACTGGCATAGAAAAGGAGATTTTTCCTATCTATATGCCAAAACACCTGCCGCATGAATCATTTTTTTGAAAGAAGTGCCGGCAGGTCATTTCCTGTAAAAAGGAAAAACTGCAAATGGAAAACAAAAAGATGAAAGGAGGCAATACATATTTTGGGAAGAACAATTGCAATTGCAAACCAGAAAGGCGGCGTAGGTAAATCTACCACCGCAATTAACCTTTCTTCCTGTTTAGGAGAAATGGGACAAAAAGTTCTGACCATTGATATGGACCCGCAGGGAAATACCACCAGCGGAATGGGAGTAGAGAAAAATGAAGTGGAAAATACCATCTATGAGCTGCTTCTTGGAGAGTCAAAACTGGAGGACTGCATCATTCCTCTGAATTTTGACAATCTTTCCCTTATCCCTTCCAATGTCAATCTGGCCGGAGCGGAGATCGAGCTGATCGGGGTGGAAGACAAAGAATTCATCCTGAAAAACGCAATTGATCAGGTTCGCGATCAGTACGACTTCATTATTATTGACTGTCCGCCATCCTTAAATATGCTGACAATCAACGCGATGACCACCGCGGACACCGTTCTGGTGCCGATTCAGTGTGAATATTACGCACTGGAGGGCTTATCCCAGCTTATGCACACGATTGAGCTGGTGCAGGAGCGTCTGAATCCGGAACTGGAGATGGAAGGCGTTGTCTTTACCATGTACGATGCGAGAACGAATCTTTCTCTGCAGGTAGTAGAAAACGTAAAAGACAGCCTGGATCAGAATATCTACAAAACCATTATTCCGAGAAATGTCCGCCTTGCGGAGGCACCGAGCTACGGTATGCCGATCAACTATTACGACAAGCGGTCCACTGGTGCAGAGAGCTACCGTCTCCTGGCAGACGAAGTGATTCACAGGGGGGATGAAGAGTAATGGCAGCGAGAAGAGGAGGATTAGGCAAGGGCCTGGATTCCCTGATTTCACCGGGACATTCGGCCAAAGCAGAAGCAAAAGAGAAACCGGCAAAACCGGAGGTCAAAGTAGTCGAGAAGGTTGTTGAAAAAGTTGTCGAAAAACCAGTCGAGATGAAACTGAAAATCTCCGAAATTGAACCGAACCGCGAACAGCCGCGAAAATCCTTTGACGAGGACGGCCTGATCGAACTTTCGGAATCCATCAAACAGTTCGGAGTTCTGCAGCCGATTCTGGTGCAGAAAAAAGATGATTATTATGAGATCATCGCAGGGGAACGGAGATGGAGGCTGCAAAGCTTGCCGGAATCAAAGAAGTACCGGTCATCATCAAAGATTTTACCGAGCAGGAAGTTGTCGAGATTTCCCTGATTGAAAATATTCAGAGAGAATCCCTGAACCCGATTGAGGAGGCACACGCATACAAACGCCTGATGGAAGAGTTCCATCTCCGCCAGGATGAAATCGCAGAGCGCGTTTCCAAGAGCAGAACAGCGGTTACAAACTCGATGCGTCTCCTGAAACTGGACGACAGGGTACAGCAGATGGTTGTCGATGAAATGCTGACAACCGGTCATGTGCGTACGCTGCTGGCGTTGGAGAATAAAGAGCTCCAGTACAATACGGCAATGAAAATCTTCGATGAAAAGCTCAGTGTCCGTGAGACCGAGCGCCTGGTCAAAGAGATCCTGAATCCGAAGGTGAAGAAAGAAAAGAAAGTCAATCTGGAAGAGGAAGCCATCTACGAAGGTCTGGAAGAGAAAATTAAGAGTATCATTGGTACGAAGGTTTCCATTCACCGCGGGGCAAAGCACAAAGGAAAGATCGAGATCGAGTATTATTCCCAGGAAGAGCTCGAGAGAATCATGGATCTGTTTGAATCAATACAGTAAGAGGTAGAATAATGAGCGATTTATTTAGTAAGGTAGGAATTGACCTTGGCGTTGTTGTACTTCTTCTGATTGTACTGATTATCGTGATGATGATTATGACGGTCAGCATGTCGCTGCGTCTGAGCAGACTGAACCAGAAGTACAGAAGCTTTATGAAGGGAAAAGACGCCCAGTCACTCGAAAAGCTGTTTCATCAGCGGTTCAAGGAAATTGACAAACTGAACAAGCAGAATGAGCTGACGAAAAAAAATCTTGCGGATCTGAAAAAGATCCAGGGCATGACGCTGAACAAATACGGAATCGTAAAATATGATGCGTTTGACGATGTGGGCGGAAAGATGAGTTTTGCGCTGGCAATGCTCGACAAAGAAAACACAGGTTTTATCCTGAATGCAATCCACAGCCGTGACAACTGTTTTTTATATCTGAAAGAGATCGTAAAAGGCGAGTCCTATATCATGCTGAGCGCCGAGGAAATCGACGCGCTGCGCCAGGCAATTACGATGAATTCGATCGATCTGATGTAAAAGCGGACCGCAGAAAAACAGCATGAAAGAACGCTTGAAAAAATGCATATACTGTTATATGATGGTACTGGAACGCGCCAAACCCGCATAAATGCTGGAAAAACGGCAGTGGTTCCGGGCTGGAAAGAACAAAAAGAATCCCGCCAAAATGAGGGGATAAGATCTACTAGGAGGAAATTATGTTAGACATTAAGTTTTTAAGAGAAAACCCGGAAGTTGTAAAACAGAATATCCGAAATAAATTCCAGGATCAGAAACTGGAGCTGGTTGATAAAGTCATCGAGCTGGATAAAGAAAACCGTGACATCAAACAGGAAGTAGAAGCACTTCGTGCAAAAAGAAACAAAATCTCCAAACAGATCGGCGCACTGATGGGCCAGGGCAAGAGAGAAGAGGCTGAGGAAGTAAAGAAACAGGTAGCTGTTGACGGTTCCCGCATCGAGGCTCTTTCTGCAAGAGAAAAAGAAGTAGAAGAAGAAATCAAGAAGATCATGATGGTGATCCCGAACATCATCGATCCTTCCGTACCGATCGGAAAAGATGACAGCGAGAACGTAGAAGCAGAGCGCTTCGGCGAGCCGGTTGTACCGGATTTTGAAATCCCGTATCACACCGACATTATGGAGTCCTTCGACGGAATCGATCTGGACGCAGCAAGAGAAGTTGCAGGAAACGGATTCTATTATCTGATGGGCGACATTGCACGCCTCCACTCTGCCATCCTTTCTTATGCAAGAGATTTCATGATCGACCGCGGATTTACCTACTGCGTACCGCCTTTCATGATCCACGGCAACGTCGTAAACGGTGTTATGAGCTTCGCTGAGATGGAGTCCATGATGTACAAAATCGAGGGCGAGGATCTGTACCTGATCGGAACCAGCGAGCACTCCATGATCGGTAAATTCATCGACAGCATCATCCCGGAGGAGAAACTGCCTCTGACTCTGACCAGCTACTCTCCGTGCTCCGTAAAGAAAAAGGAGCACACGGCATCGAGGAGCGTGGTGTTTATCGTATCCACCAGTTCGAGAAACAGGAGATGGTTGTTGTCTGCAAACCGGAAGACAGCATGATGTGGTATGACAAACTGTGGAAGAACACCGTAGACCTGTTCCGTTCCATGGATATCCCGGTTCGTACTCTGGAGTGCTGCTCCGGTGACCTGGCTGACCTGAAAGTAAAATCTGTCGATGTTGAGGCATGGTCTCCGCGTCAGAAGAAATACTTCGAGGTAGGAGCTGCTCTAACCTTGGTGATGCACAGGCAAGACGTCTGAAAATCCGTGTCAACGGCGAGGACGGAAAGAAATACCTGGCACATACCCTGAACAACACCGTAGTTGCTCCGCCGCGTATGCTGATCGCATTCCTGGAGAACAACCTGAATGCAGACGGAACCGTAAGCATTCCGGAAGTTCTTCGTATGTACATGGGCGGAAAAGAGAAACTGGTTCCGAAACACTAATCGCATAAGAAATACAAAGGAATGAGAGGAGGTGTTCTTATGCACGCTTACCTGAAAACCATTGGATTTTCAAAGATCAAGACGACGAAGGAACTCCAGGAGATTCTTCGTGATGTAGTAGAAAACTACGACCGTAAAAAGATTGTGGAAACAGAAGAACACCACCTTTTTGCTGAATTTTCGAAAGAATATGCATATGACTGTGGTATCACGGTCTGTGGGGAAATTGATGAGAACAACCGTTTCCAGATGGAATATTATTATCCCTATTTCGAGGGCGGGCAGATCAGCTCCTACGAGGAGGTATCGGTGGAGCGCCACGTCGATAAGGAATCGTTTGCAGGCGCCTGCGACGATATGCGGCTTGGCATCACGATGATCTTTTATCTGACGCATGCAGCGGAATATCTTGAGATGAAACAGAAAAATGCGCTGCAGCCGCTTCCGCTCCCGCTTTCTGTCTCCGGTCTTGCAGCGGAAGGAACAATTCTGCTTCCGATCCAGAAAGACCCGGAACAGGTCGAGAAAGAGCGCCGCAGCACGCAGCAGAAGAATTCACTGATCTCGGCTGCCAGAAACGGGGATGAGGATGCGATGGAAAGTCTCACCATGGATGATATTGACACATATGCCATGATTTCCCAGCGTCTGACGAAGGAAGATGTCTTTTCTATTGTAGATAGCTTTTTTATGCCGAGCGGTCTCGAATGTGACCAGTACAGCGTGATGGGTGAAATTACGGAGATGAATACAACGAAGAACGCGGTAACGGGCGAGCGGGTGTATGAGCTCGGCCTCGTCTGCAACGATGTGCCGATAGACATCTGTATCAACGAAAAGGATTTATTTGGAGTACCGGAAGTGGGAAGACGTTTCAAAGGCCAGATCTGGCTGCAGGGAATGCTGGAACATCTGTAAGGGAAAAATAAAAAGAGCGAGGACGGAAAAAGAGAAAATTCAGTCCTCGTTCTTTTTTTGCAGATTTTTATAGCGATAAACGGATGTTTACTGGTTCTGCACCAGATTCAGATGCTTACGCACCCGCTCGATCAGCATTTCAAGAGCAACGGTGTTCTGTCCGCCTCCGGGATGATCACGTCGGCACGGCGCTTGCTCGGCTCTACGAACTGCTCGTGCATCGGTTTTACGGTCGTCAGGTACTGCGTTACAACGCTGTCCAGGGAACGGCCGCGCTCTTTTACATCGCGCAGGATCCGGCGGAGAATCCGCACGTCCGCATCGGTATCGACAAAGACTTTGATGTCCATCAGATCGCAGAGATCCTTCTCAACGAAGAGGAGAATGCCCTCGAGCACGATAACCGGGGCAGGATGGACCAGAATCGTTTTATCCGAGCGGTTATGCATGGCATAATCGTAAACCGGCATCTCGATGGATTTTCCGGCTTTCAGCTCGAGAATGTGCTGGCATAACAGGTCGGTATCAAAGGCATCGGGATGATCGTAATTTAATTTGGCACGCTCCTCAAAAGGAATATAGTCATGGCGTTTGTAATAGTTGTCATGGCGCAGAATGCTCACTTCATCGCGTCCAAAACTTTCTACCAGCTTATCTGCCAGTGTCGTTTTTCCACTGCCGTTTCCTCCGGCAATTCCTATCAGTATCGTATCCATAAGAAACTCCTTTTTATCCGATGATAGCCAGTGTTGCGCTTGTTCCGAGACGGCTTGCGCCGGCATCTACCATAGCCTGTGCCTCGTCTGCGTTGTGGATTCCGCCGGAAGCTTTTACGCCCATATCCGGGCCTACGGTCTTTCTCATCAGGCAACATCAGCCGCTTTTGCACCGCCGGTAGAAAATCCGGTGGAGGTTTTTACGAAGTCAGCGCCGGCTTCTTTTGCGAGCTCGCACGCTTTTACTTTCTCTTCATCGGTTAAAAGGCAGGTCTCGATGATGACTTTCAGAACGATGTCCTTGCCGCATACTTCTTTTAAGGTCTGGATATCGGAGCGTACGAAGTCGTATTTGCCGTCTTTGAGGGCTCCGACGTTGATGACCATATCAACCTCCTGTGCACCGTCTTCGATGGCTGCATGGGTCTCAAACGCTTTTACACGGGTATCGGACATGCCCAGAGGGAAGCCGACAACGGTGCAGACTTTGACGTCAGATCCTTTGAGCTTTTCAGCAACGAATTTGGTGTAGTACTGGTTGACGCAGACAGAAGCAAAATCATGTGCAAGTGCCTCGTCGCAGATCTTTGCAACCTGTGCTTCGGTTGCGTCTGCTTTTAAAATAGTGTGGTCAAATAATTTGGTGTTCAGCATAATTTTTTCCTTTCTTTGATGAAAAATAAATCAGAATGATAGAGAAAAGGCAGAGCCGAAAAAACACAGTTCGGATTTAACGGCTCTGCCTTTAAAAATTGTAACTATTCAGAGCCACATCTCGATTCCGCTGCGCTGCATCTCGATGTGGCTGCTCGCCATATGAAATTCCAGAAAAAACCGCTCATTCATGCAAGCATGATTCGCAATTTTTTCTTCCATTTCACATGGCTCTGAATAGTTACATATTATCTTGCGCCCTTATCGTATGGAATACCTTCGGCTTTCGGAGCCTGGGAATTCTTGGATGTGAAGGCGAGAATAATCATGGATGCGATAAACGGCATCATGTTGTAAATGTTCTTGGACAGTCCCAGATGGGAGAGGACGGTGGAGTCCGCAATGTTTGCCAGGGAACGGAATACCGCAAAGAATACGGCTGCTCCGGCAATGTGGAACGGTTTCCACTGACCGAAGATCATAACAGCGAGGGCAAGGAATCCGGCACCGGCTACGCCGACTTCGAAGTTCCAGGTGGTAACGGACGGAACGATGTAGGCAAATCCGCCGATACCGCCGAGTGCACCGGAGATGATAACACCGGTGTATCTCCACTGGTATACGTTGATACCAACAGAGTCGGCTGCCTGTGGATGCTCACCGCAGGCACGCAGGCGCAGTCCCCATTTCGTTTTGAAGAGAAACACGTAGCTGCAGATCAGAAGGATGATGCCGATGAACAGGAAGATGTTCACGGTAAATGGTCCGATCTTGTAAATGAAAGCGGCGTTGGTGTAGTTCAGCTTTGCGGAAGCTGCACCGTTTCCGGCATCCGAGCCGTTGTTGAATGCTTTTACCAGGACGATGGCAATGGCAGTAGCCAGCATGTTCAGCGCGGTTCCGCCGATCGTCTGGTCTGCTTTCAGTGTGATGGCGGAGAAGCCAAGCAGCAGAGAGTAGATCATACCGGATACGGCGCTCGCCAGAATGGAAAGTGCCACAAGTGCAGGAGCCGGGAGGTCCGGGAACAGAACCAGGACGAAGACACCGGCAAGGCCGCCGATCGCCATGATTCCTTCCAGCGCGATGTTGATGACACCGCTTCGCTCGGAGAACATACCGCCCATCGCAACGAGCATCAGAACAACGGCGTACAGTAAGGTAAATTTAATTAAAAGGAACATTATTTCTTCTCCTCCTTTCCGTTGTCTGCATTGGCATTTGCTTTCTGCTCTTTTTTGCTCTTGAACAGGTTTGCAACGATGCCCTTGAACAGGGTAACGAATGCGCAAAGGTAAATGATAACGGCAACGATCAGGTCCGCGATCTCCGGCTGATAATATTTCGTAGGCAGGTAAGCACCGCCGACCGAAATATGAGCAACGAAGAGAGCAGCGAAGATAACGCCGATCGGGTTGCTAAGTGCAAGAAGCGCAACCGGGATACCATTAAATCCGATGGCCGGGAGTGCTGTCGATACCTGCGGGTTCCACTCGGATGCACCGGAGAGGAAGTAGAGGCCTGCACCGATTCCGGCAAGCGCACCTGCGATGGTCATGGAGAGAACAACGTTTCTCTTCTCGTTGATGCCGGCGTATTTGGCAGCATCCTTATTGAATCCGCAGGCTTTCAGCTCATAGCCGAAGGTTGTTTTGTTCAGAACGATGTAGATGATGACCGCAATGGCAATCGCAATGAAAATCGCAATCGTTGTGGAACTGGTACGGAAAATGGAGTTCATGCCGCAGTCCGGAATCAGGGATTTCGGAGAAGCGGAGCTTAATTTGTAAGTACGTGTGGTCTTCTGATCATACATGCCCGGGATGGTGTTGTACATCAGCTCATTGACAAGATAAAGACCAATCCAGTTGAACATGATGGAAGTAATAACTTCATTTACGTTGAAGTATGCTTTGAAGATACCAGGAACTGCTCCCCAGATGGCTCCGCAGACCATAGCAGCCAGAAGGCATACATACCATGGCATGTGGAGGATGATGGCAAAATACAGGGCGCCGAAGACACCGACGGTGTACTGTCCGGCAGCACCGATGTTGAACAGACCTGTTTTAAAAGCAAATGCAACCGAAAGTCCGGTCATAATCAGGGGAGCGGACTGAGCGATTTCACTTCCGATTCCCTTCGGCTTTAAGTAAAAGCCGCCTTTGATGATTCGTGTAAATCCATCCACTGCGTTCTCCGCGTTGATGCAGTATAAAATGATAAATCCCACAAGAAGACCGATCACAATACATACAAGAGAAGCGACAATGGACAGAAGAGCGTTTTTCGTTTTTTCGTTCATGCTTTTCTTACCTCTCTTTTATACTTCTTCGGGAACCGGATCCCGTTTTGCACCTGCCATGTAGAGACCGAGTTCTTCGACAGAAACGGCTTTCGGATCCAGCTGGCCGACCAGCTCTCCTTCGTACATAACAAGAATACGGTCGGAAACATCCATAACCTCATCCAGTTCCAGAGAAACCAGAAGAACGGCTTTTCCCTTGTCGCGCTGTGCAACGAGCTGGCTGTGAATGTATTCGATGGCTCCGACATCAAGACCACGGGTAGGCTGTACCGCAACGAGAAGATCAGGATCTTTATCGATCTCACGCGCGATGATTGCTTTCTGCTGGTTTCCGCCGGACATGCTGCGGGTGATGGTCACAGGACCCTGGCCGCTGCGGACATCGTACTGCTCGATCAGGCGCTCGGCATATTCGCGCACGGCTTTTGATTTGATAAAGCCGAAGGATTCAAATTCCGGCTGCCAGTAACGCTGCAGCACCATGTTCTGCTCGATGGAGTAATCCAGCACGAGGCCGTGTTTATGGCGGTCCTCCGGGATGTGGCTCATGCCCATCTTGGAGCGGCCGCGGATGGAAGCTTTCGTGATGTCCTGTCCGTTGAACAGAATTTTACCGCCGGATACTTTTTCCAGTCCCGTGAGGCCCTGAACGAACTCGGACTGGCCGTTTCCATCGATACCTGCGATGCAGACAATCTCGCCTTTTCTTACATTAAAGGAAACATCTTTGACGGCGTTGTTTCCGTGCACCTTGCTCGGTACGGTCATGTGCTCTACTTTCAGAACGGTGTCGCCCGGTTTTGACGGCTTTTTGTTGACGGAGAAGCTGACGTTTCTTCCGACCATCATGCGGGAGAGCTCTTCTTTGGAAGTTTCGCTGATGTTGACGGTTCCGATGTATTTTCCTTTGCGGAGAATCGTACAGCGGTCGGCAACTTCCATGATCTCGTTGAGTTTATGGGTGATGAAGAGGATGGATTTTCCTTCTTTTGCGAGGTTCTTCATGATCTTCATCAGCTCGTCGATTTCCTGCGGCGTCAGAACCGCGGTCGGCTCGTCGAAGATCAGGACTTCGTTGTCACGGTAGAGCATTTTCAGAATTTCGGTACGCTGCTGCATACCGACGGTGATATCTGAGATCAGAGCGTCCGGATCGACCATCAGACCGTATTTTTCGCTCAGCTCCATGACTTTTGCACGGGCATTCTTTTTCTCGAGGAAAAGGCCTTTGGTCGGCTCTACGCCGAGGATGATGTTGTCGAGAACCGAGAAACATTCGACCAGCTTAAAGTGCTGGTGAACCATACCGATGTTGAGATCATTGGCGTCGTTCGGCGTGTTGATATGGACTTCCTGCCCATTCTTCTTGATGATTCCGGAGGTAGGCTGATACAGACCAAAAAGAATACTCATCAGGGTTGATTTTCCTGCACCGTTTTCTCCAAGCAGAGCATGGATTTCTCCTTTTTTGAGCTGTAATGTAATGTTGTCGTTCGCCTTGATACCCGGGAATTCTTTGGTGATGTTCAACATCTCAATAATGTACTCATTTTCCATATACATATTCCCTTTCAAGCGTGGTTTTGCAGGACTGCCGAAGGCATGGAAAACAGGGCAGAACTGCGGGCTTTCATTATGTCTAGTATAGCATTTTGTGTGACAGAAAAAAAGGGGAAGAGAAATAATATTCTCTTCCCCAAAAGGCATATTGTTACAGAAACAGTATGCACATTAGCTGATGTAATCAACGGTTACGTGAGAGCCTACTTCCGGCTGATTTTCTGTATCGCTGGAGATTTCGATGGAACCATCGCGGATACCAGCCAGTACAGTTTCATACTGATCCTGTGTGAAGGTTGTGAATCCCCAGGATTCGGAATCGGTAGGAAGGCCGATGTAATCTCCGTCTTTCAGTCCAAGCTGCTGAGCAGTTCCGCCAAGTTCAGAGAAGTTTCCGTTGAAGTAGGAATCCAGAGCGTTGTTGATGGCGCTTGGAAGACCTTTCATAGCGGAAGTCAGGCAGCGCTCGCCGATTTTGGAACGCTGGTCAACGTCTACACCAATAACTTTTCCGTCGTGTGTCTCAGCTGCATCCAGAGCAGATGTCCAGATACCGCCGCCGCAGGCGAATACAACCTGTGTTCCGTCTGCATACCAGCCCTCCATACGGGCGGTGATGGAGTCATCGCCGTAGAACTGGCCGCCATAGTAATATTTTACGTTTACATCTACGCCGTCTTCTTCAGCAGCAGCGTTGATACCCTGTACATAACCGTAACCGAAACGGATAACGGCCGGAACAGCGATACCGCCGAGGAAACCAAGACTTGTGTAGCCGTCTTTTACTGCAGCGTATCCAGCCAGGTAGCCGGCCTGCTCTTCTTCGAAGGAGCAGATGTACACGTTCTTTCCGAGATCAACAGCTTTGCCGTTTTTTACAATATCACCTTCGGTAACATCGACTGCGATGAAGGTTACATCCGGATAGGTGTCCTGCTCTTCAGCGATGGCAGGTCCGAACAGGTAACCTGGCATTACAACAACGGTAGCACCCTCGGAAACAGCAAGATCGATGGAGTTGATACGCTCTTCATCGGTATCCTCTGCCGGTTTGTAGTACTCGTACTCTACGCCGTTTGCATCGCCGTAGGCGCATACCGTTTCCCAGGTGATCTGGTTGAAGGATTCGTCGGTGATATCTCCGGAGTCTGTGATCATGGCAATTTTCTCACCTGCGGCGTCTTTTTTTTCTCCATCTGTGGAAGCAGAAGCGGAAGTTGCGCTGGTGGAATCGGCGCCTGTGGATGCGTCGGAGGAAGAGGAGCCGTTGGAGGAACCGCATCCTGCGAGTGCAGCAGTTGTCATGGCGGCTGCAAGCAGTAAGCTAACTACCTTCTTTTTCATAATAGTATTCTCCTTTCAAGAGGTACAGCGTTTTTGCGTGTATGGCTACATTATAATATAAAAGAAAAAAGTATGTCAAGCAAAGGAAAAACTGCGTGAAATCCACTAATTATCTGCATGCGAGCCGGAAATTCTTCGGATAATGGCGTTGGATCTTGCATAAATTTCTTCCGGGTCAAAGCCGATATGGAATTCGCCGTTTTCGTAGAGGATTTGACCGTTTACCATGGTAAGCTTTACGTTCTGTTTGCTGCCGCTGTAAACGAGGTTTTTGATCAGATTATTCTCCGGCTGCATGTTCGGCTGATGGAGGTCAATCATGACGAGATCGGCCTTTTTGCCGGCAGCGAGACGGTCGCAGTCAGTAAGCTGCATCGCGTGTGCGCCGCCTGCGGTTGCCATGTAGAGTATCGCATCAGCCGGGATTCCTGCGGCGTCCATCTCACGGACTTTGGAAAGACCGGTGGTCAGGAACATTTCGCGGAACATGTCGAGGCAGTTGTTGCTGGCTGGCCCGTCAGTGCCGATGGCGAGGTTGATGCCGTTATCGTAAAAACGCTTCAGCGGGCAGATGCCGGAGGCGAGCTTCAGGTTTGAGGAGGGATTGGTAACGGCCGTCAGTTTCCGGTCACGGAAGATCTCAAAATCGCGGTCCTCCATCCAGATGCAGTGGTAGCCGCCGCCTCCGTACTGGAACATGCCTAAGCGTTCCATCAGCTGTGTCGGGGTGAGTCCCCAGCGCTCTTTACAGCCCTCGACTTCGCTTTTTGTTTCGGCGTTGTGTGTCCAGACAGGGGAATGGTATTTTTCGGCGAGTTTGGCAACGGATTCAAGAAGCGGGCCGCCGGTCGTATATTCGGCGTGGAAACCGAGCAGATACGAGGTGCGGTCGGAGAGTTTGTTGACATAGTTATACATCTCTTCGAGAATTTCCGGGCTGTCGACGAAGTTGTTGAGACCGCTGGTAAGAACGGTGCGGAATCCGGTGTCGACCGTGGCAGCGATGCTGTTTTTCTGCTGGATGTACATGTCGAAATTGGAGGTGATGCCGCTCGTCAGATATTCCATGATGCCGAGGATATTGAGCCAGTAACGTCGTCCCCGGCGAGCTTTGCCTCGTTCGGGAAGACCTGGCGCTCGAGCCATTCGTGGAGCGGGAGATCGTCCGCGTAGGAGCGGAGGAAGGTCATCGGTGTGTGTGTGTGTGCGTTTTTAAAGCCTGGGATCAGGAGATTGCCGCGGGCGTCAATTTCGCGGTCGAAGACAGGGGTCTCTGCGGCATCTGGATCTGCTTTTCTACCAGGTCCGATATAGGTGATGGTGTCGCCGGTGACATGAAGTTCGTCTTCGGCGATGGAAAAATGGTTTTCAGCGTCGAGTACGAGAATTTTGGCGTTGTAAAAACGTGTATTCAAAAAAGATCTCTCCTTTATTTTACGTGCTGTTTACAGTGTCTTTGCGATGCCCTGAATCGTTGCGGCAACGAGTTTTTTGAACTGCGGTGCAACCATGTCAGCTGCCTCCTGAACTTCCGCATGGCACAGAGGCTGCGGGGAGATGCCGGCGGCAAGATTGGTAATGCAGGAAATACCGATGACGCGCATGTCCATATGGCGTGCAGCGATGGCTTCGCAGGCGGTGCTCATGCCGACCGCGTCTGCGCCGAGGGTGCGGCACATGGCGATTTCCTGCGGGGACTCGTACTGCGGGCCGGTGAGCTGCAGATAAACGCCTTCCATCAGGTCGATATCAAGGCAGGCTGCGGCTTTCCGTGCGATTTTCTGGAATTCAAGGTCGTAGATCTGGCTCATATCCGGGAAACGGGTGCCGAGCTCGTCGATGTTCGGCCCGATAAGCGGAGATGGAACGAAGCAGGCGATCTGGCCGTTTAACAGCATCAGAGAGCCTGGTTTTGTGCCCTGTTTGATGCCGCCGGCGGCGTTGGTTAAGAACAGTGCTTTTGCGCCCATCAGCTTCATGAGGCGGGTCGGGAGAACGACGTCGGTCATCGGATAGCCTTCATAATAATGAACGCGGCCCTGCATGCAGACAACCGGCACATCGCCGACGTAGCCGAAGATAAAACGGCCCGCGTGGCCCGGAACAGTGGAAACCGGGAAGCCTTCGATATCGTGGTAATCGAGGGTTGCGGTAACGCGGATATCATTCGCAAAATCACCGAGGCCGGAACCGAGAATCAGTGCGACTTCCGGCTGGAAATCGATCTGGGAGCGGAAGCTCTCGTAGCATTTCATCAGTTTTTCGTAAACAGGGTTTGGGGTGTTGCTCATAGGAAAAACCTCCTTAATATAAATGATTTTCTGCTTTTTGAGTCTTTTTTCGGCTATTTTTAGGGAAGAAAAGCCTGCCACAGAGATGTGAGTCCCGGAGGCAGGCTTTTCTTTTAGAAAAAAGATCATCTGGTAGTTCTATTGTAGTATAGAAAGCGCGGAAAAGCAATGATTTCAGTCATCAAAAATATTCAGATGCTGTTTCATGATATTTCCCAGCCATTCAATGACCGGGCCGAGGGTAATAACCATCAGCACGGTAACAATGCCGAGTTTTCCGCCGAGCAGAACGGCGATCGCGGTGACAACGAAGTCGTAGACGATGCGGATCACACGGAACGAAACGTTCGGCAGGTGGGTGGAGATAATGAAGGATACTGCGTCGTACGGTGCAGTTCCCATATCAACATCCATATAGAAGGATGCGGCAAGGATAAACAGGATCAGCGCCGGGATCAGCACGGCGATTCGCACACCCATCGAGGTGAAGAGGTCTGCCGGAAGGACTTTCGCCCAGATCCAGGAGAAAAAGTCGATGGAATATCCCACGAGAAACATGTTTGCGAGGGTTCCGAAGCCTAAGTTTCTGCCGCCGAAAATGATAACGAAGATGAGCAGGACGGTATTGAAGAGCGCCTGCCAGTTTCCGATGCTGATGCCGAGGCGGGTGGAGATGGTCTGGTTTAACAAGGTACACGGATCGGTGCCGAGATCGACGAGAAGCAGCCATGAGAGCGCAAAGCCCATCAGGATGACGGCAGCGATGACCAGAATCAGGCGGGTCCAGAAATGTTTCTTCTGGTAGAAGCCCTGGATGATTTCTTTCATAGTATGAGTTCCTCCCTGTGATTTATGCTTGGCTTTTCACCTTTTCGGGCGGATTTTCTACGCATTTTCTTCGAAATTTTTCGATCGTCTTTCCAACACGTTTTTCGCCCTTCTTTCCAGAAAAATCTCCGCCGTTTTTTTCGGCGGAGATTTGACCGTTTCTGTTATTTTAGTATATTTTTTCCAAAATGTAAACTATTTTCTTTTGATGATGTCAACTTAATGTTCACAAAATGATGAATAATAAATGAACATAAATTAACACAAAACATAAAATTGAAAAAACACGTTCATTAACAAATTAACGAAATGAACATGTAAGCTGAATGAAATTTGTGCATTTTACAATGTGTCCACGCGAGACGGACAGAGTCTTGAAAAGAACTACAATATACGGATATACGAATTAACGCCATAAACAGAAACCAAAGTTATAGAACCAGCTCCACGTTTTTACCGAAGACTTCGCGGTATAACTGTTCGCGTTCCGCGGTGATCAGCCGCCCGACGGAATCGGTTGGCGCACCGAGACAATCGGCGCAGGTGAGGATCTGGTAGAGAATGGCGTTGTCGTTGCCTTTATGGGTATACTCGCGCGGATAGCCGCCTTTTTCGTCGTACCAGAGATGGTGGTAGAGCGCCGCCTCGGCGTATGGTCTTGTGGAATCCCATTTGCTGAGGAGCTCATAGCCCATCTGTGGGTGGAGACGGATCAGATCAAAGAGAAAAAGTACATTGCATCATTGGAACCGTATATTGGAGATATTCTACTGGTTGGAATTAATTATGATAAAAAGACCAAAAAGAATGAATGCCTGATAGAAAAGGCGTAAATGAATAAAAAAGCAAGGCAGCATACCACAGGAAATCCTGAGGCATGCTGCCCTATTGCCAGGCATATCAATAATTGGTTCAAAAAGGATACGTTAGAATACCACTACCAGAAGCATCTTATACTGCTCTTTGCCATACACTGCATGCGGATGTTTTGCCGGCATGACGATGGATTCGCCTTCGTGGAGTTCGTATTTTACGCCGTCGATGGTGATTTCACCGGTTCCGTCGAGGCAGGTGACGAAGGCGTCGCCGCCGGACTCGTGGGTGCTGATTTCTTCGCCTTTGTCGAAGGCAAATAAGGTGATGCTGACGGATTCATTCTGTACCAGTGTTTTGCTGACGATCTGGCCTTCCTGGTAGGAAACCTGATCTTTTAAGACCATAACCTTGGCTTTATTGATATTTTTCATGATGCTCATAGTTCATAAATCTCCGTGATAGAATGAGAACGTGTCTGAAAAAATTCCCAGGCACGTTCTAAAATGTGTGATTAAGATGAGATGACTCATCGGTGTCGGGCGTGTATAGAAATGGAATCTGAGGTCCGTTTTCTGATATGCCCAAATTCAAAGATATTTTTGTCTGAACATATACAGTATACGTGGAAAAATGAAAGAAAGCAAGGGGTTTTCTTTATTTCCCGAAAAACAATTCCATATCGTTTTCAACGGTATCGATTCCGGCGATGCCGAAGTTTTCAACAAGAAGAGCTGCAACATTCGGGCTTAAAAATGCCGGAAGTGTCGGGCCGAGGTGGATGTTCTTGACACCGAGCGACAGCAGTGCCAGAAGAACAATCACAGCTTTCTGCTCGTACCAGGAAATATTGTAGATGATCGGCAGATCGTTGATATCGTCGAGGCCGAAGACCTCCTTTAATTTCAGTGCAATCACGGCAAGAGAGTAGGAATCATTGCACTGGCCGGCATCGAGGACGCGCGGAATGCCGTTGATGTCGCCGAGGTTCAGCTTGTTGTATTTGTATTTTGCACAGCCGGCGGTCAGAATCACGGTGTCTTTCGGCAGTGCCTGTGCAAAATCAGAGTAATAGCTGCGGCTCTTTGCACGGCCGTCACATCCAGCCATGACAACGAATTTTTTGATCGCGCCGGATTTCACGGCATCGACGATCTGGTCTGCCAGGGCGAGTACCTGTGCATGGGCGAAGCTCCGACAATGGTTCCCTGCTCGAGTTCCGTCGGCGGTGCGCAGTGCTTTGCCTGTTCGATGAGCAGAGAGAAATCTTTTGTCTCACCGATGACGCCGTCGATGTGCGGGCATCCCGGATAACGAACCGCTCCGGTTGTGTAAATACGGTTTTTGTAGCTGTCCTTCGGCGGCACGATACAGTTCGTCGTCATCAGAATCGGGCCGTTGAAGGCTTCAAATTCTTCTTTCTGTTTCCACCAGGCGTTACCATAATTTCCCTTAAAATGTTCATATTTTTTGAACGCCGGATAGTAGTGTGCAGGCAGCATTTCGGAGTGGGTGTAAACATCGATGCCGGTGTTCACGGTCTGCTCGAGCAGCATCTCGAGGTCGCGCAGATCATGGCCGGAGACGAGAATACCCGGCGGGTGCCGACACTGAGATCGACGGTGGTGATCTCCGGATTGCCGTAAGCGGAAGTATTGGCCTCATCGAGCAGTGCCATTCCCTGCACGCCGTAGGAGCCGGTCTCGAGTGCGAGAGCCGTCAGTTCCTCTGCAGAGAGGGAATCGTCGAGCGTTGCGGCGAGAGCACGCTGCAGGAAGGCATCGATTTCCTCGTTTTCTTTTAAGAGAACATTGGCATGGCTGGTGTACGCGGCAAGTCCTTTCAGACCGTAGGTGATGAGCTCGCGTAAAGAGCGGATGTCCTCATTTTCCGTGGAAAGTACGCCGACGGTTACTGCTTTTGCGGCAAACTCATCGGTTGTGCCGTTCCAGAGGGCGGCTTCCGGCAGAGCGGAGCAGTCGGCAAGCTGAGCGAGAAGCGCTTTGGTCTCAAGCGTTGCCTCAATTCGTGCGCGGATCGTATCATCATCAAAGTTCACGTTTGTGATGGTCGTAAACAGGTTTTCGGTGATGAGATGATTGACGCTGGCATCGACGGTTTTTCCTTCGCGGCGGAGCTGTGTCGTCACGGCGGAAAGTCCTTTCGTCGTCCAGATCAGCAGATCCTGCAGCGCCGCTGTCTCCGGGCGCTTTCCACAGACACCGGATTTTGTACAGCCGGAGCAGCCGGCAGTTTCCTGACACTGGTAGCAAAACATATTCTGTTCCATAAAAATAGTTCCTCCTGTAGGGTATTTCCGAGGGGTTAAGCGCAGAGGGAAAAACAGATCTGCGCGGAGTTTCATAATTTACACGTACAGAATATCGGATATAACAGGAAAAGTATGTGGTTATAACCACGGAAAATACTTTTTGTGTATATTCGTTTATGAAAAATAAGCATTTGAAACGATGAAACGGTAAAAAATTTACGCTGCGGTACCGCCTAGAGAGACGGATGACGCAGCGTAAATTTGTTTTTATGAAATTCGAGGATTCCCTCTTTCTGCATTTTTCCGAGTTCTTTGGAGAGGGCGCTCCGGTCGAGGTTCAGGTAGTCGGCGAGGCCCTGGCGGTCGAAGGGGATCGTAAAGGTGTCGGCGCCGGTTTTGGCAGACTGCGCGGCGAGGTAGACCAGCACGCGCTCGCGGATCGTCTTTGGTGTAGTGCAGAAAATGCGTTTGGAGAGGGTAAGATTTTTCTGCATGGAGATGCGGAGCATGTTACTGCGAAGCTGGGACAGCCATGCATCATCACCATCGGCGGTCTGGTCGAGGTTTCGAAGATTGAAAAAGAGAACCGTCGAGGCTTCGGCTGCCGTGACATTCACCATCATCGGCTCCCGACAGAAGGCATACGTTTCGGCAAATACCTGGCCGGGGGTGATCTTGCTTAAGATACTGCGGTTGCCCCAGAGATCCGTATTCTCCACGAAAACGCTGCCGGACAGCACAATCCCCAGTTCGGACACGCGGTCACCCATGTGATAAATGGTCTGGTTTTTCTCAAACGAACACGTCCGCAGCCACCCGCTCGAAACAAGAGCCGTCCGCCCGGTTTCCGAGATGCCATGAAAGAGCGGGAGAGAAAACACCTCGGCCGGAAAAACAGCATCAGCCAATGATTTCATACTGCAGCATCTCGTATTTCAAAATACTGCCCTCCATAATTTCCGGCGGCAGCAGTGCGCGGGCAACCAGTTTCATTTCATTGTCCTCCGGTTCGATGTCATTGCGGCGTAAATGCGCGTAATCACCATCGATGGCGACTACTTCGTAGGTGCAGGATAACATAAGAAAACAACCTCCTTTTTCTTTACATGATACCTATTATACCGTGTGCAGAAACGGATGTCGATGGAATTTTTAATGCCGGAAACAAAAGTCTATCCGATGCATTACTTGGAAGAAATGGTGGTGACGAATTCTGCATTCTTTTACCAAATTGTACCTTTGCAGAAGCAGCTATACAGCTGCAGAAATTCACCAAACTTCCTAAATCATTCTCATACCGTGGTAAGGAACATGCATTTTATATTTCTCTAGGATATGCAGAATATCCAACATTTGCATCCAATCGTTCACAGCTCATGCGCTTCGCAGATGCCGCTCTTTATGAAATAAAACTTCATGGAAAAAATGGATGTATGGTCTACAGAGAAGGACTTCGGTCAGGTGCCCGCAAACAACTTGGATTCGCATTCAAGGATATCTCTGAACATCTTCCAGGTGCATTCATCATATACAGAGCTGACAAAGAAGATGATGAACTATTTTTGCAAATGATGAATTTCTTCATATGTCCGGATATAAAAATATAGATGAACTGTTCAGACTTACTGAGAAAAGTTTTCGCAACTTGATTCGTGAAGCTGAACAGCAACAGATAGAATCGAGTATCTGGGAACAGATTGACAACGTCAATGAAAATGACTATATTCACTTTCATCTTCGAAAAGCTGACGGAACTTATTTTTCTGTTCTTGATCATGGAAGAATTGTAGAGAGTCCGCAATACGGGAAAGTATTTTATGTATTGTTCATGGATTGGGAAGATATGCATATTCGTTACAATGATAAATTCGCAAGATAAAATATTGCAAAAAACAGAGCGTATGATCTATTTTCATATAATGTTTATGTCGGCAAGCTCTATCAAAAGGAAATCGACTTTGTTGCGCAGAGAAGCAACGAGAAGTTTTATATTCAAATCAGCGACAACATTTCCGGGCAGTAAACATTTGAGAGAGAATGCTTTCCTCGGCTTCAGATTCGAGATGCTTATCCGAAAATGATTATTGCTAGAACCAAACATCCCCAATATAGCTATGAAGGAATCGTAATTTACGATATAGCCGATTGGTTACTACAAGAATAAGCAAGGCGAAATATCTCCAGCATTCTCTTTTGAAATGATGGAGATATTTTTATTATGACGGAGATTGCAGATGAATTCAGACAAAGCATCCTACGAAAAGAGTTTTATATGGATGTACTGAACTGTGATCCGATGTCTTTTGACAAGAAATGCGAACTGACAAACCCAAGCAAAAGCTTTTTCACTGTAGCTGATCCGTTCTCTGTGAAGATTAGAATAACATCTTTTTTCTGACATTTCTTTATCCTCTTTTCTTTGAAATATGAAAGAAAAATTAGCCCTTCATATAACGAAACGCTCAGAGCATGTTTTACAGTGGTCAAAAGCAAATTTTTTTACTTTTTTTCTTACGAGTTTTCTTGCGAGTTTTTTTAATGCAACTCGTAACATTAGATTTTTACATTTTTCATGAAATTAAGTAAAGAAAAAGAGCATATGGAATTGAATCCATACACTCTATGATTACTGGAACTTTATTTCATTTTTAATTCAACAAACTTCGGATTGTGACATCATTTCTTTCACTAATTCATAATCACTTTTCCAGTATTGATTGGAAATAAAATAATGTGCTTTCAGATTTGTCTTTAACCATATGTCAGTGACTCTATCGATATCTCTGTTCAGCAACTTTCTAATCATAACAAATATTCTCCACAACAACATCCTTTATGCTTTTCTCTTTATCTATTCTATCACAAGCTCACCATTAATCATCATTTTTTTGATATTTTTTCTTTTCCCCCACTGTAAAACAGCCTCTGAGCGTTTCGTTATATAGAGGGATACGAATAAGAGCAAGATCCACCCATGTTTAACGGTATTGCCATTTGGCCTCCCGTCAACCTATGGATTTTATCTTGATGGGGATCTCCCCATACCCTCTCAATAACAGACGTTTCACTTGTCTGTTGGTTCCACCTAAAGGTGTTCACAGCACTATTTCTAATATCGGAAGGGACAGCCGATATTGAAATACGTGGACTCCCGGTGGGAGGAATAGTCTCAGCGCAAGGAGGAGTATGAGAACAAAAAACAAAGATAAAGAACTGAATCACAGACATTTTATAGGATTCTCCTAAATATTTTTCTAGTCATTGCAATATAAAATTGCTTATACAGTCTCTCCCTTAAGAGTCCTGGTATTCTGGATAATATACAGAGCGACCGATATGACCATCATTATAGCGCACAAACCAATCAACAGATCTGATACCATCGGTGTAATGTGGAACCATATAATATGCACCGCTGCAGTTCCATATAATAAAAAGGTTACTATCTTTCCATGCCAGTCTGCACCATGTACTTTTCCTGTCTTTCGTATCACAAGACATCCACTGACTACCATATACAGCTCCTTACCTGCCATTATTACGATTAAAAGAAGCACATGCGGAAAACGAGTAAACAGACAGATTAACATCGCTGCCTGTGTCAGCTTATCAGCCACCGGATCAAGTATTTTTCCTAAATTACTAATCCTATGGAATCTTCTTGCGATATATCCATCAGCAAGATCCGTAAGCCCAGACAGCAATAAGATTTCACCAGCTAACAGAGGATTTTTCTTTACACAATAACTCCATATAATTACCGGAATCAGACAAAGCCGAAAAAAAGAAAGAAGATTAGGAACCGTAATAATTCTATTCAAATTTTCTTCCTGATTCACTTCACTCTGCATGTACGGTCACCTTACTTTCCTTTTTTTTAGACATAAACCAATAAAATATAACACAAAATGCTAAAGCAAACACAACACCAAAAACATTTTGAATCACTCTAAGACTAACCGCTCCTTGTAGTCCATAAGTCTCTGTAGCAATGGCTAAAGCACCAAATGTGTTAAATACTGCCTGCCAGCCATATTGTGCTGAAAATCCTACACCGATTCCACCAAGAATTCCTATATATGCATAGATTGACGAAGGAAGCAGAAAATATAATACTGTAAAACATATAACACCTGCAATATTTCCGACAATCCTTTTACGGACTCTGTAGTGCATATCTTCCATAAACGGCAAAATCGTGGACATGGCCGCAATACCAGCCCACATTGCACGTGGCATATTACAAAGTTCTGCAATGCAAAGGACAATCGGTACGCATAAAATCTGACATATCTGCCATTTTGTTCTGGAAGAAGTGATATCAAATTCTTGTATCAGATCTTTCAGATTTCTTTTATAGGTTCTGTTTTTATGATTTCGATAAAATACGAAGCAGGTAAGTGCTGCACCTAAAGCCATTCCGACTAATCGCATCTGATAGCTTTTTCCCGTAACATCATAACCATATAGCAGTAGATACCCAAGAACCAATGTAGATTGATTAAACATGAATGGATTATGGCATCCGAACAGAATCAACACAGCCAGTGCCGCAATATTTAACAGCATTCCCAATACCGGTGAAAACTGATTTGCTAAATGCGGACATACAGTCATAATTACAAAGAACAAAGCCAAAAGCATCGTAGATTGTCCGGTGTGGATCCCCAGATCCGCATTTCTAAACACCATGAGACATAATAAGACTACTACACCTACAATGCTGTTCTCATTTCCAAATAGGATACTGAAAATACTAACAAAGCAAAAACAAAATGCCATTGTAGCAGCTATCTTCACCAGATATACCCACATATGATATGATTTTTCTTTTAGTGTTTCACTCTTTTTCAACAGGTTTTTAGAACCTGCCTGATTTAACTGCAACTCCTGATAAAATGTCATGTAATTCCTCCTCTATCTGTTTTTCTTAAACTTATATGGCCTTATCTTTCTGTATTGGAAGCTCTACAACAAATCTGCATCCACCATATTCACGGTTTTCTGCTTTGATTGTTCCTCCGGCACTATCTACAATCCGTTTTACAAGTGCAAGACCTAGGCCATTTCCTTCTGCTTTATGAGATCCATCTACCTGATAGAACTTGTCAAATATTCTGGATTTTACATCATCCTCTATTCCTGGTCCTTCATCTTCCAGAATGAACTTAACAGAATCCTGTTCTTGTTTCAGAAACATCGTAATTGTCCCCTTTGAAGGGCTGAACTTAATCGCATTATCCAAAAGATTTATCCAGATATGCATAAAAAGTCCTTCATTCCCAGTATATTTAACTTCCTCCAATTCTACCTGAAAACCAATTTCTTTTTCTGTCCATTTTGTTTCCAATGAAAGAAATGCCTGGCGGATCTGTTCATCCAGACGATATTCTGTTTTTTTCATTGGTATATTCTGATTCTCTAACTTGGATAACAGCAAAATATTACCAACCAATCCGGAAAGTCTTTGGGTGTTAAATAAGATTTTTTCTACATATTCCTCTTGATCCGGAGACAGTTCTTCTCCCTGAAGCAGCATTGTATATCCTTCAATGGCATTAATCGGGGTCTTAAACTCATGAGAAACATCAGATACAAAATCCATCTGCAGCACCTCTGTTGCACGAAGTTCTTTTGTCATAACGTTAAAACTTTGATAAGATTCTCCGACTTCTGCTATACGGCTGTTCGTTTCCAAATGCTGTTCAAAATCTCCCTGAGAAACTTCCTTCATTGCTTTACTAAGTCTGGTAATTGGTTCCAGTAACTTTGCATTAATAAAGGAAGTGATCAGCCCGGCAATCAATGTATTGAAAATCAAAAGCCAGCCAAGCACAGATATGCTGCCCGGCAGATTAAAAAAATGATTCAAAAAAGCAAATAATAAAGCAGATATGACTGTTGAAAATACAAGTGCCAGCCAGATTGCACCAGTCAGACAGGATCGGATCCGCAATCCTTTTTCTTTCTTTTGTTCCATTATTTTTTCACCACCTTGTATCCAATTCCACGCATTGTTACGATTTCAAAATCAGGGTTATCTTTAAAACGCTCTCTGATTCTTCCTATATGTACCTCTATCGTATGTGGGTCTGCCTCCGTCTCGTATCCCCATACTTCATCCATCAACTGTTGTTTTGTAAATGTTCTGCCTGGCGAAGCTGCAAGCTTATATAAAAGCAGGAATTCTTTTTTAGGCAAAACAAGACTTTCCTTATCAGTTGTAACCGTCATTGCATCATAATCAAACTCTGTTGAACCGATCACAATTTTGTGTTCATTCAGTATCTGTGCACGGCGAAGCAGTGCTCCAACTCTTAAAACCATTTCATTCACATTTACCGGTTTTACCATATAATCGTCACTTCCCGAAAGAAATCCCTGGCGCATATCATCAAAGGAACCTTTCGCAGTGATCATAAGTACCGGTATCTGATATCCTGCTGAACGGAGTTCCGACACCAGTTCATAACCATCCATAACCGGCATCATAATATCGGAAATGATCAGATCAATATACTCTTTATCCAATATTTCTAATGCCAGTGCTCCATCCGATGCACTTTTGACCTGATATCCATTCTTCTCAAGCACTTTTTGGAATAGCTGGCTTAATTCTTTATCATCTTCTACAATCAATATTTGAAACACGTTTTCCTTCCTCCTTATTAAAACAGATACCTTGCCCATCCAAGCAGATGCTGTACCAAAAATATTTTTCTCTGACGTTTCTTTGTTAATTCGATTGGCTCTACATGATATGGATCACGATAGGTTCCATCTTCCAATACCTGTCGGGACACTCTTTCATATTCCATCATGCCTTCTTCCAACTGTTTATTAATCTCTTTGCTACGTATTACAAGCATCAGTTCCGTATCCAGATACGTGCTTCTCATATCCATGTTAAAGGAACCGATTACGGATAGATCATCATCAATCAGGATGCTTTTTCCGTGGTAAGAATAGCCGCCTTCATACTCCCAGATATCAATTCCTGTATTTAAAATTCTGTTTCTGTTTCTCGCATAATCAGCAGAACCAAACGGATTTCCATTGTTGGCAACCGAATTGGTCATGATAGAAAAATCCGGAACTCTCTCCGCAATCTCTTTCCATGTATTATACATCATATCATTGCAAATAATATATGGTGTATGAATTTTCACGCGCTCTTTTGCATTTTTCATTAGTTCTCCCAGTTGATACCAGACTACTGGTTCCTTGGAACCTGTGTGGATAGGATTTGACACTAATGCAATCTTTTCTGTCTCAAAAGTTTCGTCCGTGTAATCGGTATCGCAGATTCTTTCCTTATTCTCTTCAAAATATTTCTGATAGCCGTTCTGCAGCTCTAAAACTGCGTTCTTTACAGATTTTCTATTTGCCAGTTTTTTATTGTCATGAAAATAACCACTGTCTTCTTGTTCCCATATCGTTTCAAAATACTCTAACAACTGGTTAACTGAATTTTCTTTCTCAGGTTCATCGCAAACCACTAACACGTCTCTGTCATAGTTCTTATGTCCCGGAAAATCACCCAGGAAATAATTGTATGTATTTCTTCCCCCAAGAATATATCTCTTTCCATCTGCAATCAAATATTTATCATGCATTCTACCCATCATTTTCCACGGTTTCAACGGATTGGCCTTATTATATAGTTTAATTTCAACATTCTCATGGGAAGATAATCCATAGAAATACGGATTTCCTTCCATATCAATCCAGCTCTCCATTCCATCTACTAACAGACGAATATGTACACCCCTGTCTGCCGCATCATGCAGTGCTCCTAAAATCAATTTTCCACTTTCATCGGATTGAAATGCAAAAGTAGAAAGAATAATTTCCTTTTTTGCATTCTTGATCAAACGCACTCTTTGTAAAAGCGCTTCTGGATTCTTTTCTATGATTACTGCCCGTTCTGTATTTTCACTGCATTCGTTCCATGACCCATTTTTTGTTTCTTTTTTGGTTGTATTGGACACTTCCGGCTGCTTTTTATATGCAACGCGGATTCCGAGCAATTCATAAAAAGCCACACATAAAAAAACTGCCAGTATAACAAGAAGGATTTTACATATTTTATACTTTTTCATTGTACATCACCTGATTCCTTTTTATTTCATACTTATACAATACAAAGTCAATCTCAATTTAACCTCAACAAGGTTTGTTTTTTCATCCATGCAAAATCTTCTTTGTACAACAGACTGTTAGATATAGCAAAAACGGCCTTTCAAAAACAGTTAACTTCTAAATCAACTGTTTTTTGAAAGGTCGTTTCATCAGATTCTTATAGCAATCCAGCAAATAATCTCATAAATAATTGTCCCAGTCGCAAATATGCACTTCGTCCGGTTTGATATTGGTCTGTCACATCACGACATTCTCCCATCGTTCTTATCAGATCATTTTTTATTTCCACAACTGCCTGACAATCTGCCATAAAACAGCCGTTTTCAAAATGGTGATATAAACTTCGATAATCCAGATTAATTGTTCCACAAGTTGCCATACAGTCATCTGCCACACTCATTTTTGCATGACAGAAACCAGGAGTCCACTCATAAACACGAACACCATGTTTAACCAATCCATGATAAAAAGAACGAGTTATATTATAAATGAATTTTTTATCAGGGATACCAGGTGTGATAATTCTTACGTCTACCCCTCGCTTAGCAGCCAGACATAACGCATGCGTCATTTCATCTGTTATGATTAGATATGGAGTCATAAACCAACAATATTTTTCAGCTTTATTTATCATACTGATATAAACTTCTTCTCCTACTTGCTCATTATCCATAGGGCTGTCTGCATAAGGTTGAACAAACCCAGTTTGCTGTGCCGCATAATCATAGTGGAAAAGGTATTTACTAAAATCAGAATCATTAGCATCCTTATCACTTACTGCATTCCACATTTCCAAAAATGTCACCGTAAGCGACTGAACAGCATCTCCTTCTAAACGAATACCTGTATCTTTCCACTGTCCGTACGGGTGTGTGTAATTAAAATATTCATTTGCGAGATTATATCCACCTGTAAATCCGACTTTTCCATCAATAACTGTTATTTTTCTATGATCACGGTTGTTCAAAAACAGATTTAAACCTGGCATAAACGGATTGAATACACGGCAATGAATTCCTATTCGCTCCATTTTTTTCACAAAATCTGTATTAATAAAGCCTATAGAACCCATATCATCATAGAATACTCTAACTTCCACACCTGCTTTTACTCGCTCTTCCAGAACATCTTGAATCTTATGCCATGCTTCAGCGTCTTCTATCGCATGATATTCCATGAAGATAAATTTCTGTGCTTTCTTCAAATCCTTAAGCTGTGCCTCTAATCCTGTCACTGCTTCATCAAAATACACAATATCTGTATTCTGATAGATTGGATACTGCGAATTTCTTTGTATGTAACTTGCGATATTTCCTGCTTTCGGAATCGTTTCTTTTATTCTACTCAAACACTCCTGATTGTCAGGAAGCATTGGTAACAATTTGCTATCAATTTCTGCATATCGCTCACGCATTTTATGTGTGCCACCATTCAAACCAATCAACAAATACAGGCCTACACCCATAATTGGGAAGATTAGAATTAAGATGACCCAAGGCATTTTCATAGAAGAGGTCTTATCTGATGCGTACAATCCCAAAACCAAGATTCCACTCAAAATCCTTGTAAATAAATTTATAATTTCTGCATATTCATTCAAGCGTGTTACGATAGTAATAATAAAAATTACTTCCAGAAGAATGCAGACTATGGAAAAACACAGCCGTTTTACCCCATTTTTTGTTTTTGCTTTGCCCTCTAAAGTATCTTGCTTCATATATATTCCACCTTCCTACTTGCTCAGTTTTCTGCCTAAATTTCATGAAACATACCAATTTTGTCTTTTATTCTCTGCATTTCATTATCCGCTTCAATGATAGCTCTTGCAGAATGAAGTAATTCTTCACTTATCTCATCATAACCAGGCATTTCTTCAATTCCTTTTTTATAGCGAAGTTGATGTTCCAATGTTGCCCAGAAATCCATACCATTGGTTCGAATCTGTAATTCTACACGCATAGGTGTTTTACCCTTAGCAAAAAATACTGGTATTTCAACAATCATATGATAGCTTCGATAACCATTCGATTTTGGATTTTTTATATAATCTTTTATTTCAATAACTTTAATATCATCCTGTTGGGTAATCAAATCTGATATCATATAAATATCGTCAATAAACGCACAAACTATTCGAACGCCTGCTACATCATTGAGATATGTCTGTATATTTTCTGTTGTAAATTCATATCCCATCTTCTGCAGTTTATCGTAAATACTATTGGGCTTCTTAATTCTTGTTTTTATAAAAGAAATAGGATTTCGATTGTTCTCAACTGAAAATTCATCATCCAAAACCTCAAGTTTAGTTTGTATCTCCCGAATAGCACAACGATACATCATCATTAAATTATAAAATTTTGTAGCATTATTTAAAAACTGTAGTGATTCCGGACTGTTCATCTTGAGTTTTTTTACTTCATCTTTTGTCATGGAACTTTCCTTTCTACCTCATCCCTGATTTCAAAACATTATTTATTTTGATAGTTGATTCGTTCTCCTTGAATTACTGGATAACAAATCATTTTATCACTATCCAGATTTTCTACATGCATATCTACTGCACTGATCTGATGGTTTTCATAAGTATTGTAATAATAAATACCTTTTGTAACATTACAACACGACGTATACAATGTGATTTCATATTTTCCATCCGCTACTTCGCAACATCCTCGTTGCTGATCCACAGATCCGAGAATGTGGAAGAATTGGCTAACGCTTTCTTCCTCTGATTCACCTGAAATTGCATTTACCTTTGTAAAAGCTACACGTACAAAGCGTCTGTTCTACATAATCTACGGAACAGTCTCGTTTGTACGGATAAAAAAATAAACTGAGCCACAGCTGTTCCAACATGAAATCAGCCGTGGCCTTATTTATATCATTTCACTCTTTTTTGAAATAGAACAACACCACAGCAACAACTCAAATCGACTTAAAATTCCAGACTATTCGCATTCAGCAAGAAATACTTCATTCCCATGATGACAAAACCTTCATCATTTCTCCAAGGCTTTTTGCTACCATTTACAATGACGATCTTCTTGAAAGAGTCCGGGATATTACGCAGAGAATTGAACTCCTGCGTCTGTTTTTCTTCCGAAGTCATGTCATATGCAACCTGGATATAGTATCTCTGGTTTCCTTGATTCACCACAAAGTCAACCTCCAACTGCTTGCGAACACGTTTGCCCTCTTTATCCTTATCGAAGATATCCACGACACCCACATCAACATTGTAGCCATGGATCAGCAGCTCGTTATAAACAATGTTCTCCATGATATGAGTAGGCTCCTGCTGCCTGAAATTCAGACGTGCATTTCTCAGTCCCAGATCAGTAAAGTAGTATTTCAGATTTGCACCGATATACTTTCTGCCCTTAATATCGTATCGGCTTGCCTTGGAAATCAAAAAGGCATCTGTCAAATGGTCGATATGCTTGGAGATGGTTTTATTAGCATAAGTCATCTGGCGCTCACTGGCAAAGGTATTGGCAATCTTTGAAGGGTTGGTCGGTGCGCCGATTGCAGATGCAAGCACATCAACCAGAATCCCAATCTCATCCACGTTCTGAATCTTATTTCTTTCAATAACATCCTTCAGATAGACATTTGCAAAGATGTTCTTCAGATAGTCCGCTTTCTGTCGTTCGCTCTGGAAACTTACGATCTGCGGCAATCCTCCGTAGATCATGTAGTCATCCCAGGCATCATCATAATCGCCGTCATAGACAGAATAAAACTCTGCAAAGGAGAGAGGGTAGATTCTAATCTCATCACCTCTGCCACGGAATTCGGTCACAATGTCGCTGGACAGGAACTTGGAATTACTTCCGGTGACATACACATCAATATTGCTCATGCGGAGCAGGCTGTTCAGCACTTCCTCAAATCGTGGCATGAACTGCACTTCATCCAAAAGGAGATAATACTTCCCGTCGTCTTTCATGGCATCCTTGATGTACTTGAAGCATACCTTGGGATCTCTTAATTCCTCGTTCTCAATACCATCCAATGCAATTTCAATAATATGATCAACATCAACGCCGTTCTCCAGTAAGTATCTCTTAAAGATGGTAAACAGCAAAAAGGATTTGCCACATCTACGAATGCCGGTAATCACCTTTATCATTCCATTATCTTTTCGCTCGATCAGCTGCTGTAGGTAAGCGTCTCTTTTAATCTCCATCGTTACACTCCCCATTTCTGTGCATCTACACACTTTTTAGTAATGAGATTCTATCACAGAACGACCTGAATTTCAATATGTATTCCCATTTTATGTGCATCTACACACTTTTATGTAATGTTGATAAATATATTTTCAGATTTTTTTGATTGCAGTGTCTATAATCGATTACTCCAATCGTTATTATAGGTAGACAACAAAAAGAAGATGGTTCCGATGTTTCATTAAATATGTTCGTTAGTCTTTTACGCAAAGGATTCTATCTCCTCTGCGCCCTAATGCTTTTCGGATTCAGTTTAACAAACTGGATTTTACCAATTTTCGGAGATTAAGGTTTCCGGATGTGAAAAAACTAATTTAATATTCTTCTTGGAATTCAGCAACAACATCAATGTACCTTGTTCTTTTGTCTCCATTTGCGTTGTCATGACCAATGAACGATATGGTTTGAAGCCACATTTTGTCTGAACTCGTTTTGATTGTTCATTGAAATCATAGTAACCACAAATCAGAAAATCATAATCCAATTCGCCAAATAAATAATCTTTAACTGCATTTACGGCTTCGGGCATAAGTCCTTTTCCCCAATAATCTTTACTCAAAACATATCCTAATTCTCTGCCGTAATAATCCTTAAATTCTGTCAAAGCATCTTCTAACCCATATTTTTCTATGCCAACAGTACCGATTACTTTATTGTTTTTCTTTAAGCAGATTGCAAATACTTTATCCTCACTGATAAAGGAATTCATAATACTTTGAGATTCAGCAATATTTTCATGATGTTTCCATCCTGCCATCTCCCCAACACCTTCGACAGATGCATACTCATAGAAATCCTCCAAATCTGTTTGTTTGAATGATCTAAGAATGAGCCTTTTTGTTTCTATTACTTTTCCGTCTATTCTGAAGTCAGCATTCATATTTTTACGCTCCTCATAACGTCTAATTCCCACAACTTCCGATTTCTATTTTTGTTTCCATAGCATAGTGTACTCTTTTTCACCAGTATCTTCATCCAAACCTTCACATTGAATAATGAATCCTTCTCTTTGGTAAAAAGAAATTGCTCTGGCATTCTTCTGATATACACTTAATCGTAAGCTGACTTTTTTATCCTTAATATAATCCAATAAAAGCTTACCTATGCCACATGACTGCATTTCATCAGAGACAAAAATACCTTCGATATATTCATCATTTAGTCCTACAAATCCTTGTATCATTTTATCTGCTTCAAACACATAGACTTCGGATTGTGACAGCATTTCTTTTACTAATTCATAATTACTTTTCCAGTATTGATTGGAAATAAAATAATGTGCTTTCAGATTTGTCTTTAACCATATGTCAGCGACTCTATCGATATCTCCGTTCAGCAACTTTCTAATCATAACAAATATTCTCCACAACTACATCCTTTATGCTTTTCTCTTTTTTCCATTCTATCACAAGTTCACCATTAATTATCAATTTTTTGATATTTTTTCTTTTCCCTCACTGTAAAACAGCCTCTGAGCGTTTCGTTATATAGAGGGATACAAATAAGAGCAAGATCCACCCATGTTTAACGGTATTGCCATTTTGCCTCCCGTCAACCTATGGGTTTTATCTTGATGGGGATCTCCCCATACCCTCTCAATAACAGACGTTTCACTTGTTTGGTTCAGTCATCTTGACTCCTTTCCTCCAGGATTCAGGAAATAAAAAATGCCTGCCTGGAACTTTTATAGATAGTAAAGTTCCAAACAGACATTGCTGTTTGACCATTAGCTGTAGCTAATAGAATTGAAAACTGCGCGTCGCATTCTCGTTACTTTAGTGATGAGTTAGACGCGCAATTTTTTTAATATAAAACAGAACAAATGTTTGATATATTATTATGGATATGGTAAAA